>JAZUDJ010000021.1:0-37606 GCA_045639585.1 Bacteroidales bacterium
TGCCGATAAACTGTTCGGCCGAGATGTTGGCCGCGATTAATGAAGCGCCTACTGCCCACCAGGTAAGGGTATTACCAGCGAGGAAGTAATCGTTGGCGCTCTTCTCCTGGCCGTCCTTCGAGCGGCTGAGGAAAAGTCCCAGACCTACCAAGACAATCAGGTAGGCGATGAGAATCACAAAGTCAATGGTCGAGAAACCACTGCTTTGTAGTGCATCAATTACACTCATCTTAATTTGTGTTTTGGAGTTAATGAATTATTGTGTGTGTTGTTTTATATAATATATATAGGTGTAAATCAATCTACCTTGATATCCTTATTTACATTCTTGCTACCGATAGCTGCGTAGTAGAGGATGTAAGCAAGCATAGCGATTGAGAGCCAGTAGCTGGCGATACGGCCAACGTTGACACCGATGAGGTCCTGGATGAATGGCATGATACCACCACCGACAACCATGGCCATGAAGAGACCAGAAGCCTTAGCAGTGTACTTGCCGAGACCCTCAGTAGCGAGGTTGAAGATACCACCCCACATAACAGAAGTGCAGAGACCGCAGAGGAAGATGAAGAGACACTTCATTGGAACCTCGCCACCATAAAGGTTGATAGTTACGCTCTCTGGCAGGAATACTGCGATGAGGAGCAGGCCGATAGCGATAGCTGAAGCGAAGGTCAACTGAGTCTTAGATGATACGTTGCCAAGCAATGAACCTGAAGCCAGACGGCCGCAGAGCATGAGCAACCAGTAGAGAGCTGCGAGCGAACCACCTACGGTAGCAGCGCCCTCAAATGGCATGCTTGATACGTAGAAGTTCATCTGAGCAGGGATACCTACCTCAACGCCTACATAGAAGAAGATAGCGATAACGCCGAGCAAGCAGTGACGGAAAGCGATAGGAGAGTGCTCGAAGGTAACCTTAGAGAGGTTAGCCTGTGGCTCCTCGATCTTAAGGCTTGCGATGATGAGGATAGCTACAACAAAGATACCGATACCGATGAAGAGCAATGGGGTTACGTCGCTCATTGCAGTGTCCTTGGTGATAGTACCGATGAGAGCACCAGCGAGGTAAGGAGCTGCAGTACCAGCGAGTGAGTTGCAAGCGCCACCGAACTGAAGGAGCTGGTTGCCTACCTTGCCACCACCACCGAGGAGGTTGAGCATAGGGTTGACTACGGTGTTGAGCATACATACAGAGAAACCGCAGACGAGAGCACCGAGGAGGTAGATGAAGAGGTTCAATGCATACTCGCCAGTGACGATAACGTCAGCGCCTACGATGCTTGAGAGGTACTGGATGAAGAGACCTACAACGCCTACACACATACCGATGAGTGCAGTCTTCTTATAACCTACAGTGGTAAGCATGTTACCTGCAGGGATACCCATGAAGAGATAAGCGGTGAAGTTCATCAAGTTGCCGAGCATACCGGCAGACTCATACTTGAAGCCCCAGATGTTACCGAATGGAGCTGCCAGGTTGGTTACGAAACCTACCATAGCGAAGAGTGCAAACATGGTAATGATTGCGACCCAGTTACGTTTTTGCTGTGCCATAAATTTATGATTTTTTTAAGATTTGATTACTTTACGCTGAACTTATAAGCCGCATGGCTATAGTACTTCTCACCTGGCTTGAGGTTAGGCTGAGCCCATTCAGGCTTGTTAGGTGAGTCAGGATACTTCTGGCTCTCCAGACATACGCTGACGTACTGAGGATATACACCGCCCTTGTGAGCGATCTCAGTCTCACCGTCTACGCCTTGGAAGTTGCCGGTGTAGCACTGTACGCCTGGCTCGTTGGTATACATCTCCATGAAGATACCGGTCTTTGGAGAGTAGAGCGAAGCACAAACCTGGGTGTCGTCACCAGCAGTGTTGAGGCAGAAGTTGTGGTCGATACCACCACGGGCGTTCTGTACCTGATCGAAGTCAGCGCCGATAGCCTGGCTGATAGCGGTTGGCTGGCGGAAGTCGAATACGGTACCCTCTACAGGCTTGATCTCACCGGTTGGGATGTAGAGCGCATCCGATGGGGTGAAGTTCTCTGCATTGAGCATGAGCAGCATGTCAGTACCTGGCTTGGTGAAGTCGCCGTTGAGGTTATAGTAGTTGTGATTGGTCTGGTTGATGATAGTCTCCTTGTCGGTAGTAGCCTCCCATACCATGTCGAGGGTGTTGTTAGCCTTGACGGTGTAGGTAGTGATAGCGGTTACAGTGCCAGGGAAGCCGTTCTCGCCGTCCTCAGCCACGATGGTGAGCTTGAGGCAAGAGTCGCCGATCTGCTCAGCGTCATACACCTGGTGCATCCAGCCGGTAGCGCCACCGCCGTGCAGGCAGTTAGGGCCATCGTTCTGGGTGAGCTGGATCTCCTCGCCGTTGAGGGTGAACTTACCACCGGCAATGCGGTTAGCATAGCGGCCTACTGATGAACCGTAGTCGCTTGGTGAGTTCTCGGTGTCGGCATACTGAGCCACGTTGTCAAAGCCGAGCACTACGTCGGTTGGCTTACCGTCACGATCAGGTACTACGAGCGAAACTACACGGCCACCGTAGTTGGTGATACATACCTCCATGCCGTTGGCATTGGTGAGGGTGTAGAGCGCTGTGGTCTTACCTTTGATGGTAGCAGCGAAGTTCTGAGGATCGAGGCCTGACTTGGTGAGCTCAGGCTCCGCAGCCTGCTGCTTCTGTGTACAGCTGGCCAGAAGGATAGGTGTCACAGCCAAGAGGGCAACACCGGTTTTCTTAATAATAGAATTCATCCTAATTTGGTATTTGTGATTAATGATTATTTTGGCATTTATAAGGTTTTGTGTGTGCATTTGCGCCTGTGCTATGTGCTTGCGCGTACATACAACGGTGCAAAGATAATAAAATCTTTCATTCCTTGGCAATTTTTCGGTCATTTTTTTGACAGAATGACCGATTCGTGCCCCTTTTTGCCCGAAAAAAACCATGTTTCTCGCTTATAAATGTACTTTTTTGCTATAAAATTTGCATTCTACTATAAAAAGAACTAACTTTGCGCTGCAATAAATACATTGCCTCCTTGCATAAGATAATACAGACATGTTTCTAGATTTCCTGTTCCATCGTCACCGCGAGATGCTGCCCATGCCCTATAAGCGTGAGCTGCATTGTCATATCATCCCGGGTGTCGATGACGGTTCTGGGGATGCAGAGGAGTCACTTCAACTCATCAAGGGCCTGTCGGAGATGGGTGTCGAAAGCATCGTGTTCACGCCCCATCATACTGAGCCGAAGTTCCTCAATACTCCCGAGACCATCGAACCGCTCTTCCAGTCGCTTCGTACTGAAGTGCAGAAGGCCGGGATACCAGTTCAGTTCGAGGATTATAGCTTCGAGTACCGCATCGACGATAGCTTTATCCAGATGATGGATAGCGGCAAGTGGGGAGAGTCTCAGTGCCTCCTTCGTCCGCTCAAGGGCCGATACCTCCTCATCGAGAATAGCTTTGGCCAACCGCTCTATAACCTGCCCGATGTACTGAGCGAGCTGCAGCAGAAAGGCTGGTTCCTCATCATGGCGCATCCTGAGCGCTACCGCTATTATCAGCAGCGAGGCCTGAGTTCCTACGAGCATCTGGCAGAGCTGGGCGTAGAGTTCCAGTGCAACGTGCTCAGCTTCAGTGGATACTATGGCGAGCATGTACAGAAGACCGCCCGCCGCCTGCTCGAAGAGGGTATGATCTCCTTCCTCGGCTCGGATATGCACAACCTGCATCACGTCGAGCTTCTGAAAGAGTTCCTCCGCTCAAAGGACTATGCTCGTCTTCGCGACGATCTCGTCCTTTCTGCCAATAATGATAAAATCTGAAACCAAACATAATGCACACTAGTGATACGGCCTCGGAGTAATCTGAGACCGTATTTTTTGAAACCTTTTATTCCGGTAACATAGTATCAGTTACTAAAAACACAGAGGGGGTAAGGCGTTGTAATGTTCTAATAATTTTAATAATGACTTTTAGGACATGGGGGATAGTCACACATTTAGGTAACAGATACTATGTTACTTGGACGAAACCTTCACCCGGATCCAGTTTGTGGCTTCGTGTAAAAAAGAACGGACGTCCTGCTTGCAAGGCGTCCGTTCCTACGTCTCGGCATCCTCTACATTGTACCGTGTAGGAGATGCCGAGATGTTGGCATCCCTTCCACGGTACCGTGTAAGATATGCCACGGCCGAGGAAGGGATTTCAGGAGTTTCTGCGAGACCTTCTTTGATGTAAGATTTCAACGTTGCGTACACAACGTCAATTTCACAGCGATATTTTGTTGATAACTTGTGCACAAAAATAGGAAGTTATCAACATTTCTCGGTTGATAACCCTATCGGAATGGGGATATCAACGCGTTATGTTGATAACTCGGGGGATTTTTCAACCTTCGGAACCACATCTCTTGGATGGTCGAACACCGAAAGGAAAAATACCTCCTGGAGCCATTTGTTTATAAATAATGTAGATTTGTCACGAAAAATTTGGAATTCTCCGGAAAATGCAGTATATTTGCAGCGCTATTATGCGGTATGCTCTTCAAGAGTGCTATTACCTTAAGGAAAAGCAGGTCTTCTGACCATCAGAAAATATAAACACATTACTATAACAATCTAAACAATGAAGAAATTTACATTTTTGGCTCTTGCTGCATTGGCTTTTGCGGCATGCACCAATCAAGCCCCTGTTTCTTCCGATCTCGAATTGAACGATCTGGAATACTTCGAAGCTCGCGGCGTTAACGTATTGGTTTACAGCAACACTTTCAATGGAGGCTTTAACGACGAGAAGAACTCGGGCCTCGAGATCATCCACCACGGCGTACGTACTGTGCAGGGTGGTGCTGTGCGACTCAACAAGACTCCTGAGCAGTGGGACCTCGTGCCATTTACTACCGAGCGCAAGGTCGATGCTGAGAATAACACCGTGGAGGTTGGCCTCCGCTATGAGGATTATGACTTCGACTCTCGACTGGTCGTAACCGGTAATGGCGACTCGTTTGAGGTCTCGGTTTACCTCGACAAGCCGGTACCAGAGTTCCTGGCTGGTAAGGCTGGCTTCAACCTCGAGTTCCTCCCTGCAGAGTACTGGCAGAAGACTTACCTGATGGATGGTAAGCTCGACCGCCTCTCTCGCTACACCGCTCCTGAGACTCAGGCCGTGCCAAACAGCGAGAAGCCACGTCAGTATAAGGGCTTTAAGACCTATGATGACCGTGGTACCAATGAGTTCGTCGACCCATTGCCATTGGCTACCGGTAAGACCCTCGTGCTGGCTCCTGAGGATCCTCAGCGCACCCTCACCGTCAAGTCATCGGACGTAGACCTCGAGCTTTATGATGGCCGCGTCCTTGCTCAGAACGGTTGGTATGTGCTCCGCAGCACTTTGCCAGCAGGTAAGACCGGTAAGGTGGTGAGCTGGACGGTGACTCCTCACACCATTCCTAACTGGGTGCGTGAGCCAAACATCGGTTTCTGTCAGGTCGGTTACGTACCTGAGCAGCCAAAGGTAGCTGTCATCGAGCTCGATAAGAACGATAAGGTCAAGGGTTCTGCTTCGCTCATCAAGGTCAATGTGGACGGTAGCGAGAAGGAAGCTTTCTCGGGTAAGGTCAACGAGTGGGGCCGTTACTACAAGTATAACTATGCTAAGTTTGACTTCTCTTCAGTTAAGGAGCCAGGTGTATATTATATTAAGTATGGTGACACCAAGACCAATAACTTCATCATCGGCAACGAGGTGTATGAGAAGATTACCGATGCAACCAGCGACGTGTGGATCCCTATCCACATGAACCACATGACCGTCAACGAAGGCTATCGTATCTGGCACGGCGAGCCATTCAAAGAGGGTTATCTCCAGGCTCCAGAGAGTGACCACTTCGACCTTCACTACCAGGGTCCTGTGACTGGTAAGTTCAAGCCTTATCAGCTCATCCCGGGCCTCAATGTAGGTGGTTACTTCGATGCGGGTGATTATGATATTGAGACAGGTTCGAATGTGGGCGTTGTGCAGTCGCTCGTTCGCAACTGGGAGCTCTTCCACCCACAGCGTGACGTGACTTACGTTAATGAGGATCAGCGCTACGTCGACCTCCATCGTCCTGATGGACAGCCAGATATGCTGCAGTACATCCGTCATGGCGTACTCAACCTCGTGAAGCAGGCAGAGGTCATCGGCTATATGTCTTCTTGCCTCTCGAATGGCGTACTCGATAACTATCACCACCTTGGCGACATCTCTGCTATCACTGATGGTTTGCACTATGATCCATCATTGAAGCCATATCAGAAGTCAGCTGACGGCAAGTCAAGTGGTACCAACGATGACCTCTGGGCCTTCACTACTCGTAGCCCTATGCTCGACTCACGTGCGGCAAATATGTTCGCTGCTGCTGCTAAGGCGCTCCGTGGCTTCGATGACGCTCTGGCTGACCGTGCACTCGTGCAGTCAAAGCGCTTGATGGCTGAGTCGGAGGAGATGCTGAAGAACAATCCTCCAAAGGATCGTGGCCAGAGCGGTACTCACGACGAGCTCTCAAAGCGTGGCCTTGCTAATGTGGCTACCAACCTGCAGCTCTTCAACGCTACCGGTGAGCAGAAGTATAAGGATGCATTCGATGAGACCATCTGGAAGGCTCTTGAGATCAGCGTGGAGGCAAGCATCCAGACAGCACTTGATGCACTTCCAATCGAAACCGCTGAATATAAGGAGAAGCTTCGCCCATACGTCGAGAAGTATAAGGCTTACCTTGACAGCATCAGCAACGAGAATCCTTATGGTGTACCTATCGGCCTCGGCAACTGGGCAGGTTCGGGCGCTGTAACCTCTTACGGTACCGCTGTCTGCGCCGCTTACTCGGCTTATCCAGACATCGTGACCAAGGATTATATCTACGCTGCTGCCAACTACCTCTTCGGCTGTCACCCATATCACAACTACTCGCTCGTAGCTGCTGTAGGTGCTTCTCGTCCTAAGGCTGTGTTCTATGGCAATAACCGCGCAGACTTCTCATTCATCCCTGGCAACGTGGCTCCAGGTATCCTCTTCCGTCATCCTGATCACTTCGAGAACTATGACCAGTGGCCATTCCTCTGGGGTCAGAACGAGGGTACTATCGCAGGTAACTGCGCTTATCTGATCTTCGCTCAGGCGTTTAAGGAGCTGGCTAAGTAAGGGCTTAAAAAATGTCTGTGAAAATGGACAACGGTTGTTACAAACTCAGCTGGCGTGAGCGCATCAGCTTCTGCTCAGGAGACGTTGCGCAAAACATTATCTACCAGACAGTCAGTATTTGGCTCCTCTTCTTTTATACTAATGTATATGGATTGGCGCCAAGTACGGCTGCGGTCATGTTTCTCGTGGTCAGGATTATCGATGTGTTCTGGGATCCGATGGTCGGAGCTTTCATCGATAAGTCTAATCCGCGCTGGGGAAAATATCGTTCATGGCTCATCCTGAGTGGTGTGCCGCTGGCAGGGTTTGCTATGCTATGTTTCTGGAATGGGTTCAGCGGTTCACTGCTCTACGCGTACATTACTTATATTGGTCTCAGTATGTGCAATACGTTGATCAATGTACCTTACGGCGCGCTGAATTCATCCCTTACACGTGACACTGATGAGATTACGATTCTCACCAGTGTCCGTATGCTTTTTAATAACTTCGCGGCACTGCTGGTCAAGACGTTGCCATTGGTCATCGCTATCTTTGCGCCTAAGGTGCTCAATCCGGAGACGGGCGAGATGGAGGCGCAGTATAATACGCCCGATGCGGCTGGCGCATGGTTCATCACGATGAGTATCTTTGCCTTGGTGGGATTGGCATTGCTCGTGTGGTGCTTCTTCGAGACGAAAGAGCGCGTGGTGATGAATGCTGAGCGTTCGCACGATGTGAAGGTGAGCGATGTGTGGATGGAGTTTGTCCGCAATAAGCCGCTGCGCATCCTGGCGTTCTTCTTTATCATCTCGTTCACACTGATGAGTGTGAGCAATGCCGCCGACTCGTATTTCATGACCTATAACATTGGCGCTGATACGTTTATGACTACGGCGTTCATGTGGTTGGGTACGATTCCTGCGTTTATCTTTATGCCGATGTTGCCGGCTATCAAGCGATGGGTGGGCAAGCAGGGAATGTTCAGCATCTTCATTGGCGTTTCTATCGTTGGCATGGTGCTGATGTATGTCTTTGTGACTATCCCTTCGTTGCGCGAACAGTTCTGGATGCTTTGCATTGCGCAGTTTGTCAAGAGCTCTGGCTTGCTCGTCGCTACGGGTTATATGTGGGCTCTCGTCCCTGAGGTGGTGACATACGGAGAGTATACTACGGGTCGCCGTATTGCTGCTATTGTCAATGCGATTACCTGTCTCTTCTTGAAGGCCGGTATGGCTCTGGGTGGCGTCATCCCGGGGTTCGTCCTCGCTTGGGTAGGCTTTGATGCTACATTGCAAAAACAGTCGCTGCTGGCTGAACAGGGTATTCTTTGGCTCGTCACTATCGTTCCTGCTATTCTCTTGCTCCTCGGCTGGTTTGTGATCAGCAAGTATGAGCTTTCAGACGAGAAGATGGACGAAATCAACAACGCTATTGCACTTAGAAATAAGCAATAATACTATGACACTTCATTCGCATTCTGATAAAATCACTCGCGACTTCTTTGATTCGCTTCTCCTTGAGTCAAGATATCTTGATTCCGACCTTGCAACCACTGATTTAGAGTTGTTTGGCCATCATTTCTCTACCCCGATCATGACCGCGGCATTGTCGCACCTCGGAGGCAAGGGAAAGAAAAGCGCGGACTTCATTGAGGAGAAGGCGGAGAGTGGCATGATTGTCTATGCGGAAGCTGCGGCGAAGAGTAATACGCTGCACTGGGTCGGCATGGGAGATGATCAGGAGCTTGAGGACATTGTTGCTACGGGTGCCAAGACCGTCAAGGTCATCAAGCCGCATGCTGATAATGTGGAGGTATTCCGCAAGATGGAGCACGCTGTTCGTGTCGGTTGTGTGGCTGTGGGAATGGACATTGACCACGCCTTCAGTGGTAATGGTGGCTATGACAATATCTTCGGTCAGGAGATGCGCCCTAAGTCGATGGCTGAGATTGCAGAGTTCGTGCAGGCGGCGGGTGTGCCATTTATCGTGAAAGGCGTTCTGAGTGTGCGAGATGCAGAGAAATGTGCCAAGGCTGGTTGCGCCGGTATCGTCGTGTCGCACCACCATAATATGATGGAGTATTCTGTGCCACCTTTGCTTGTGCTTGAGGATATCATCAAGGCCGTAGGCAAGGACATGAATGTGTTTGTGGATTGTGGCGTGGTGAGTGGCATGGATGCGTATAAGTGTCTGGCCCTCGGCGCTAAGGCTGTATCTGTCGGCCGTCACCTCATGCCGTTGCTCCGTAAAGGCTCAGACGCTGTCTCTGCGCGTATCAATGAGATGACCACTGAACTGTCTGTTGTCATGGCTCGCACGGGTGTTCGTGATCTGAACTCTATGGATCCTACTGTTATTCACCGTAGAAACTTCTAAATTATGCTATTAGGAATATCATCACGCCTCGAACATAACTCTCCTCAGGAGTGGGCGGCAAAACATAAAGCGTTAGGCTTGCAGTGTGTCAACTTCCCTGTCGATTATCTTGCTGGAGAGGAGATTTACATGGCATATAAAACCGAAGCTGATAAAGCAGGTTTAGTGATTGCAGAGGTAGGCGTGTGGCGCAACACCCTGGCCGCTGATCCTGCAGAGCGTGCCAAGTGGATTGACTATGCCATTGGCCAGCTGCGCATGGCTGATCAGATCGGTGCCATCTGCTGTGTTAATGTCGTCGGTACGCCTTACGGTCCTCGCTGGGATGGCGGCTATCGTGAGAATTTTAGTGCAGAGCTCTGGCAGATGGCTGTGAAGATGATCCAACAGATTATTGATGCAGTGCAGCCGAAGACAACCAAGTTCTGCATTGAATCCATGCCGTGGATGATTCCGAGCAATCCGGATGAGTATCTGCGCCTGATCAAAGACGTGGATCGTGAGATGTTTGGCACGCACCTCGATGTGGTGAATATGATTACTTCGCCAGAAAAATATTTCTTCAATGACCGCTTCCTCGAGGAGTGCTTTGAGAAGCTTGGCTCTACCATCCTCAGTTGCCACCTCAAGGACATCCGACTCAAGGAAGAGTACACCTTCCAGCTTCAGGAGTGCGCTTGCGGAGAGGGTTCGCTCGATATTGAGAAATATGTGCAGTTCGCTAATGCAGTGAATCCAAACATGCCGATGATTATCGAGCATCTGGTGACGGATGTGGAGTATGCTGCGAGTGTAAAATACGTCAATAACCGATTAGGTATCTGAGCAATAAACTACTTTTAATATCGTTATCCGATGAAATTCATCAATCTTTCCATGGGTTTGCTTCTCGCAACCCTCGCTGTAGCACCCAACGTGAATGCACAGCGTCGCATGATGCCAGAATTGACCGACGAGCAGAAGATGCTCGACGTCATGCATCGTACTATCACCTCCGAGAAACTCTTTGGCTATGTCACACAGCTCTCTGACCCTGCACTCGAAGGCCGTTTGGCCGGTAGCAAGGGCATGGAGAAGGCCATCGAGATTGTCGAGGGTTACTATAAGAATTTCGGCCTTGAGCCAGCAGGCGATAAGGGTACATACTTCCAGCAGTTCAATCAGCCATTCATCGAGGTGACGGGTGAGTGTGGCATGGAGATTCTCTTCCCTGTCAAGGGCATTGACAAGAAGGCTGATACTTGGGTACGCAAGTCTTATCCTTGGGCAGATGGCTGGTTCACAGGTGGTTCAACAGCCAGTGGCGACATTGAGGCAGACATCGTCTATTGTGGCTATGGTGTCACCGCTCCAGAGCTCGGTTACGATGATTATAAAGGTATTGACGTGAAGGGTAAGATCGTCCTCATCGAGGGTGAGACCCCTAACCACAGCCAGGATTCGGTAGATATCAAGAAGTGGTATCACCATACCCTCCATGCCGTCAAGATGAAGAACGCTTACGATCATGGTGTGGCTGGCGTACTCTATAAGTGGGTACCAGGCCCTGGTGTGCCATATCAGGAGAACTTCCTTTATTGCAACGTCACTGACACCGTGGTTTCGGACATCTTCAGCGGCACAGGTCGCACCTATAAGGAGTGCATCCAGAAGATCCGCGACACCTTCAAGCCACAGTCATTCAACACCGGCAAGCGTGCTCGCATCAAGATGACCACCACCTACAATCCGAATGGCATTGGCAAGAATATCTTCGGCATGGTCAAGGGTTCGGAGCGTCCTGATGAATACGTCATCGTGGCTGCACACCTCGACCACCTCGGCATGATCCCTTATCACATCGCAGGTGCTAACGACAATAACGCTGCCGTAGCTGTGATGCTCGGTGCCGCTGAAGCATTGGCCAAGAGCCCTATCAAGCCTAAGCGTACCGTAGTATTCATGGCCGTGGATGGAGAGGAGTCAAACCTCACTGGTTCAACCTACTACACCAAGAATCCGCTCTTCCCTCAGGACAAGGTCAAGGCTGTACTTAACCTCGAACAGCCAGGTGCCGGCGAGATCATGGTGGGTATGTATAACTACCTCTATCCACAGTTCGCCGAGATTGCCAACAAGGTCAACGACAAGTACATCCACCGTCAGCTCATGACCCGTGAGAATCACTTCCTCACCCGTCCTCGTACCGATGGCGCCGTGTTCATGCAGGCAGGTTATCCATGTATGGACCTCCGTGCAGCCGGCGGCGGCTTCTACCACCACCCGAAGGATGATGTTGACACCATCAATCCTGAGATCCTCCAGTCAGAGGCAGAATGGCTCTTCTGGATGGCGATGGAGTGGGGCAACGTCGAGTAATTTCTACCCTAAAATCCCCAATATCCCTAAAACCCCTAATATCCCTTTAATATTATGAAGAAAATCTTTTTCTCTATCCTCGGAGCTGCATTGCTCTGCAGTTGTGCACAGAATCAGTGCAAGTGCTGCCAGGATGCACAGGAACCTGGTATCAAGGAGTATACCAACAAGTATTTCTACCTCGGTACCGCCCTCAACACAGATCACATCATCGGTGCAGACATCGAGGGTGTCAACACTACCGTCAAGCACTTCGCTGCCATCTCGCCTGAGAACTGTCTCAAGCCAGAGGAGGTACATCCATTCGAGAACGTCTATGAGTGGACCATCCCTGACGCTTACGTTGAGTTCGGCCAGAAGAACAATATGTTCATCCACGGCCATACCCTCGTCTGGCACTCTCAGTGTCCTGACTGGTTCTTCTTCGACGAGAAGGGCGACACCGCTTCTTACGACCTCCTGAAGCAGCGTCTTGAGACTCATATCGCTACCATCGTCGGCCATTACAAAGGCAAGATCCACAGCTGGGACGTTATCAATGAGTCAGTTATCGAAGGTGGTCACCAGCGTCAATCCATGTGGTATAAGATCCTCGGTGATGATATGTACGAGATCGCTTTCTCAGCAGCAGCTAAGGCTGACCCTGATGCAGAGCTCTATCTCAATGACTACAACATGACCGATCCTGGTCGCCGTGAGCGCTACGTTGAGATCATCAAGCGCCTCCAGTCAAAGGGTATCAAGATTGACGGTATGGGTCTCCAGGGTCACTGGGGCTTGGATCGCCCTGCTATCAGCGAGATCCAGAAGTCTATCGATATGTTCGCCGAGATTGGCGTCAAGGTCAGCATCTCAGAGCTCGATATGTCTATCCTCCCACGTCGTCAGATGCAGATCACTGCCGCTGTTGACCACACTGAGAACTTCGAGCAGAGCCTCGATCCATACAAGGGCAATTTCCCACAGGAGCCACTCCATGACTGGAACTACCGCATGCAGGAGTTCTTCCAGCTCTTCAAGGACAACGCCGACAAGATCGAGCGCGTCACCGTATGGGGTGTCTGCGATCAGGACAGCTGGCTCAACAACTGGCCAATCGTCGGCCGTTATGACTACGCTACCCTCATCACCCGTAACCACCGCATCAAGCCAGTGGATTTCTGGATTATGAAGAACTATTAATCTTGATATGAAGAAGATTCTTATCCTTTTGTCCCTGATTATGGGATTGACCCTTGCTGCCGAAGCACAGACATTTCGCAGCGCTAGCAATAGCTATATGGGCAAAGTTGAGCGTGACGGTACTATCCGTAACGCTAGCAATAGTCGTATCGGCAAGATTGAGAGCGACGGTACTATCCGTAATGCTAACAATAGTCGTGTAGGCAAAGTCGAGAGTGATGGCACTATCCGCAATGGCAGCAATAGCCGTATCGGCAAGGTAGTGAGCGATGGTACTGTACGCGACGCTTCAAATAGCCGTATCGGTAAAATTGAAAGCGATGGAACCATCCGCAACGGTAACAATAGCAATATCGGTAAGGCCGAAGATGTGGATCGGAAGACCGCAGCGGTGCTGTTTTTCATGGATTTGCTCAAGTAACCGAAAAACAGAGATTTTTCCCTTTAGGGTTTTATCGTTTTTACGATTAGCATGTAACCTTCAGTACATTCTTTGTGCTGGAGGTTATTTTTGCATAGTCAGATTGGATAAGACCCGGTACCCAGAGAATCTGGCCGGTGGCGTCGGTGACTACCCAGAGAAGCTTCTTGTGGTGAGGAGGAAGGTGGTGGTCGGTGAAGACGTCGCTGAGGAGACGGGTGTGGCCGTGCATGCCGAGAGGGGCGATGCGGTCAGCTTGCTGCCAGCGGCGGAAGGAGAGGGGAGCGACGGCGACGGAGGCGTCAAAGTAGGCGACGTGAGGATCACGGCCGGGAGTGGCTTCGGCGACGGGAATCTCCTCGATGGACCACTGGATGGGACGCGTAGGTAGCGGCTTCGGCTTAGGGGTGGCGAGGAGCAGGTCTTTGGAGACTTTGATCTCAAATCCTTGCTGCTGGTAATACTGTGTGAGCGGATGGAGGAGGTGGCTCGCTGGCTGCGGAATCATCTCGTAAGTATGCTCAGGATCGATGGCTACGCGACGTGCATTATTCTGGCGATATTGCTGAATCTCTGTGTCTTGCCATGCGGATACTTCCTGCAGGTGCTGCATGGTGAGATTGATGCCATGGCGCGACTGTGGCAGGATCTGCTCCATGAGGGGGAGGAGCTGGTTGCGGATCTGATTGCGCAGGGTATCGTTCTCCAGATTGCTGCTGTCGGTGATGTAAGTGAGGCCATTATCTGATAAATAATCAAGGATCTGCTGACGGCTGAGACAGAGAAGGGGACGGACGACGTGCGAGGCCTCGTTGCGAGGGACGATACCTGTGAGACCGTTGAGGCCGGTGCCGCGCATGAGGTTCATAAGAAGGGTCTCGATGCTGTCATCTTGGTGGTGACCTAGCGCAATTGCGCTTGGACACCACAGTGAGGAGTTTGGAGTTAGGAGTGAGGAGTTGTTAGCCACATCGCGCGTAGCAGAATACTCCTCACTTCTCACTCCTAACTCCTCACTAAACCACGCGTATCGCAGGTTCCTTGCTGCCATTTCGAGCGAGAGGTGATTCTCCTCCATGTAGGTGAAAGTGTCGAAGTTGCGGACCTTGAGCGTAACGCCAAGTTGACGGCAGAGCTCCTCACAGAAACGCTGGTCACGATCGGATTCCTCGCCACGCAGATGGAAGTTGCAGTGGAGAGCGATGACGGGGTGCCCGAGGGAGTGGAGGATGTGGAGGAGAGCTACGCTGTCAGGGCCTCCGCTGAGTGCTACGAAGAGAGGTTCGGTGGGGGAGGTGATGCCGCAATGGTCGGCCATGAACTGGCTGACAAGGGGGAGGATATTTGTAGTTGGACGCGTCATTGCTTGTGTCTTTGCTGATTTTTAGGCGCAAAAATACAAAAAAAGATTGTAAAATTTCGAGTTTTGAGAAAAAAACGCTATATTTGCCACGATTTTTCTGCGCACGTGTGTATATGTGTGTAGAATTGGATTGAAAATAATAAAAATTGATATATATGTTGCTCGAAAAGATTAACAACCTGATGACCGAGATTGACGGTTTGAAGGCTAACAATGCAGAGGAGATCGAAGCACTGCGCATCAAGTACCTCAGTAAGAAAGGTGAGGTGACTTCGCTGATGGCAGACTTCCGTAACGTGGCTGCTGATCAGAAGCGTGAGATCGGTCAGAAGATCAACGCGCTGAAGCAGAAAGCTACTGAGAAGATCGAGGCCCTGAAGGCTGAGTTCCAGTCAGAGGATCACGTCGATCCGACCATCGACCTGACCCGTCCTGCTTATCCTGAGGAGGTAGGTACTCGTCATCCACTGTCATTGGTCAAGCAGGAGATCATCGACATCTTCGCTCGCCTGGGCTTCTCGATTGCTGAGGGTCCTGAGGTAGAGGATGACTGGCATGTATATGGCGCACTCAACTTCGCTGATGATCATCCGGCTCGCGATATGCAGGATACCTTCTTCATCCAGGAAAATCCTATCGTAGTGCTCCGTAGTCATACTTCATCGGTACAGGTTCGCACCATGGGTCATCAGAAGCCACCTATCCGCGTGGTCTGTCCAGGTCGTGTATATCGTAACGAGGCTATCTCGGCTCGTGCACACTGCTTCTTCCATCAGGTGGAGGGCCTCTATATCGACAAGAATGTATCGTTTGCCGACCTCAAGCAGGTATTGCTGCAGTTCGCACAGGAGATGTTCGGTCCTGATACCCAGATCCGTCTGCGTCCAAGCTACTTCCCATTCACTGAGCCATCGGCAGAGATGGATGTGAGCTGTACCCTCTGTAAGGGTAAGGGCTGTGCGATGTGTAAGGGTGCCGGCTGGCTCGAGATCCTTGGTTGTGGTATGGTCGATCCTAATGTCCTGGAGGCAAGCGGCATTGACAGCAAGGAGTACACCGGCTATGCATTCGGTATGGGCGTGGAGCGTATTGCCAATCTCAAGTACCGTGTGAAGGACCTGCGTCTCTTCTCAGAGAATGACCAGCGATTCCTGGATGAGTTTACTGCAGCTCACTAAATCCCTTAGACTTAGTTATGGAACTGATCCCAAGCTTTCAGGTAGATCACACCGATCTGCAGCCAGGTATCTACATCTCACGTCAGGATGCAGTGGGCGATACCTGCTTCACGACCTACGACATTCGCATGACGGCTCCGAATCATGAGCCAGCCATCAACCCTGCCGCTATACACACCATCGAACACCTGGTGGCTACCTATCTGCGCAACCACGAGGAGTGGAAGCAGAACGTGATCTACTGGGGCCCTATGGGTTGCATGACGGGTAACTACCTGATCGTGAAAGGCGCTTATCCTTGCGAGGAGATCCGTCAGCTGATGCTCGAAGCCTTCGCTTATGTGCGTGACTATGACGACGAGGTGCCTGGTACGACACCAGCTACTTGCGGTAATTGTCTGATGCACGACCTGCCAATGGCTAAGTGGGAGGCAAAGCGTTATATCGACCGACTTAAGAATCAGTTCTGCTGCGAATATCCTGGAGTGGAGCGTCCGCTGGATGCACAGGGTAAGCAGTTCTTTGACGCCTAATGTACAGACATACTCCTTATATATATAATATAGGTAGAAGCGTGAAACTACTCTTTTGTTGTCTGCTTGGCTTGCTGTCAATGACGGCTGCCGGGCAGACATCTGCGCCTTTTGTGGCCAAGAAGCCAGGGGTGGAGTGGTATCAGATGCTGATGGATGGCGGCATGACGCGACAGTATACCGATGTGCTCGATAAGCACCGTGGCTGGTATATGATCATGCCAAATGGCGTGTCGGACATCATCACGATGAACTATGTGGACGGCTACAGCATGGGCCTGCACAGCACGATAGGCCGCATGCAGCTCAATCGCAGCCGATGGGAGCTGGAAGAATCTGCCTACTACGCTTTCGACCGTAAGGCGCTTGTGGCTAAGGGAGCATTGCGCTATATGTTGCCTGTGGAATATGAGACTATGGCAGAGATTTATGGTGGACAGTTCCTCGAGGATTTTGATCCAGATCCGGTTATGCCACGTGCACAGTCATTGATGGCCTCTGGCATCTGTGGCTGGAACCACTATAAACTCTACGAGCGAACCTCGGCTGGCGTGAAATTGTCTATGCCTCTGACCTTCGACCTAAAGATGTCTGCACAGGTAGGATGGGAGCGCCGTCGACCTAAGGAGAACTCCAAGCATCGCAATCTCTTTGGCGCTCATGCACAGAGCAATGATCCGCGAGTCGGAGTGCCAGGTTCGGCGCATGACCTGATGATATATGAAGGACCTATAGCTGCACAGCTGGCTAAGGCAAGCCTTCGCTTTGACTATAAGCACCAGCGGTCGCTGATGGTGATGGATGATATGACTGTTCGAGAGACTTGCAGTTATCCGACCTACAGCGTGTGGGTGGATATGGGGGGTGGTTCGCATGACTCCATCCCATTTGTATCAACAAGCAAAGAGTCTTTCTCTTTTCTTGCACTCGATTTCCGTACTAGCCATACATTGACTTTGCCGCGTTATAACGATCAGTTGTGTTATATGAGCAGTGTCGGTTTTATGATTCATCAAGGCGAGATAGGGTTGGCGGATGCGCACCACTTCGACGCTTCTAGGTTCTGGTGGCAGAGACAGCATGAGATCTCGCGTTTTGCTTTGCTTGATAATTATGAACTGAGTACTGATCGATATTGGGCAGAGGGTCATGTGGAATGGAACAGTCAGCATATGCTCTTGAATCGACTGGTTACTCCTAAAGATGACTGGCGAGAGTTTGTGCAGTTGCATGCCGTCAAAGTACCGAACCATCGCTTGCATTGTGAGGCTCAGTATGGATGGGATCTGCTCCGCAAGCTGCGCGTCGGCGTCTCCGTTGGATTTGATAACTTCTCGTATCGTGGCACGGCAGTGACAATGGTACTTGATTTGAATGCGGCGCGATAGAAATAATAATATTATGCAACCTTTAGCAGAACGAATGAGGCCAAAGAGCCTCGATGGATATATAGGACAGCGACATTTGGTAGGACCGAATGCCGTGTTGCGTCGTATGATTGAGTCAGGACGTATCGCGTCGTTTATCCTGTGGGGACCTCCAGGCGTGGGTAAGACTACGTTGGCCAAAATCATCGCGCAAACACTCGAACTGCCATTCTATACGCTGAGTGCCGTGAGTAGCGGCGTGAAGGAGGTGCGAGAGGTGATAGAGCGTGCCAAGAAAGACCGCTTCTTCTTGCCAGATGCTTCGCCGATCCTGTTTATCGATGAGATCCATCGCTTCTCCAAGTCGCAGCAGGACTCATTGCTCGATGCGGTGGAGCGTGGTGTGGTGACACTGATCGGTGCTACGACAGAGAATCCTTCCTATGAAGTCATTCGACCTTTGCTGAGTCGCTGCCAGGTATATACGCTCAAACCACTCGATGAGGAGGACTTGCTCGGATTGATGGAGCGTGTGTTCAAGGAGGATCCGCTCATATCCAAAAAAAAGATTGTCGTACAGGAAACGAGTGCACTGTTAAGATATGCAGGAGGTGATTGTCGTAAATTCCTGAATATTCTGGATCTGGTAGTCGGAGAGTATGCTGATGATGACTTCGACTACGAAGAAGACGAAGATGATGAGGAAGAGGAACGTGTGGTTCAGGAGAAGACTATTACCATCACCGACGCTCTCGTCATCGAGAAGCTCCAGGCCAATCCGATGGCCTACGACAAGGACGGTGAGATGCACTATGACCTCGTGTCGGCCATGATCAAGAGTATCCGTGGCTCTGATCCCGATGCTGCTGTGTATTATATGGCTCGTATGATCGAAGGCGGAGAGGATCCTGCATTCATTGCACGTCGACTGGTGATCTCTGCCAGTGAGGACGTAGGCTTGGCAAATCCGAACGCGCTGCTGCTGGCCAATGCAGCGTTTGACGCCGTGCAGAAGATCGGTTGGCCAGAGGGAAGGATCCCGTTAGCCGAAGCTTGTGTCTATCTGGCTTCATCGCCAAAGAGCAATGCATCGTATAATGCCATCAATTCCGCCTTGCAGAAGGTGCAGGAGACGGGTAATCTGCCAGTGCCACTGCACCTGCGTAACGCTCCGACCAAACTGATGGAGAAGGAAGGTTATGGCAAGGGTTATAAGTATGCACATGACTATCCGGGACACTTCGCCTATCAGCAGTATCTGCCCGATGAACTGGTACGAGAGGGAGGTATGCAACAGTCACTTTTCTACCATCCGCAGCCCAATGCTCAGGAGGATCGGATGAAGTCGCATCTGACTTCTTTGTGGGGTGATAGGTTCAAATAAGAGCAAATATTGACAAATCGCACGAAAATAAGGGCAAAATGATGGAAATATTGTCACTAGATTTGGCTATTTGTGTTAATAATTCTAATAATTGTCGATTTCTTAAAGATTTTTGTAAATAAATTTGTTTGGAATCAAAAAAGTCTATATATTTGTCCTCGCAATAGACGTTTCCCAAACAATGAACTAAACATCTTTAATATAGAATAATGAAAAAGCATGTATTTAATGCGGGACCATGCATCCTGCCACAAGTAGCTCTCGATAACGCTATCGAGGCAATCAAGGATTTTAAGGGTACAGGCGTAAGTGTTCTCTGTATCTCTCACCGTACTAAGGAGTGGGAGGCTACTATGGAGGAGACCCGTCAGCTTTGGAAGGAATTGCTCAACATTCCTGAGGATTATGAGGTACTTTTCCTTGGTGGTGGTGCATCGCTCGAGTTCTTGATGGTTCCAATGAACTTCCTTGAGAAGAAGGCTGCTTATCGCCAGACCGGCGTTTGGGCAAAGAAGGCTGCTAAGGAGGCTAAGGCTTTCGGTGAGACCGTGATCGTTGCTTCTTCAGAGGATAAGGTATACAACTACATCCCAAAGAACTTCGAGGTTCCACAGGATGCTGACTATTTCCATATCACCAGCAACAATACCATCTACGGTACCGAGATCAAGGAGGATAAGGACTATGGCGTTCCTGTCATTTGCGACATGTCTTCAGATATTCTCTCACGTCCAGTAGATGTCAGCAAGTATCAGATGATCTACTGCGGTGCTCAGAAGAACGCTGGCCCTGCAGGTGTTACCGTTGTTATCGTTAAGAAGTCTGCTCTCGGCAAGGTAAGCCGTTACATCCCTACCATGCTCAACTATCAGACTCACGTTGATGGTGGTTCAATGTTCAATACTCCTCCAGTATTCCCTATTCTCGTGATGAACGAGACTCTCAAGTGGCTCAAGGGACTTGGTGGCGTTGAGGCAATCCAGAAAATCAACCAGCAGAAGGCAGACATGCTCTATGCAGAGATCGATCGTAACTCAATGTTCGTAGGTACCGTTGCAGACAAGGCTGATCGCTCTAACATGAACGTCTGCTTCGTTATGGCAGAGGGCAAGAAGGAGCTTGAGGCTGAGTTCATGGAGTTCGCTAAGAGTAAGGGTATGATCGGCATTAAGGGTCACCGCTCAGTAGGTGGTTTCCGTGCTTCTATTTATAATGCATGTGAGGTAGAGGACGTTCAGGCGCTCATCGACTGCATGCAGGAGTTTGAGGCTGCTCATAAGTAAATTCATAATATAAGAATTCATAACAGAGAATTCAATGAAAGTTTTAATCGCAACCGAAAAGCCATTCGCAGCCGCTGCTGTGAAGGCTATGGAAGAGATTATCACCGAGGCAGGTATCGAGGTGGTAAAGCTCGAGAAATATACAGAGAAGCAGCAGCTTCTTGATGCTGTAGCTGACGTTGATGGCATCATCATTCGCTCAGACATTGTCGATGCAGCCGTCCTTGACGCTGCTAAGAACCTCAAAATTGTAGTTCGTGCTGGTGCTGGTTACGACAATATCGACCTCGCTGCCGCTACCGCTCACAATGTAGTAGCTATGAATACTCCTGGCCAGAATGCCAACGCTGTGGCTGAGCTCGTATTCGGTATGCTTCTGTTCCAGTGCCGCAACCAGTTCTCTGGTGCTGCTGGTACCGAGCTCAAGGGCAAGACCCTCGGTCTTCACGCCTTTGGTAACGTGGCTCGCAACGTAGCTCGCGTTGCTCTCGGCTTCGGCATGAAGGTCTATGCATACGATCCATTCCTCACCAAGGAGCAGATCGAGAGCATGGAGGGTGTTACCGCAGTAGCTACTATCCCAGAGCTCTATGCTGCTTGCCAGTATGTATCGCTCCACTGTCCTGCTACCAAGGGGACCATCGGTTCTATCAACTATGACCTCCTCAAGACCATGCCAAAGGGCGCTTGCTTGATCAATACCGCTCGTAAGGAGGTGATTGATGAGGCTGGTGTCATGCAGTTGATGGACGAGCGTCCAGACTTCAAGTACATTGCCGACGTGAAGCCAGCTACCGCAGATCAGTTCGTTGAGAAGTTCGGTACCCGTGTATTCTTCACTCCAAAGAAGAGTGGTGCACAAACCGCTGAGGCTAACTCAAATGCAGGTATCGCTGCAGCTAAGCAGTCTTGCGGCTTCTTGAAGGACGGCATTGACCGTTTCCGCGTAAATTAATGAAAAAAGGATTCAATGACTTTGATTCCTTCCTGAACGAGTGCCAAACTTATGTTTGGGAATGGTATATCCCGGAGCAAAAAGTACGCTTCGGGATACCTTCGTTGAATAGCCTATGGCTTGACGATAACTCCAAGAACATCAAGTTGGAGACCATGCTGGAGCGTGTGCATCCTGATGATATTCAGAAAGTTCTGGTGCGCCACACGTCTCCTTTATACCGCTCTGACAAGATGTTTGAGGTCGATCTCCGTCTCAATGTCGCTGCAGAGCTCATGCCAGATGGCAAGACGGCTTCTGGAAAGTACGAATGGTTCGGCTTCCGCGGCAAGACCGTCACGCGAGACCGCCTGGGACGACCAACCTACGTCCGTGGTGTAGCCATCAACCTTGATGAGCGCTACCGTGCACAGCGTAAGTTGATCAGCCAGAAGGATCATCAATTGCAGACAGCGCGACAGAAGACCGACTACTGTGCCGGAGTGATGCAGGAGATGGGAACTTTCCTCCGCTCATTGGCCGAGAGTACCAATACTTTCATCGGTAAGGGAGATGATAGCAATCATGAGGATCGCATGATGCTCGTACAGGATTTGGCAGCTCAGGCTACCCGCATCGTAGAGCTTACGGACAAATATCGTCAGTTCGTGGGAGATAATGCATTTGCTGAAGATCAGGAGATCCGTAGTATCTCGCTTTGGGAACATTTAGCTGAGTTGCAGCAAATCTATTCACTCAAGGGACCGTCGCTCAAGATTTATTTCAGTAACCTCTATGACACCCTGCAGATTGCTGTCAATGCCAAACTGCTGGATGTGTTGCTGGAGAATTTAGTCGCACCCCAGCGAATGGTACAGCAAGGAGGCTGTGTGACTATCAGCTATAGCCTTACGCCTGATGAGAAGACTGTACGCTTGACGGTACTCTGCAAGACTGACGGTATTCCGCAGGAACAGAGTTCGGATTTGAGCCTCGGACTTAGTGTTTGCCGGTTGATCGTGAAACGACTGTTCGGTACTTTACAGATGCGCCGTCAGGAACAGGGACAAATCCAGTATGTGATTCTGCTTCCTGTGGATGCACGGAGTGCCAGCAGCTTTGTGGAGGAAGAACCCAAGGAACCTCAGTCATTGGCCGCCAAAGCAGAAGAGCTGACAACGGAAGTCGAGAATCGCTCTATGCTACCACATGTTTTGATCGGACTCACGGCCGATGCCGAACTGTATCAGAATCAGCATCTCTTTGATGTGAGTATCTGCAATACGACAGACAAGCTGCTCGATGAGTATCAGAAACTCGATCCGGACATCGTCTTCCTAGACAATGATCTGCCAGGAGAACTCCCGACATCCGACCTGATCCGCCAGATGTCTGCTTTGCATCCAGACACACCGATCATCGTCTCATCAGACTTTGCAGAGCGTTCATTGCACAAACAAGTTCAGCAATATGGCGCTCGCTATCTGCTCACCAATCCGCTGTCATTGCGCAAGGTGAATATGATGATCAAACGTTTCCTAAAATAGAATTATCAATTACAAAACAATATATTACCATGGCAAAAGTTAGACCTTTCAAGGGCCTCCGCCCTTCGCCAGAATTAGCACCTATTGTGTCTTCACGTCCTTACGACGTACTTTCTTCACAGGAAGCCTACGACGAGTGTAAGGGTAATGAGAAGTCGCTCTATCATATTATCAAGCCTGAGATTAACTTCGATCCTATTGCCGACGAGCATGATCCTATGGTTTATGATGCAGCTGTAGAGCAGTTCGCCAAGTTCAAGGCTCAGGGTTGGCTCCAGCAGGACGAGAAGCCTGTGTACTACCTCTATAGCCAGACCATGCAGGGCCGTACCCAGTATGGCCTCGTCGTAGCTGCCAACGTCGATGACTACCTCAATGGCGTCATCAAGAAGCATGAGCTCACCCGTGCAGACAAGGAGGAAGATCGTATGAAGCACGTTCGTTGCCTCTCGGCTAACATGGAGCCTGTGTTCTTCGCCTTCCCAGACAATGACGTCCTCGGCAAGGTCATCGCACAGACCGCTGCTAAGCCAAGCACCGAGAAGTTCACCTCAGCAGAAGGCTTCGGCCATGAGTTCTGGGTGATCGATGAACCAGCGCTCATCGCAGAGATCACAGAGGCTTTTGCTGCTATCCCATATCTCTATGTGGCCGATGGTCACCACCGTACCGCTGCAGCTGCACGAGTAGGACAGGAGCGCGCTCAGCAGAATCCTAACCACACTGGCAACGAGGAGTACAACTTCTTCCTCGCTGTCTGCTTCCCAGCTTCGCAGCTCAAGATCATGGATTATAACCGCGTAGTGAAGGATCTCAATGGCCTGACCGACGAGGAGTTCCTCGCCAAGCTGGCAGAGAACTTCGAGGTAGAAAAGAAGGGTGCTGAGGAGTATCGACCAACTGAGCTTCATAACTTCAGCCTCTACCTGAGCGGTGAGTGGTACAGCCTTACCGCTAAGCCTGGCACCTACGATGATAATGATCCTATCGGTGTCCTCGACGTCAGCGTCAGCAGCAACCTCATCCTCGACCAGGTACTCGGCATCAAGGACCTTCGTCGTGACAAGCGTATCGATTTCGTCGGTGGTCTCCGTGGCCTTGGCGAGCTCAAGCGCCGTGTAGACAGTGGTGAGATGCGCGTGGCTTTGGCCCTCTATCCTGTCTCTATGGATCAGTTGATGGCCATTGCTGACAGCGGCAACATCATGCCTCCTAAGACCACTTGGTTTGAGCCAAAGCTTCGTTCTGGCCTTGTAGTTCACAGCCTCGAGGATTGATATGGATAAGGCAAAATATATTGTCAAATATCTGATCTTGCTGGTAACTCAGCCAGAGGAGACATGGCTCCATCTCTGCAAGGAAGATGTTCAGGAAGCCAAGCCTCAGTACATGATGACCAATTATTATTGGCCATTGCTGGGATTCATGGCGCTCTTCATCTTTCTCGCTTCAGGGTATTCCCGTGAGGGTGGGTTCAATTTGCAGAATGGCATGACTACGATGGTTCCATCGCTGGTAGGATTCTTCATTGGACCTTATTTAGCAATGTTCCTGCTCAAGGAGCTGCTCCCTACACGGTTCTTTGAACTCAAGAATCCTGATCAGGATCGTCTCCATCTTTTTGTATTCTATTGTACCAGTTATCTGGTGCTGGTCGAGATGGCTTGCTCGCTGATTCCTAGCATTGCCTTTGTGCATCTGGCTGACTACTATCTCGTATATATTATTTGGACAGCAATGACAACGATCGTGCGAATACCAGCCAACCATAGCTGGTTGTTCTGCTTCGTAGCGTTCCTGGTCATCTATTTCTCACCATCTCTGACAATTAAGTTGCTGCAGTTCATGCAGCACTAAACTAATTTTTGAATGGCAAATAGCAAGAAGAAGGGGGTGAAGAACCCCAATGCAGTCAATATCCGCAACAAGCGCGCGACCTTTGACTATGAGATCCTCGATACCTTCCAGGCCGGCATGGTGCTGACGGGTACCGAGATCAAGTCGTTGCGTGCAGGCAAGGCAGGTCTGACTGACTCCTTCTGTATCTTCGATAAAGGAGAGCTTTGGTCAAAGAATATCTATATCGCCGAGTATTTCTATGGCACTTATAACAATCACAATGCTCATCGTGACCGCAAGCTCTTGCTGACACGTCGTGAGCTTCGTGGCTTGTCCAATGATTCAAAGGAACCCGGCCTGACCATCGTCCCTCTCCGTCTTTTTATCAATGACAACGGCCTCGCCAAGCTGGAGATTGCCCTCTGTAAGGGTAAGAAGCAGTTTGACAAGCGCGACTCTATCAAGGATAAGGAGGACCGCCGTGCACTGGATCGTGCACGCAAGGACTTCGGTAAATATTGATCTCCAAGGCAAGTAATTAGTAATCTGTAATTAGTAATTCTCCACGATGGATCAGTACCCAAGTCTCTTGCTCACTAACGCGGTCGATGAGTTCTCCAAGCTCCCTGGCATTGGTCGAAAGACCGCTTTGCGTCTGGTGCTGCACCTCTTGCGTCAGGAACCGGAGCGTGCTATGCGCCTGGGAGATTCCGTCATCCGTTTGCGTCAGGAGGTCAAGTACTGCAAGTGCTGTCACAATATCTCCGACTCAGATATATGTAGCATCTGTGCTAATCCACGACGTGATGCCAGTACCATCTGTGTGGTGGAGAATGTCAAGGAGGTGATGGTCATAGAGCAGACTAACCAGTTCCACGGTCTCTATCACGTCCTCGGAGGCTTGATCTCTCCGATGGATGGTATCGGTCCGAGTCAGTTGCAGATAGACAGCCTGGTGGAACGAATCCTGGCATCTCGCCAAGGAGGTGTAGATGACCAGGGAAGATCGATAGAACCGATTCACGAAGTGATCTTAGCGCTTTCTACTACGATGGATGGCGATACGACCAACTTCTACATCTTCCGCAAACTGGCCGCTTTCCCAGATGTGCGAATCACCACACTGGCGCGAGGCGTCTCCGTAGGCGATGAGATTGAGTATGCAGATGAGGTTACTCTGGGTCGAAGTATCCTTAACCGCACCCTGTTTACAGATAGTTTTTCGAAGCAATAATAGTACTTGACTTAAAATAAGTAATACATTATATATAATATATATGTTCAAGCAACTGAGTGCAGCTATCGCTGCTACCTTCATATCCACCGCCTCATTGCAGGCGCAGGAAGTACAGCAGGTAACCATTGGTGAAAACCTCACCTATGGCATTACTTATAGTCTCCCTACCACGGCTATTGTTATTTCGGTAGAGTCTACTTGTGCTAAGACCATAGCAGGACCTTTTGCAGCTTATGCAGAGAAGTTCCTGGGTGTACATGATGCAGTGCAGGCCGATCAGAGTCTTTGGGAGATCCAGAATATCACCATGCAAAGCGTGGCTAAGGCCGATAGCACTCGTACTTACCATATCTCGTTCCCCGAAAAGGGAGCGCTCCCAACGTTCTATCTGACCAATGATCGTTGTCTCTGTTCTATCAACCGTGATCCTCAGGAACTAACTACTTTGCCAGACGAGAAGGTCATCGACCTTACAGGCAAGTCTCCTTACAAGGCTAGCGATGTGCTGACTGGAGAAATCCTTAAGGCCGGTAGCAAACTTAAGCAGGCCGAACTCGTCGCACAGGAGATCTTCAGCATCCGAGAGAGCCGAAGCCTCCTTATTAAGGGTGAGGCTGACAATATGCCAGGCGATGGCGCTTCTTTACAGCTCATGCTCGACAACCTCTCTGCTCAGGAGGAGGCGCTGATGACCCTCTTTGTAGGTACAACCACCAAGACACAGCAGACACATAACTACACCTACATCCCAACACGTGAGACCTCTCGTGACCTCGCTTTCCGCTTCTCAAAGCATCTTGGTTATGTAGACATCGACGATTATGCAGGTGAGCCATACTATGTGTCAATCCAGATGACAGAGGACAACCGAGAGCAGATCATCCCTGGCGCCAAGACAAAGAAGCGCTCAGAGAATGGCATCGCTTTCTGTATCCCGGGCAAGGCGCATGTAACTCTGCTTGATACAAAGGAAACCCTTGCTGAGGGAGATATGTATCTCTCGCAGTTTGGTCGTGTAGAGCAGCTGCCACAGGGTCAGTTTACAGATAAGAAGCGTCCATGCAGCGCCGCATTTACACCAGCTACAGGTGCTATCAAGATTTTCGAACAGCAGCAGTAATATGAAGAAATATTGGATTCCTCTGATTGCATCCATGGGCATCGCACTGATGCTGTGGGTCGGCATTCTTATTGGAGAATCGCGTCTGATGAACGCGCTTCCACAGTATCAGCCACAGAACGACATGACTGCGGGTTCCTCGCAGGAAGGTCTGTCTGGCACTGAAGCCTCGGCCAAGTTGTCCTATCTGTTTGATTTGCTGCGTGACCGTTATGTCGATACGCTCAATTTGAAGAAACTCGTCGAGGATGCTATTCCTACCATCGTCGAGGAGCTCGATCCTCACTCAATGTACATTCCTGCCGAAGACCTCAATGGTGTGAATGAGCAGCTGGAGGGTAGCTTCAGCGGTGTGGGTATTCAGTTCAATATCCAGAACGACACCATCATGGTCATCCAGGTGGTCTCAGGTGGTCCTTCAGAGAAGGTTGGCCTCATGCCAGGTGACCGTATCGTCACGGTCGATGACTCGCTCTTCGTTGGCAAGACTATAAACAATGACAAGGTCATGAAGACCCTCCGCGGCGAGAAAGGTAGCCAGGTCAAGCTGGGTATCCGTCGCAATACTTCTAAGGATCTCCTGACCTTTGAGGTGACTCGTGGTGATATCCCAGTCAACAGCGTCGTCGCTCAGTATCTGGAAGGTAACATCGGTTATGTCAAGGTTGATAATTTCGGTCGCAACACCTATACCGAGTTCTTCAACGCGCTCATCTCGCTCAAGGCTCGTGGTGCCAAGGGTTATCTGCTCGATTTCCGTGGCAATGGAGGTGGCTTTATGGAGGTATGCTGTGCCATGGTCAACGAGTTCTTACCTAAGGACGCGCTCATCGTCTATACTGAGGGTCGAATGCAGCCACGCCGTGATAATGTCGCTGATGGCCATGGTAATTTCCAGACCGATCCTGTCGTTGTACTCATTGACGAGTGGTCTGCCTCTGCCAGCGAGATCTTTGCAGGAGGCTTGCAGGACAATGACCGTGCCACGGTCGTAGGCCGTCGTAGTTTCGGTAAGGGCCTCGTGCAGCAACAGTTCGACCTATATGATGGTTCGGCGCTTCGCTTGACTATCGCACGTTATCATACGCCGTCTGGCCGCTGCATACAGAAACCTTATTCAATGGGAGAGGGAGCAGATTATGCTATGGATCTGGTCAATCGTTACGAACGTGGAGAGTTCTACAATCAGGATTCTATCCACTTGGCAGACTCGCTGAAGTACACTACTGTTGGTGGCCGTACCGTCTATGGTGGAGGCGGTATCATGCCAGACCACTTTGTGCCAAGCGATACGTCTTACATCTCTGCATATTATAACAAATCGATCAGTCAGCTCTATGCTTTTGCCTTCAAGTACAGTGACAAGCATCGTGAGCAGATCAGTAAGTTCACCAATTTCGCTGAACTTGAGCGATATCTTCGTCAGCAGAACCTCCTGCCAGAGTTCATCACCTTCGCTACTCCAGTGTTGGGTAAACCAACTCCTACCGAGCTTAAGAAGAGTGGCGATGACCTCAACCGTCTGATTATCGCATACATCATGCGACAGTGTAAGGATGAGAACTATTTCTATCAGGAGTTCAATAGCAGTGACAAGACTTATCTCAAAGGATTGGACGTCCTGAAGACACTTGTACCTATCTCGCAAGCAAAATAATTACATACGATATTAATATGACCCTCGAAGAAAAACTCGATCTTCTCGATCATCGCTACCTTCGCATGGCTCAGATCTGGGCCGAGAACTCATACTGCAAGCGCCGTCAGGTCGGCTGTCTCCTGATCAAGGATAAGATGATCATCAGCGACGGCTATAACGGTACGCCTACAGGTTTTGAGAACGATTGCGAGACGGACGATAACCGTTCGAAGCCTTACGTCTTGCACGCTGAGGCCAATGCCATCTCCAAGGTGGCTCGCAGCAACAATTCTTCGGAGGGAAGTACGCTTTATGTGACCGACTCGCCTTGCATCGAGTGTGCCAAGCTGATCATCCAGTCGGGTATCAAGCGTGTGGTTTATAGCCGCGCCTACCGACTCACCGATGGCGTGGATTTGCTGAAGCGTGCTAATATCGAAGTGGTACATAAGCCTATTCCGGAGATCCCGGACGAGGCACCTTCTGATAAGCAGTCATGAAGCGCTATTGCCAGACCCTCCAGTTGGTCAATGATCCTGTCTTGATTCAGAAGTACATCGAGGTGCATTCACAGGTGTGGCCAGAGATCATCGATGGCCAGCACCAGGTGGGAATCCTGCAGATGCAGATCTTCGCTCGTGGCAATCAGTTGTTTATGATTGTCGATACTTGCGATGACTTCGACTGGGATAGGGACATGGCGCGACTCTCCACACTGCCACGGCAGGCGGAGTGGGAAGCGTATGTCAGTCAGTTCCAGGGATGTGATCCTAACGCCGCCTCTTCAGAGAAATGGCAGCTGATGGAGCAGATTTTCGATTCTAATCCATGAGGTCACGGATGACCTCATCGCCTAATGCCAATCCGGATTCGGTGAGGATAAGCGTGTTTTTCTCGATATGTATCAGGCCACGGCTCTTCAGGAGCCCGATGGCCTGATTCTTTTTCTCTATCTCTTTGTCCGATAAGGTTACACCTTTGGCCGTACGAAGTCCCAGCATGACGCGCTCGTTGTAGAGGTCCGTATCTGTGAGGATTTCGTGTTCCTTCTGTCGGTTGCCTTTGAGGTATTCCATGACGCGTGGCAGGTTCCAGCAGCGCAGGTTCTTGCCATCATAGCTGTGAGCGCCAGGACCTAATCCGAGGTAAGGCGTCTGCACCCAGTACGATGAGTTGTGACGGGAATAGAAGCCAGGAAGCGCGTAATTTGAAATCTCATATTGCTCAAAGCCTGCGTCGTGCAGTTTCTGGCGGAGGAGCGTGTTCATGGCGTTGCAGGTCTCATCGTCGCAGGGGGTGAGTTCTCCTTTTTCGACCAGATTATACATTCGGGTACCTTCTTCCACGCTGAGGCAATAAGCGGAGATATGCTGAGGCCTCAATTTCAGCAATTCGTCGATGCTATATTCCCATGACGCGAGTGTCTGAGTCGGCAATCCATACATCAGATCGAGGCTGATATTCTCGATGCCCGCATTCCTTAAGATCGATACAGCTTTGCGCACCTGTGCAGCATCATGACGTCGGTGCAGCAGTTGCAGCTCATCGTCCACCATGCTTTGTACACCCATCGAGATACGGTTCACGCGACCCCAATCCTGACCTTCACGAATATCGTCAGGATTTACCTCCATCGTGATCTCGGTCACCTGGCTCATATCATATCGCTCTGCCACAGCATCGAGTATCTGACGGATGCATGCATCGCCTAACTGCGAGGGCGTTCCTCCTCCCAGATAGATCGTCTCCACTGGTTCTTTGCGCAAGAAATCTTTCCGCTCTTCCATCTCTCTCGCAAGTGCTTTGACGTAAGCCTCGCCTTTGCCGCGTAGAGTAGTAGAGTAGAAGTCGCAGTAGATGCAGCGCGTGGCGCAGAAGGGAATGTGGATGTAGATGCCGGACACGAGAATAAATACTAAATAGTAAATATTAGGTTTGTTGTTGGCAAATTTAGCGATTTTATCTGAAAAATGCACATCTGCACATTATTATTATAAGTAAATTCTTCGTTTTTCTGCTGTAGATTTGAAATATTCGCTAAAAATGAGTAAATTTGCGCCAATTTAAACGTTATGGCGCAAAGTTTTCTGCAAATAGAAGGCCTCACCAAGTCGTTTGGTGATCTGGTTCTTTTCGAAAATATCTCACTGGGCATCAGCGAGGGAGACCGCATCGGCCTCATTGCTCGCAATGGCTCGGGAAAGACCACCTTGCTCAATATCATTATGGGCATCGAGGGTAAGGACGAGGGTAGCATCGTGTGGCGCAATGACCTGCGTGTCGACTACCTCAGTCAGGATCCTCAGTTCCCTGCCGACATCACGGTGGGGGAGGTCTGCCGCTGCAAGCGTGAGGGTAACGAGTGGATCGTCGATGAGAACAAGGACGAGAAGGAGGTGCTCGACAATACCAGCGAGCTGACGCGTATCCTCACCAAGCTCAAGATCACCGACCTCTGTCAGAAAGTCTCTCAGCTCTCCGGAGGTCAGCGCAAGCGTCTGGCTCTGGCTCACGTGCTCATCGACCAGCCTCAGATGCTGATCCTCGACGAGCCGACCAACCACCTTGACCTGGAGATGGTGGAGTGGCTCGAGGATTACCTCAATCGCAGTCGCAATATGACGCTCCTTATGGTGACTCACGACCGATACTTCCTCGACCGCGTTTGCAACCGCATCGTCGAACTTGCAGATAAGCAGCTATATACTTACAAAGGCAACTACGCCTACTATCTGGAGAAACGTCAGGAGCGTCTCGACGCCTTCGAAGCGCAAACTGTTCATGCACAGAACCTCCTGCGTACGGAGCTCGACTGGATGCGCCGTCAGCCACAGGCTCGTGGACACAAGAGCCGCTCTCGTATCGAGGCTTTCTACGAACTGGAGCAGCGTGCTAAGGCGCGTCGTGAGGAGCAGCGCGTCCGCCTTCAGATGAAGTCTTCGTATATCGGCAACAAGATCTTCGAGGCCAAGAATATCTACAAGGCGTTCAATGACCGACCGGGTGATGAGAATGGTGGTCGCGTCATTCTCAAGGACTACAACTATACCTTCGCTCGCTACGAGAAGATGGGTATCATCGGAGCTAACGGCGTGGGTAAGTCCACTTATCTCAAGCTTCTTCTGGGTCTCATTCAGCCAGATAAGGGTCATTTCGACGTCGGCGAGACCGTCCGCTTCGGCTATTACAGCCAGGATGGTATCCAGTATGACGAGCAGAAGAAGGTCATCGATGTGGTTCGCGACATTGCTGACTATATCATGCTGAGCGATGGTACGAAGATGACGGCTACGGAGTTCCTCAAGCAGTTCCTCTTCACGCCAGAGAAGCAATACAGCTACGTCTACAAGCTCTCAGGAGGAGAGAAGCGCCGTCTCTATCTCTGCACCATCCTGATGCGATCACCAAACTTTCTGATTCTTGACGAGCCGACCAATGACCTCGATATCATGACGTTGCAGGTACTCGAAGAGTTCCTCCGCAATTTCGGTGGCTGTGTCATTGTCGTCAGCCACGACCGTTATTTCATGGACAAGGTCGTTGACCACATGCTGGTCATGAAGGGCGATGGTGAACTGCAGGACTATCCTGGCAACTACAGCGATTACCGCGAATGGAAGTTGCTCAAAGATCAGGAAGAAGCAGAGCTGGCTCAGCAGGCTTCCGCTCGTCCATCGGCCAACGCACCAGCTCCTGTGGCCAACAATGGTCGCGTCCGCACCGAGAAGAAGCCAAAACTCTCATTCAAGGAGAAGCAGGAGTTTGAGGCGCTCGAAAAAGAACTCCCTCAGCTCGAAGCCGAGAAGTCGGAGATTGAACAGCTGATGAGCTCCGGTACATTGAGCAATGACGAACTCGTAGCCAAAGGTAATCGCATGCAGGAGATCATCGATCTCATCGACGAGAAGGAGATGCGATGGCTTGAACTTTCAGAAAAATTATAATACAAATATATGAAAAAGATCCTTAGTTATGTCTTGTTGGTCCTCTTCCTGCTCCCCTTGATGAGCAGCTGTAAGAGCTCCAAAGCCCCTGTGACAGATCCTAATCTGAGCAACTACGAGGTCCCTTCTTCTCTCCGTGGAGAGGGTGGAATCTTCTCTTCGAATAGAAGCAAGGAAGAGTTCCGTGGCGCCTGGATACAGACAGTCTTCCAGGACCGATACAGCCGTATGAACCCACAGCAGACACGCGAGTATCTCGACAAGCTCGTGGCTATGCTTTACGATACTGGCTTCAACGCTGTCATCTTCCAGGTGCGCTCTGAGGGTGACGCCTTCTATGAGTCATCGCTCGAGCCATGGAGCCGCTTCATTGCAGGTAAACAGGGCAAAGGACCTACTCCTGAGTGGGATCCAATGGCTTATATGATCGAGCTCTGCCATAAGTATCAGATGGAGTTCCACGCTTGGATCAATCCATATCGCATGACAGCTTCGAAGGCTATGAAAGTCGATGCCAAGCACATCGCCAGTCAGCATCCTGAGTGGTGTATTACCTACGATGGCCGCGTCTATCTCGATCCAGGTCTACCAGAGTGCCGCAAGTATATCCGCTCGGTAGTCAACGATATCGTGGCTCGCTATGACATCGACGCTATCCACATGGACGACTATTTCTATCCTTATCCTGTCGGAGGTCAGAAGTTCAACGATAACAAGTCTTTCCAGGCCTATGCTGAGATGATGGGTATTGATACGAAGGGTGCTGACGCTCTCGGAAATTATCGTCGTCAGAACGTCAACATCTTGATTAAGACGCTCAACGAGGACATCAAGGCCGCTAAGCCATGGGTCCGCTTCGGTATCAGCCCTTTCGGTATCTATGCCAACAAGAAATCTTGGAGCGATGGTTCGAAGACCAATGGCCTTCAGTCTTACTTCGACCTCTATGCAGACGTGCTTTTCTGGGCTCGCGAAGGTTGGATCGACTACCTCATTCCTCAGGTCTACTGGGAGATCGGTCATCAGTCTGCCGACTATGAGACGCTCTGTAAGTGGTGGGCCGATCATGTGCCAGCCAACTGCCATCTCTACATCGGTCAGAGCATCGAGCGTAGTCTTGACGATCCTGCCAACACCTCTCCGAAGCCAGATCTCACCAAGAGCAACAAGCACTTCATGAATAAGATCAACCAGGCGCGTTCGCAGAAGAAGATCCGCGGCAACTGCTTCTGGTATGCTTATCAGGTCGACGAGAACGCTTTCCATGTACGTGACTTCCTCAAGCACAGCGTCTTCTGTGGTCAGGCGGCTCTCCCTGCATTCTCCAACCTCTCAGACAAGGAACCAGAGCGTGTCGTGGATCTCGATGGCGATCTGGTCAATGCACCTAAGGGCCTCGCGCTCAATCTCAAATGGAAGGCTCCAAAGACTTCCGATCCTCGCCAGCAGCCACGTTATTATAATGTGTATCGTTTCACTAAGGGTGAGAAGGTCTCTATCGGCAGCCTGTCGCATCTCTACACCCGTGTCACTGGCACGCAGCTCTACGACTACAACATCTCTACTTCAGGCAAGTACACCTATGTTGTTACCGCTGTCGATGCATATCACAATGAGGGCAAGCAGACCAAGAAAACCTTTAAGATCAACGTCAAGTAACGATAATCTGATCAACCATTCATTCTCATGAAGCGCCTTATTGCCGATAGTGGTTCCACCAAGACCGACTGGGCTTTAGTCGATGAGCAGCCAGGTCTCCCTAAGGTCATCCTCACCGCACAGACCCAGGGCCTCAATCCGCTCTATGTCAGTGCGGAAGAGATCTCTGCTGCCTTGAAGCGTGTGCTGACACAGATGAATCTCCAGCAGCCAGACGAACTCTGTTTCTATGGCTCTGGTTGTAGCGGCGAGCGAATCACACTGGTTGAGCAGGCGCTCAGAAAACTTTTGACTCCAATGACGCGTGTCGTGGTGAAGAGCGATCTTGTCGGTGCAGCGAAAGCTTTGTCTTCTCAGTTCGGCGCGACAAATAACACCTCACACCTCACTCCACACACCTCACTTCCTTTCATCGCTTGCATTCTTGGCACAGGTGCCATCGCAGCCAAATACGATCCTTCATCTGATCTGCTGACCCCTATGCCAGCTCTCGGCTATATCCTTGGCGATGAGGGTAGTGGCGCATGGTTCGGTCGTCATCTGTTAGGTGATTACCTCAAAGGTCAGATGCCAGCACAAGCCGCTGAGGCTTTCGAGGAGGATTTTGGCAGGATTTCTCCAGAACAGGCCATTCGTCATGTCTATCAGATGCCCTGTCCTAACCGCTATCTGGCCACTCTTGCCAGCTTCCTCAAGCGTCACGAAGACTTGCGCTATGCTCAGGAACTTTCTTATCGAGGTATCGATGCTTTCTGGCGTCGCAACGTGATGCGAGTCGAGAATGATATCCGAGACGTCCGACTGGTGGGTAGCGTGGCTTATTATCTCGATAAGTACGTGCACAAAGTGGCAGAGTATCATGACTATGTCGTGACTCGTATATTGAAGGATCCGATCGAAGGACTGGTATAAAATTGTATTATACAAATAGCAAATTTGGCTCTTTTGTGCATTAAGTCAGTACTTTAGCGCCCTCTATTGATAAGAGAATGAAAAAAAATATCTATCTTTGCGGGCGATTTTGCAAAAACTAACTATTCGTTAATGGCTTTTACTCCACACAACGGTGGCGGTCCTAACCGCCCAAAACCACAAGGTGCCCCACGTCCACAGGGCCCACGTCCACAGGGTGCTCGTCCTCAGATGAACAATGGAAACAACAAAGATGAGCATCGTATCAATGAGCGTATCCGTGGCGTCAAGGAGGTTCGCCTCGTAGGTGACAACGTTACCATGGGCATCTATTCCATCCAGGAAGCCATGCGTATCGCTGAGGATCTTGAGCTCGATCTCGTAGAAATCAGCCCTACAGCAGTGCCACCTGTATGTAAGGTCATGGACTACCAGAAATTCTGCTACCAGCAGAAGAAGAAGGCTAAGGAGGCAAAAGCTAACGCAGCTAAGGTAGTGATCAAGGAAATCCGTTTCGGTCCTCAGACCGGTGAGGCTGACTATGAGTTCAAGCTCCGTCATGCCAAGGAGTTCCTCCAGGAAGGCTCGAAGGTCAAGGCTTATGTCTTCTTCAAGGGCCGTTCTATTCTCTTCAAGGAGCAGGGTGAGGTTCTTCTTCTCCGTTTTGCTAACGACCTTGAGGATCTGGCTAAGGTTGAGAGTCTTCCAGTGCTCGAAGGCAAGCGCATGATCGTCATGCTTTCGCCAAAGCAGCAGCCTAAGAAGAAGGAGCAGCCAGCTAAGTCAGAGCGCCGTGAAGAGAAGCAGCAGAAGACCGTTGAGATCAAGGGTGCTGCTCCGGAGCCAGAGCGCGACGTAACAGAAACTAACCCTCTTGCAGCTGCACTTGCTGGTGCAGGTCTGAAGGGTGAGTAATTTATACATTTTTTAATTTAATAACAACAATGCCAAAAGTTAAGACTAACTCCGGTGCCAAGAAGCGTTTTGCGCTCACCGGATCAGGAAAGATCAAGAGAAAGCATGCTTACAAGAGCCACATCTTGACAAAGAAGACCAAGAAGCAGAAGCGTAACCTTACCGGTTTCGAGGTTCTTGACAACTCAAACAAGAACATGGTTCGCGAGCTCCTTTGCCTCAAGTAATCATCTTTTTCCCATCTATTAACCAAACTGCTGTAATAAGAGGTGCTTCGTAATTCGTAATTGTAATTCGTAATTATGCAACGCATCCGCGGCGTTTAAATCAACTTTTACACTATGCCACGTTCGGTAAATCACGTAGCGTCACGTGCAAGACGCAAGAAGATTCTCCACCTCACCAGAGGTTACATTGGTGCCCGCAAGAATGTGTGGACCGTTGCTAAGAATACCTGGGAGAAGGGTTTGACTTATGCATTCCGCGATCGTCGTAACAACAAGCGCAACTTCCGTGCTCTCTGGATTCAGCGTATCAACGCTGCTGCTCGCCTCGAGGGTCTCAGCTACTCTAAGCTCATGGGTCTCCTCCACGCTAACGGCATCGACATCAACCGTAAGGTCCTCGCTGACCTCGGTATGAACCACCCAGAGGCTTTCAAGGCTATCGTTGATAAGGTAAAGTAAAAATTACTTTGTCATCAATCCTTGATTGATTCGACACAGGCCGCTCAGACATTTGTCCGAGCGGTTTTTTTGTGTCCATACATTTGCTAAACGAGAGACTTTCATAAAATTGTATACGATTTGAAACCATTTTGTTATAACTTTTATCTATCTTTGCACTCGAAAATTGTAAGGTAGACTGTGAAATTTAACAATTTATCATCGTATATTTGTTAAATTCTGCAATATTAGAAATGACTATTGTTAAAATTGTTTTTTAATTCATTATCTTTGCAGCGCGTTTACGTAGTAAAAAGAGAAAAAGATGCGGGGTCTTATTCCTTTATTCGCCCCAATTCTATAAGGTATTCAGTGTTATAAATTCAAATCAATATACATTATTTTTTAACAAATCAACAAATGAAGAAATCATTACTGACTATGGTAATGGCGCTCATTTCGAGCGTTATGCTTATGGCTCAGGTCACCACTTCATCAGTATCTGGTAAGATTACCGATAACATGGGTGAAGTTGTTGGCGCAACCATTCAGGCCATTCACGTTCCTTCT
>JAZUDJ010000022.1:0-10254 GCA_045639585.1 Bacteroidales bacterium
AAGTCATCAGGGAAGACGTCGATGAGCTTGACAACGAAGTCAGCATCGGTAGTAGAGAGGCTCACGTTGAGCTCAACATCTACAGGACCGCAGAGGGTCAATGGCTCTGTGAGTACCTCACCGTCGATAGTGAGTACGTCAGGACGACGATAAGCAAAGCGCTGGTCATCGAGCATATAAGTAGTAGTACGGCGAGCACCTGGCACTGAGGTATATGGCACTGGGTGCAATGGGTCGCTCACATAGCTGAGAGCATTGCCATTCTCTGGCACGAGATACCAAGGAGTAGTCACGTGCTTATTGCGCTCTGACCACTGGTCATGGCTGTAGTCGTGCCACTTGAGAGCACCTGTATCGAAAATCTTGACGCCGGTGAATGGCTCCTGACCCTTGCCTTCGAGATAGTAGCTGAAGAAAGGATACTCAATATTCTCAATATACCACTCTGAAGTGATCTCGTTGCCAAAATAGAAGTTGCCGAACCAAGGTGTCTGGCCGCGGTTCCAGAGGCCGTGAGCCCAAGGACCCTCTACCAGGCTAAGGTGAGTCTCAGGCGACTGAGCGTGTATAGCGCGATAGGTCTGGAAAGCTCCGTAGCAGTCCTCTGCATCGAACAAGCCACCTACTACCATCACAGCAGGCTTCACGTCGTGGCAGTGACCAGCAGTTGGGTTCATTGCCTCCCAGAAAGCGTCGAGGTCAGGATGGTTGATCACGTCATTCCAGCCAGTGACACTATCACCGAGGAGCTTGCTGAAGTCAGCAATAGTACCTACGCGATTGTAGCTGTCATAGAGATCAGTATGTACGATGTTGGCACCTGACTTGAGGTTCTTGCGATAGTCAGGATTGGTATAAGCCTCCTTCTTCATGCCATACTCGAAGCCGAACTGGAAAGAGAACATATCGACCAGAGCGAAAGCACCATTGTGGTGAACATCATCGCCACGCCACCAGTCGGTAACAGGAGCCTGAGGCGATGCAGCCTTGAGTGCTGGGTGACCACTGAGCGCGGTCATGGTAGTATAGAAACCAGGATAAGAGATACCCTGAGTACCGATGCAGCCATTGCTATTAGTGTTCTTGACGAGCCACTCGCAGGTCTCGTAGGTATCAGAAGCCTCATCGACTGGAGCCTTCTTATTGACGATGACGGTGCCATCCTTGCGGAACTTAGGAGTCTTCTTACCCTCCACGAATGGACGGACATCGACAAACTCGCCTTCGCTCATGTTCTTGCCACGGACGTCCTGATAGACGAAGATGTAGCCAGCGTCCATATAGACCTGAGCACCTGGCTTATTGATTCTGCGCTGCACAGCCTCGCCTTCCAAACCGTAAGGGCCTGCACTGTAGCAGGTGCGGGTCATCATGATAGGGTGACCCTGAGGACAAGGTACTGAGTCGATAGGCTCGTAGATGGCAGTGTAGAGCTTAACACCATCACGCATCGTAATCATCACCTCACGCTTCTGATAGCGTGGTGCAGCCTGCAGGAGGTTGCTGAGAAGATCAGTTGTACCTGAAATCAGGACAAGAGTCAACAAAAGAAGTAAAATTCTTTTCATATTAAATGGTTATTTTTGCCACAAAGGTAAGATAAATACTGCTTTTTTCCAAAAATTGACTCTTTTTTTTATGTATTCTCGAAAAAAGTAACGATATTTGCCGCGATATTTAAATATATAAGGAGTATTTTCATGCATCGTATTCTCTTTACACTCTTCTTTTGCCTCTTTGTCGCAGGAGTTGCGAAAGCGCAGACACCTGACCTCGTCATACCTCTTTGGCCTGATGGAGCTCCTACCGATAATGGTGCCACAGGACCCGAACAGGACTTTGGCGATCATGTGACCAACGTCTCTGTACCTGAACTCTGGGTCTGGCTTCCTGAGCAATGCAACGGTGTGGCTGTCATGGCTACTCCGGGCGGTTCATACTACGATGTATGGTACATGCACGAAGGCAAGAGTTGGGCCGAGTGGTACAATGCACAGGGTTTCACCTTTGCCGTACTGAAGTACCGTCTGCCTCGTGAGGAGCACCGAGAGGTTCCGCTCGATGACGCTCGCAGAGCTATGCATATCCTGCGCGACCGAGCTGCCGAGTGGGGTAATTATCAGAAGGTAGGTATCCAGGGCTGTTCGGCCGGTGGTCACCTCGCTGCTTCTCTCTGTAACTTGTACCAGGAACCTTCTGAGCGTCCTGACTTCCAGATTCTCTTCTATCCGGTTATCTCTACTGATCCTGCCATCACTCACGCCTTCTCGGTGCAGAATCTTCTTGGCAAGGAACCTACACAGGAACTCCTCGACGCTTACAGCTTGGATAAGCGTGTCACAAAAGATACTCCACCAGCTTTCATCCTCGCTTCTTCAGACGATGGCTTGGTGCCTGTGCAGAACAGTATTGCCTTCTATAATGCACTGGTAGCCAACGGCGTCTCTGCCACGATGCACCTTTATCCAATCGGTGGCCACGGCTGGGCCTGGAAAACTGATTTCCCTTATCATGAGCAATATAAGGCTGAGATGAGTCAGTGGCTGAAGGAAAATGTAAAATTTAAAATGTAATATGCATAAATCAGGCTTCGTAAATATCGTCGGCAACCCAAACGTCGGCAAGTCAACACTGATGAATTCTCTCGTCGGTGAGCGCATCAGTATCATCACCAACAAGGCGCAGACCACTCGTCATCGCATCATGGGTATTGTCAATACCGAAGACATGCAGATTGTCTACAGCGATACTCCAGGTGTCCTCAAACCTGTGTCCAAGCTTCATGAGTCGATGCTTGCTTTCTCGACAGGAGCGTTGCAGGATGCTGATATCCTGCTTTACCTGACTGATACCGTCGAGAGTCCTGAGAAGAACGAGATCTTCCTGCAGAAAGTGCAGAAAATGGCCGAAGATCAGGGCCCGATGGCTCCAAAGATCATCGTGGTGCTCAATAAGATGGACCTCATCACCCAGACCGAGCTTGTCCAGAAGGTTGAGGAGTGGCACCAGCGTCTTCCACAAGCTGAGATCATCCCTATCTCGGCCCTCCATGGCTTTGGTACCGACATTCTGATGAGCAAGATCAAGGAGCTCCTGCCTGAGTGTCCTCCTTACTTCGACAAAGATCAGCTGACCGACAAGCCAGCGCGTTTCTTCGTTACCGAGATCATCCGTGAGAAGATCCTTCAGCTTTACGACAAGGAGATTCCTTATTCTTGCGAGGTAGCTGTAGAGAGTTTCAAGGAGAGCGAGAAGCTTATCGATATCTCTGCTATCATCTTCTGTGAGCGCGACAGTCAGAAGGGAATCCTCATCGGCAAACAGGGTTCGATGCTCCGCAAGCTTGGTACCTTGGCGCGCAAGGATATTGAGACTTTCTTCGGCAAGCAGGTCATGCTCAAGACCTTTATCAAGGTCGAGAAGGACTGGCGCAACAATATGAGTGATCTGAATAGATTTGGATATAATCCGGAATAAGATGAGTAATATTTTTGGATTAGGTGAGACTGTTTACGACATCATCTTCAAGAATAACCAGCCACAGAAAGCCGTGCCAGGAGGTTCGGCTTTCAATGCTATCATCTCTTTGGGACGTACGATCGGTGCTTCGGAGGAGAAGAAGGCTGAGGTGAAGTTCATCACGGAGGTTGGCGATGACCATATCGGTCAGCTGACCATGGATTTCATGCGTCAGAACCATGTCAATACTGCTTGTGTGACAGTCAATAAGGGTAGCAAGAGCCATATCTCGCTGGCTTTCCTCGATGACGACAACAACGCGCAGTATACCTTCTATAAAGATCACGCTGGCGTCAAGTTCGAATCTGGCGAGTTGCTTCCTGTTTTTACCTCTGACGATGTCGTTGTCTTCGGTTCTTTCTTTGCTATCAATCCAGTGATTCGCGAGAAGACCCATCGCCTCCTGCAGGCATCTCACGATGCTGGTGCTTTCCTCTATTATGACATCAATTTCCGCAAGAGTCATATTCAGGATATTCCTGATGTGATGGACAACCTTGTGGAAAACATGCGTTTGGCCACCGTCGTCCGTGGTTCGGCCGAAGACTTCGGCTATCTCTATGGCACAGAAGACCCTAGTGAGATTTATGAGCAATATGTTCGCAAACATTGTCCTGTCTTTATCTGTACGGACGGACCTCGTGCCATTTATCTTTTTGCTCCAAATCCTGCAAATACAGGAAGTACTTTAGAAATTCGTATTCCTACCGCCACCTTACCTGACGTGGTTTCAACCATCGGAGCAGGCGATAACTTCAATGCAGGCTTTGTCTATGCTCTGGTGCGCGATGGTATTTTGGCCAAGGATCTTGCCACGCTGACCCCTTCTCAATGGATGCGTCTGGTAGCATGTGGCCAGCAGTTTGCTGCACATGTATGTCAGCGTATTGATAACTATGTGGATGAAGAGTTCTCTCCTGCGTGATTTTTGATAATTCTGTTTATACATCTATAATATAGCTATGTTTCGCAAAGCCTTATCGATCTGCCTTCTGCTGATCATCTCATTGCAAGTAAAGGCGCAATACCTTGAGAATATTTACGATTATATCGAGAACACCAGCGTTTTCGAGGAGAATCAGGAAGAAGGTCACGCTTATTATGTGGCCGACCAGCATCTGTCGCTCAATGGCGCATGGCGCTTTTTCTATGCAAACACACCTGAAGAGATTCCTCAGGATTTCTTCCTGCCAGGATTCAAAGACAGTAAGTGGAACAAGATTCAGGTGCCGAGCAACTGGGAGATGGAAGGCTATGGAGACCCACTTTTCCGCAATGTCCCGACTCCATTCAAAGCCAATCCACCTTTCGTCCCAAGGGAATACAATCCTACGGGAGCCTATCGTCGCACCTTCAATGTGCCATCAGATTGGAAAGGCCATCAGATCTTCCTACGTTTGGAAAAGACTCAGAGTGCATCCTTTGTTTGGATCAATGGCCAGCAGGTTGGCTACAACGAAGGTGGTCAGGAACCTGCTGAATATGACGTTACTCCGTATGTAAAACCAGGAAAAAACACCCTGGCCGTCTGTGTCGTCAAGTACAGCGATGGCTATTATCTCGAAGGTCAGGACTACTGGCGTCTGGCTGGTATCTTCGACGATGTGACACTTTATGCCACCCCTAAGACCCGCCTCTTTGACTGGTTTGTAACCACCGATCTCGACGATCAGTATCGTGATGCTGATCTGAAGGTCTGTGTCGATGTGAAGAGCTACGAGGAGTCTTCTGCAACCTATGCAGTTCGTGCTACGTTGACCGATGCACAAGGCCAGAAGGTGAGAGAACTGCTGTCCGAGAAATTCCAGATGGCAGGCAAAGGAAAGAAATCTCTCACCTTTGCTTCGCAGATCGAGAATCCTAAGAAATGGACCAGCGAAACTCCTTATCTCTATAACTTGAAGCTTGAGTTGCTATCAGAGTCAGGAGCAGTCATGCAGCAGATCACGAGCCGCATGGGATTCAAGGAGACAGAGATTCGCAATCAGACATTCTATCTCAATGGTCAGCCTATCAAGGTGAATGCCATCAATACCCACATGCAGGATCCTGTGAAGGGTCATGTGATGGATGAGGCCACAATCCGCAAGGACATGGAGATACTGAAGCAGCACAACTTCAACGCTGTCCCTACCTCGCACTATCCTCCATTCATCAAATACCTTGAACTTGCCGATGAGTACGGCCTCTATATCATCGATGAGACTGGCGATGAGGCGCATGCCACAGAGTATGTCTCTAGCGATGAGAAGTTCCTCCCGATGTATCTGGAGCGTGTCCGTCAGATGATTTTGCGCGATCGTAATCACCCTTGCGTCCTCTTCTGGAGCGCTGGTAATGAGAGTGGTGAAGGCCCGAATATCACCGAGGTCGTAAAAGAAGGTAAGAAGTATGATCCTACACGTTACTTCATGTATGGCGGCAACGCCTACGCTCATCCGGGAGAGGAGATTATCGGTCCTCGCTATCCTACTCCTTATGAACTGGAGATGAATACAGCCATGGTTCCTGCGTCAGAAGATCCTCGTCCGTCGTTCATGGATGAATACCTCTCTGTGGCAGGTAATGCAGGCGGTGGCATGGATGAGTACTGGAGTGTGATACGTCGTCATCCGCGTCTGATGGGTGGTGCTATCTGGGATTTCGTCAATCCAGGCCTTACCGACCGTATCCGTCCGCTTACCGACAGTTCGCCTTATCATACCCCTGTGCATCTGATGGGATATTCGAAGGTGCAGAAAGGTGTACTTCACCTCAGCGGACATGATGAATGGGTAGAAGTCTATCGCAGTCAGAATGTAGAACTCACCGGTAACGCGCTTACTATCAGCTTCGACGTGAAGCCAGGTAAGTTGAGCGGCATGTTCGATGGTGCTCCTTATATTACCAAAGGCAACACACAATTTGGTGTTGTGCAGAAAGGTAGCGACAAGCTTCAGTTCTATATCCATACGGGTGTCAAGCATACGCTTGAGGTAAATTTGCCTGCTGACTGGCAAGGCAACTGGCATCATGTCACCGCTTCCTGGGGCAATAAGGAGATGAAGCTTTACATTGACGGACAGCTCCTGGGTACTGCATCAACCGAGGCGAAAACCTCTGACCGTGGAAATATCTGGGAAGCCATCCAGTCGGGAAGAGTCCCTGCTTCTGAGACAGGAACCCTGTCGAACTTCCCTTATCCTATCAATATCGGTCGTATTGCTGGCAATCATGCAAAGGATCCACAAACTATCTATACTGCCGATGCAGAGATGGATAATGTGGCGATCTTTGATCAGTGTCTGGCCGATGGTGAGGGTAAGCCTGAGGATGCAGTACTCTATCTTACCTTCGATGGCAATGGCGATGAAGGAACATTCTTCACCATCGGAGGCAATATGCGTACCTATGGCTGCATCTGGCCAGATCGCACCGTACAGCCGGAGATGCTGCAGCTGAAGTGGACGACACAACCTGTCAGCGTCCGTCTGCTGAATGCTGAGACGGGAGAAGCGGAAGTTACTAACCGCAACTATTTCACCGATCTGTCAAAATACCATTTTGTTTGGGTACTTATGGAGGACGGAAACGTTATCGAACATGGTGACATTATTGATTCCAGAATCAAGGTAGGTCCTCAGGAAAAGAAGATCGTACGTATTCCTTATCACAAACCGACAATAGTTCCTGGTAAGGAATATCGTGTCAATATCAGTGCATTCCTGAAGAATAACGAGATCTGGGCAAAGGCCGGTCACGAAGTAGCGTGGGATCAGCTGGAACTCTCTACCTGGAACTCTCCAGCTCCAGCCGAGCTGCTCACGTCATCAAGCCTCAAAGCCGAGGAGGACGCGCATCAGATCAGGATCAGCGGCTCCGACTTCTCTTATATTATAAATAAGGAGAATGGTAACCTTGAGCAGATAGCACTCGATGGTAAGCCGGTGCTTAAAGAACCACTGACATTTAATCTGTGGCGTGCACCATTGGCCAATGAGTTCGATGAGTGGGATGCCATGCGTGTGAGTGGCAGCAATGTAGAAGGCTTTGGTTCGATGGTAGCTACCTTATTCTATTCTAAGGGTCTTGACCATCCACACATTCAGTTGGCCGACATCCAGCTTTCGCAGACAGCGTATGCAACACAAGTCCGTGTTCGACAGCTCGTCCGCGTAGGAGCTCCTTCTTTCGAGGCACTCGATCCTTATATCCAGGGTATTGTCATGGCAGGCTTTACGCTCGACTATACTTATAGTTTCTACGATGACGGAACTGTGAAGATTCATAACCATGTAAGTCCGCAGGGTAAGTTCCCTGAGCTCCTGCCACGTGTAGGATTTACCACTTCCGTGTCAAAAGATTTCGATCTTCTCACCTGGTATGGCCGTGGCCCTGAAGAGAATTATCCTGATCGTAAGACCGGCTATCCGGTAGGTGTGTGGTCAAGGAATGTGGCAGACATGTACGAACCTTACCTCCTGCCACAGGATCATGCTCTGCGTACCGACCTTCGATATCTGCAGCTCAAGGACAAGGAGGGTCGAGGCTTACAGATCTCGATGAACGAACTATTCAACTTCAATGCGTATCAGTTCACCACCGACAATCTCACCAAGAGCCAGTTCACCTATCAGCTGCAGCCTTTGGACGACCGATATACGCTCAACCTCGACTATGCTACCACAGGCGTAGGTTGCACGGCGGTTTATGTGCTTGACGAATATAAGGTTAAGCCTGTTCCTTACGACCGCGAGATGACCATCATTTTGTTTTGACCCCCTAGCAAAATAGGTCGAAAAGAGCGATTCTTCCTCTTTTCGACCTTTATTTTTGCACTTTTTTTTGCTAAATCATTTAAACTAAGTACCTTTGTGCAGTCTTAATGACGCTTTAATTATTAATTCGCTATCGGATACCTTACCCAAGATGCTGAGGCTGGTTGCACGACCGTGAGGGTCGCTGATGCCGGAAACCGCAGTACCAAAAACAAGGCTGGTAGCATAAATATTTTTTTACAACAATGGGAAATTTAGTAGCTATCGTAGGCCGTCCTAATGTAGGTAAGTCTACACTTTTCAATCGCCTTACGGAGACCCGTACGGCTATCGTCAGCGAGACTGCTGGCACCACTCGCGACCGTCAGTATGGCCATGTCCTCTGGGGTGGTCGTGAATTTTCACTCGTCGATACAGGTGGCTGGGTTGTCAACTCAGAAGACATCTTCGAAGACGAAATCAACAAGCAGGTAGAAATCGCTATTGAGGAGGCTGACGTCATCCTCTTCCTCGTCGACATTATGAATGGCGTGACCGACCTCGATGATCAGGTGGCTCGCATCCTTCGCAAGTCAGGCAAGTCTGTGATTGTTGTTGCCAATAAAGCCGACAACTACGAGCAGCATGTCTATGCCGCTGAGTTCTATAGTCTTGGCCTTGGTGATCCATTCATCATCTCTTCTGCCAATGGTTCAGGTACTGGTGATTTGCTCGATGAGATCTGCTCACGTTTCACCAAGGATGACAGTGATGATCTCGAGGATCTTCCTAAGTTTGCCATCGTAGGCCGTCCTAACGCAGGCAAGTCTTCATTGCTCAACGCCTTCATGGGTGAGGAGCGCCACATCGTTACCGACATTGCCGGCACCACTCGCGACTCTATCTACACCAAGTACGATAAGTTCGGTTTCAACTTCTATCTCGTTGATACTGCGGGTATTCGTAAGAAGAATAAGGTCAGTGAGGATATCGAGTACTATTCAGTTCTCCGCTCTATCCGCGCCATTGAGAACGCCGACGTCTGCATCCTCCTGATCGATGCAACCCGTGGTATTGAGGCACAGGATATGAATATCTTCTCGCTCATCGAGAAGAACCGCAAGGGCCTCGTCGTCTGCGTCAACAAGTGGGACATCATGGCCGATAAGTCAAAGGAATCGATCAAGTGCATGGAGGACGCTATCCGCTCACGCTTCGCTCCATTCGTCGATTTCCCTATCATCTTCGCCTCAGCCGTCACCAAGCAGCGTATCTACAAGGTCATCGAGACAGCTGTCCGTGTCTATGAGAATCGCAAGCGCGTAATCAAGACTTCGGAGCTCAACGAGTACATGCTCGAAGTCATCGGAGCATATCCACCACCAAACAACAAGGGTAAGTTCGTCAAAATCAAGTACGTGACCCAGCTCAAGGCCACCACTACCACCACCGACGAAAAGAACCCAGAAGTTATCGTCAGTGCTCCAAACACTCCTTCGTTTAGTTTCTTCGCAAATCTTCCGCAATATGTAAAAGAACCATATCGCCGCTATCTGGAGAACAAGATTCGCGAGAAGTGGGACTTCTGTGGTACTCCTATTAATATCTTCATGAGATCGAAGTAATAGTAAAGTATTTCTTTGGGTAATACATACATAAATTACAACTATGAACACTGAAATTATCACAAAGCTCGTAGCTCTCCTCCAGTCAAATCCTGGTTTGCAGGAGAAGCTCATGTCATTTACCAACATCAACGACGCTGTAGCTCTCGTTAAGAGCAAGGGTCTTGAGATTGCTGCCAAGGAACTTCAGGAATTCCTTACCAAGAACCTCAGCCAGGGCGATATTGCAAAGAATGTCCTCGGCAAACTCGCTGGCGATAAGGCTGGCGCTGCTGGTGATCTTCTGAAGAATATCCTCGGATAATCCAAACTTAACACTACGTCCGCAGTGTTAATGTCCACGGCCGTGAAAGCTGACATCAGGTTCGCGATGT
>JAZUDJ010000023.1:0-15421 GCA_045639585.1 Bacteroidales bacterium
TTTGTTGTCTTCCTAAGACCGCTTGGCCTCCGACTTGGACGTAGTGTTAGACTCGGAGGCCGTGGAAGCTGACATCACGTACGTAATGTCAGCTTCCGACAGATAAAATATCAACACTTGGTCCCAAGTGTTGATATTTTATGTTTTTCTCCATATCGCCCCTGTAAATACATATAAAAATAGCCAAAAGACCATAAAACTGGAGGTGGTGCGATATTCTCAGAATAAAAAAATAAGAAATATTACTCATTGACTACAAAAAATGTTGCAAAAGTTGTGACTGCAACATTTTTCCCTCACCTCGCAACATAAATTATTTATCACTCATTTATATATATATACCTTTGCGACGGAAAATTGAGAGAAGAGTAACCAGCTTCTCTTCAAAAAGCACCTAGCACACAAACAAGAAAAATCAACAAATATTATTCTAACTTATTAAAAACACAAGACATGAAACGATTCCTATTGATCGCAGCCATGATGCTCTGCACAACAGTGTTGGCTCTGGCCCAGACAATGAAGGTGAGTGGTACCATCATGGACAAAGGCTTAGGTGAGCCTGTCTTTGGCGCCACTGTCCTCGAAGTGGGAACCACCAACGGTACCATAACCGACTTGGATGGCAACTTCGAGCTCACCGTACAGGAGGGCGCTACCCTTCAGTTTAGCTACATCGGCTATACTACCGTTACTCTTCCTGCGCAGCCGAAGATGGAGGTAGAAATGAGCGAAGATGCAGAAATGATGGAAGAGGTAGTCGTTACCGGTTACACCACCCAGCGTAAGGCCGACCTCACCGGTTCGGTAGCTGTAGTAAGCATGGGTGAGATGAAGAAAATGAATGAGAACAACCCGATGAAGGCCATGCAGGGCCGTGTGCCAGGTGTGAACATCTCGGCCGACGGTAGTCCTTCGGGTGCTGCAACCGTACGTATCCGTGGTATCGGTACCCTCAACGACAACGACCCTCTCTACATCATCGATGGTGTGCCAACCAAGGCTGGTATGCATGAGCTTAACGGTAATGATATCGAGTCAATTCAGGTATTGAAGGATGCTGCTTCGGCTTCTATCTACGGTAGCCGTGCTGCTAACGGTGTCATTATCATCACCACCAAGAAGGGCAAGGAGGGCGTCCTCAAGATCGACTTCGATGCTAGCATCGCTGCTTCTCTTTATACTAATAAGGTAAAGACCCTCAACGCTCGTCAGTGGGGTGAGGCTTTCTGGCAGGCTAATGTCAATGACGGCCGCGATCCTAACAACAACAACCTGGGTTACCGATTTGACTGGGGTTATGATGCTATGGGTAACCCTATGCTCAACAACGTCATGATGAACGCTTACCTCGACGACAACGCAACTGTCCGTGCAGGTGATACCGACTGGTTTGATGAGGTAACACGCACAGGTATCGTCCAGAATTATAACGTTTCGGTCAGCAATGGTTCTGAGAAGGGTAGCAGCTTCTTCTCAATGGGCTATTATAAGAACCTCGGTACCATCAAGAACTCTGACTTCAACCGTATCTCTGTACGTGCCAACAGCGACTATAAGTTCTTCGAGGGCAAGTTCACCCTTGGTGAGAACTTCAACCTTAACCGTACCAGTGGTGCTGACGCTCCTGGTGGCGTATTGGAGAACTCTCTTGAGTTCAACCCTAACTTCCCTATCTATGCAGAGAATGGCGAATACGCTCAGTCTCTTGGCGCTTATTCAGAGCGCGAGAATCCATTGAGCCTCCTGCACAATGCAGCCGACAACCGCTACTCACAGTGGCGAACCTTCGGTGACGTGCATGTTGCCTTGAACCTCTTCAAAGACTTCTCTATCCGTTCGACCTTCGGTCTTGACTATACCCAGAAAGCACAACGCTTCTTCACCTATCCAATTGAGAATGGTAAGGTACACCGTGATGAGAACGCTGCAGAGAGCAAGCAGGAGCATTGGACCCGCTGGACCTGGAATGCCATCGCTACCTATAACTTCGAAAAGGACAAGCACCGTGCCGACGCTATGCTCGGTATGGAGGTCAACCGCCAGGACTATGAGTGGATGAGCGCTAAGCGTTATACCTATGCTATCCTCAATCCTGACTACATGTGGCCATCGGCTGGTTCGGGCCGTCAGGAGTCTATGGGCTCTGGTGACGGCTTCTCGCTCGTCTCTTTCTTCGGCAAGGTCAACTACACCTATAATAATAAGTATATGGCTTCGGCTACCGTACGTTATGATGGTTCGAGCCGCTTCGGCAAGAACAACCGCTACGGTACCTTCCCTTCATTCTCATTCGGCTGGCGTCTCACCCAGGAGAAGTGGATGGAGAGCACCCGATCGTTCCTCGATGACTTGAAGCTCCGTTACTCTTGGGGTGCTACCGGTAACCAGGAGATCTCTAACGTAGCTCGTTACACCCTCTTCCAGTCAGTTGTTTCTACCGGCCTCTGGGGTTCTGGTGCAGCAGGTACTTCTTACGATCTCGCTGGCACCAACGGTGGTGTACCATTGAACAACGGCTTCATTCGTGGTCAGCGTGGTAACGAGGACATCAAGTGGGAGACCACCTATCAGCACAACATCGGTGCTGACTTCGCTCTCAAGGGCAATGAGATCTATGGTAGCTTCGACTGGTTCAACAAGCAGACCAAGGACATCCTTGTTTCAATGGGTGGCATTGCAGCTATGGGTGAGGGTACCTCACAGTGGGTCAATGCCGGTGAGATGAAGAATACAGGTTACGAGCTCAGCCTCGGCTATCGTCATGAGCTGAAGAATGGTTTCTCATGGGACATCAACGGTAACATCGGTTCTTATACCAACGAGATCGTCAAGCTGCCAGAGACAATCGCTGCTAAGGGCACCTTTGGTGGTAATGGCGTTAAGAGCGTAGTTGGTCATCCAATGGGTGCACAAGTTGGTTACATCTATGATGGCATCTTCCAGAGCCAGGAGGAGGTTTACAACCATGCAATCCAGGAGGGTGCAGGCGTAGGTCGTATTCGCTACCTCGACATCGACGGTGATGGCGCGATCACTGAAGATGACCGCGACTGGATCTTTGACCCAACACCAGCATTCAACTGGGGTCTGAACATCTATCTGCAGTATAAGAACTGGGACCTCACCATGTTCTGGCAGGGTGTAGCAGGTGTCGATGTTAACTGCTTCGACGTGAAGAAGCGTACCGACTTCTGGGCTAACTCAGACATCAACGTACCTTACCTGAACAAGGGTGAGCGCGTGCTTGACGCATGGAGTCCATCTAATACTGGCAGCAAAATCCCAATGCTGACCACTGCTGATAACAACAAGGAGGGTGCACTCTCATCTTATTACATTGAGAACGGTTCGTTCGCTAAGCTCCGTAACTTGCAGATCGGCTACAATGCTCCTAAGTCATTCAACGAGAAGCTTCACATTGAGCGTGTCCGCTGCTACGTTTCAGCACAGAATCTCTTGACCATCAAGGCCAGCTCATTCACTGGTGTCGATCCTGAGAACGTCGGCTTCGGCTATCCTATCCCTCTCAATCTGACCTTCGGTGTGAATGTTTCATTCTGATAACACAACAACATGACAATAGTTATGAATAAATATATTATTGCTATAGCAGCATTGGCAATAACTGCCACAAGCTGTACCTCGTTCCTTGACGAGCAGGTGCCACAGGGTACACTTACCGAGGATCAGGTTAAGGATCCAAAGAATGTCGATAATCTGGTAATTTCGGCATACGCAGGTCTGCTTTCAATCGAGGATATGAATGCCTCATTCTCGCTCTGGAACTATGATACCCGTTCGGATGATGCATACGTAGGTGGTGCTGAGTTCTCGGATGGTGAACCATTCCACCGCCTTGAGACAGGTGTTGGTATTATGTCAACCGACTGGAATATTGGTTCAATCTGGAACAAGTACTATCAGTTCCTGTCGCGAGTAAACCTCTGCCTTGACGTGTTGGGTGCTGCAGACCAGGAGAACGAAGTCATCAAGCAGCGTACTGCTGAGATGAAGTTCCTGCGCGCTTACGGTCACTTCCAGCTGAAGCGTCTGTTTAAGAACATCCCATTCGTGAACAAGCCAAACATGACTGAGGAGGACTATAACAACCTCAGCAACACTGAATATTCGAACAATGATGGTTGGCAGCAGATCATTGACGACCTTGAGGCTGCATTCAAGGTTCTGCCTGCTAGTCAGACTGAGAAGGGTCGCCCTTCACAGGCTGCTTGTGCTGCATTCCTTGCTAAGGCTTACCTGTACAAGGCTTACCGTCAGGACAACGCTTCGTCACACGAGGTAACTGAGGTAAATGCTGCAGACATCGATAAGGTGGTTGAATATACCGAGAAGCATCTCTACCCTGGTATCAATCTCGAGTCTGACCTCCATAACAACTTCCGTCCTGAGGAGGTTTACGAGAATGGCATTGAGAGCATCTGGGCTATCCAGTACTCTAAGAACGATGGTACCAATTATGGTAACCTGAACTTCTCAAACCGACTCATCGTTCCTTGTATTCCTAAGGTACACGACTCTGGTTGTGACTTCTACAAGCCATCTAAGAACCTCGTTAATGCATACAAGACCAACGTTGACGGTTTGCCAATGTTTGACAACTTTGTGGCTACCGATTATGAGGTTGGTTCAAACCAGACTGTTGATCCACGTCTGTTCGTAACCGTAGGTGTTCCAGGTACCCCATACATGTTCAACACAAACTACATGATGGACATTTCGAACACATGGAGCCGTTCGGGTGGTACATACGGTTACTTCGTAACCCTCAAGCAGAATGTCGATCCTGCACTTACTGGTACTTATCTGTTCCTGTGCGACTCACAGTGGGCTTCGAGCATGAACCGCAACGTTTTCCGTTATGCAGACGTCCTCCTGATGCGTGCTGAGGCTATGATCCAGCAGAACAATGTTCCTGCTGCTCTTGAGCTCATCAATGAAGTTCGTCGTCGTGCTATCAAGATGGCCAAGTCTAGTATCGTATCTGGCTATTCAGCACAGTACAATGTGCGCTATGCTGTCAGCGAGTATGACACAGACAAGCTTCCTTCAAAGGACGTAGCAATGAAGATGCTCAAGATGGAGCGTCGTCTGGAGCTGGCTATGGAGTCTGAACGTTTCTTCGACTTGGTACGCTGGGGTGATGCTGCTGATGTTATCAACAACTTCTATGAGAGCGAGCGCACAAGCATGCACTTCCTGGACAACGCGACCTTCCATAAGAACCAGAACGAGTATCTGCCTGTACCTCATGAGCAGATTGCTGCTTCAAATGGTAAATACAAGCAGAACATTGGCAACTGGTAATCCTTTTCAATTGATAAATATTAATTGGCAATTGATAATATTTTTTCAGATGAAGACAATATATAATTATATAATGTGTGCTGCTGTGGCAATGACGGGTTTCATGTCGTCATGTACCGAAGACATTACCGGCAGCATGGACGTTGATGGCGAGTGCCTCGTTAAGGAACTTGTGCTAAACAACGACGTATTGGCAAAGATTGATGTATCAAAGGGTCTTGCTAAGGTTAAGGTTCCTGTTGACTTCACCAAGAAGGGCGACATGGAGATTACCAAGCTTGTACTTTCGGATGGCGCTCAGGCTAACATGAAGCAGGGCGATCACGTCAACTTCAACAGCGACCGTACCCTTCAAGTTATCAACGGCAGCCTTGTAATGGATTGGACCGTTAGTGTACGCAACGATGAGGCTATCCTGTACAACTTCGTGCTCGAGGGCGTTAAGGGTGTTATCAATGAGGCAGAGAAGACCATCTCGGTTTCTATCTCTGGCAATGCAGGCATCGACCTCTCGAACGCTTCGTTCACTGCTACCTACAGCGAGGATGCTACATGTACTCCTGCAAGTGGTACCAAGTACGACTTCTCGCAGCCTAATACTACCATCACGTTGACCGACAACACAGCTGAGAGTGTTTATACTGTGAATGTTGAAATTGTTTCGGATCCTATTGCTCTCTTTGTAGGTAATGCAGAGAACATCGAGGCACTGAACGATGAGGAGAAGGCTGCTGCTAAGTGGCTCACTGGCAATATACCTGGTTCGATGTATGCATCATGGAAGGATGTTGCTGCTGGCAACATCTCACTTGCTAAGTGTAAGTTCATCTACTGGCACCGTCACACTTCGGTTTATGGCAACTTCAACGGCTTCGAGGGTGCAGAGGGTGATGCAATGTCTGCTCTGACTGTCATGAAGGAGTTCTACAAGAATGGTGGTGCATTTGTATTGAGCCGTGCTGCTGTCAACTATGCTGTTGCTCTTGGTGCTACAACCATCTGGCCTAACAACTGTTGGGGCGGTGGCGGAGGCGAAGGCGCTGACCTGATGGGTGATGACCCATGGCACTTCGGAGCTCGTATCCCAGATCACCCACTGTGGCAGAACCTTAAGCAGGGTCCAGACGCTAATGCTATCTATACCGTTGACCCAGGTTACACCATCTGTAACTCAACTGCTCAGTTCCAGTATGATTGGGATCCTTACTTCGGTGACCTCAACAAGCTCGAGGAGGCACTCAATGGTCGTGCACTCGGTGGTTATGGTACTGAGGCTCAGTCTTGGGAGCTCAAGAACTATAATGGTGAGTATGGTAAGGGCGGTATCATCTGCCTTGGCTCAGGTCTGTTCGACTGGAACTCTCCAACTCCTTACGAATCTAACCTGCACGACAATATGGGTCAGATTATTCTGAATGCAATTCACTATCTGACTGATATGGAATAATCATAATCTGTTAAAGATTTACACTTATGAATTCAATGATAAATAAAGTAATACTGCTGTCAGCCTTAGTGCTGACAGCATGTAGCGACGATAATTTCGTTGGCGATCCTACCAGAGAGAACCCAGGTTACGGTGACGCTAAGGAGGAAGCTGGATTCTCAACCTACTATACTCCAACCATTGGTCGCGTCGGTGATCCAATGCCTTTCTTTGACAAGAAGTCTAACACCTTCAAGGTAATGTACCTGCAGGAGTATGACAACAACCGTCCATACCGTTTCCACCCAATCTGGGCTGTCGAGACTGCCGATGGAGCTAACTACAAGGATCTGGGCGAGTGGATCCCAACAGGTGGTACCGACAAGGAGCAGGATGCTGCACCTGGTACTGGCTGCTGCTACTACAACGAGGCTGATGGTTTGTATTACGTTTACTACACTGGCCACAATGGTCAGCTCGATAATGTCGAGGCTGTATTGCGTGCTACTTCACCAGACCTCAAGACCTGGACTAAGGACAACCTTTGGGCTCTCTATGGTAAGGACTTCGATTATTCGAAGGTCGATTTCCGTGACCCACAGATCTTCGAGGAAGGTGGCAAGTATCACATGATTATTGCTACCAAACCTATTTGGGGCGGTGATCCTTGCTTCGCTGAGTTCATCTCTACAGACTTGAAGAACTGGGAGAAGGGTGAGCACATCAAGATGGTATGGGATCGCTTCCTTGAGTGTCCAGACATCTTCCAGATGGGCAATAAGTGGTATTGCGTATATAGTGAGAGCTTTAAAGCAGAGTGGAGCCGCAAGGTTAAGTACATGATGGGTGATACTTGGGAGGACCTGAAGCGCAAGTTCAACGATGGTCCACAGTGGCCTGAGTTCGCTCGTGAGGGTGTTCTTGATACCCGTGCATTCTATGCTGGCAAGACTGCAAGCAACGGCACTGACCGTTACATCTGGGGTTGGTGTCCATTCCGTGAGAATGGCAACAATGAAGCTACATGCCCTGATGACGAGCCAAAGTGGTCTGGTGCTCTCGTTTGCCATAAGGTAGCACAGAATCCAGATGGAACTCTCTACCTGGCTCCTGTTCCTGCTATGGCTGAGAAGTACAACAAGCCTGCTGAAGTTAAGGTTGTCAAGACAGGCGACAATTATACTATGTACAATCGCCTTGGTTATCATAACCATATCTCTTTCACAGTTAAGACCTCTGGTGCTAATGATAGGTTTGGTGTTTCATTTGCTCGTGTTGATGGTAATCCTTATGGAACCTCGCTCAAGTTCAACAATTCTCACTGGGATGCTGGTTGGAATGAAGACAAGAAAAACTTGGCACGCATAGAGTACTACGTTGAGAAACCTGTTTTCTTCCAGAATTTGAATGGTGAATGGGAGTCAACAGATGTCAGTGACTTCATCAGAGGTGCTGAAGGCAATTTCTATCCACGTCCTGCAGACAATACCTACAACATCGATATCTATACCGACAATAGTGTTGTTGTAGTATATGTCAATGGTACCAGTTGCTTCACCAGCCGTATCTATGGTGTAACTAACAACTGCTGGAGCATCAACACCTACGAAGGCAACATTTCTGTAGAGAATCTTACTATCACACAATATTAATATTATAGCAGCCGATATGGAACTTAATCCTAAAAGCTGTCCGGTCGGCTGCTATTATTTTTGTTATTCGTAATGCACCTGCTACAGCTAGGGCATTTTACGAATAGATCCAAAATTAAGATTGTTTGCAAAAGATGATTTATTTGCGTCATTTTTACTATAAAAAGACTCAATGAGACATTTATCTCACATCTTGAACGATTTGTTTCGGATTTATGTAGAAGAATTTATTATCTTTGCACCATCAAATCGAAAAACAGCAAACATTAATTACGCAATACAAAACACAATGAAGACACCTAACTACCTTCTGCTAGCCTCTTTGGCATTGCTCAACAGCGCTTGCCAGCAGAAAAATGAGCCTAAGCTCACAATGCAATCTTTAGGCGATACCATTGCCTTTCAAATCACATCTCCTACTAAGTATTTATTATTACCTATTCAGGAAGATCAGCCTGAAGTATGGGTTAAGCTAAATACTGGTCATGACCAGGAAGATGTCTGGATGGACGTTCGTCTGGCTCGAGAAAGCATTGACTACTATGTGCCATTTGCACTGACCGAAGGCGAGAATGCACGCGTTGACGTGATGCATCTCCCTGCTGAGGCTGTGGCTTGGCAGAACTTCCAGCTTGCTGATACTTTCGATACAACGAACAAAGAATACTATCGTCCGCAGTATCATTTCACTCCTGCTTATGGTTGGATGAATGACCCTAATGGAATGACCTATTTCAATGGAGAGTATCACCTCTTCTTCCAGTTCAACCCTTACGGTTCGAAGTGGGGTAATATGCACTGGGGTCATGCAGTGAGCAAGGACATGATTCATTGGCAGCAGCTCGATCCGGCCATCGCTCGTGATCAGTATGGCCAGATTTTCTCTGGTTCAAGCTACATTGCTCGTCTGCCACAGGGCGCAGAGGGTACTGATCCATTTCTGGCAGAGACACTTGTCCCTGGCAACGGAACAGAAGGTGATTTCATGGTTGCATATTATACAAGCGAGAATAACAACCTTGAGCGCATCCTGCAAGAACAGCAGTCATACGCTATCTCTACCGATGGCGGCCGTACCTACCGCAAGTATGGTGAGCCACGTCTCGCCAGCAATGGTCCTCGCGACTTCCGTGATCCTAAGCTCTTCTGGAACAGCCAGCGCAACGAGTGGGGTATGATAGTATCTGCTGATAAGGAGATGCAGTTCTATGGTTCGGAGAACCTGCGTGACTGGAACTATCTCTCTGCATTTGGTGATGGTTATGGCGTGCAGCCACGTCAGTTTGAGTGTCCTGATTTCTTCGTCCTCCCTGTTGAGAGTGACGAGCCTTCGAAGGACAACAAGATGATGAAGGCAAAGTGGGTCATGATTGTCAATGTTAATCCTGGCTGCTGGTTCGGTGGTTCTGCATCACAGTATTTTACTGGCGAGTTTGACGGTACCAACTTCGTATGTGATAACCCTAAGGAAACCGTGAAGTGGCTCGACTGGGGAAAAGATCACTATGCAGCAGTTACTTTCTCTTGCGAACCTCAGGGTCGCATCATTTCTATCCCATGGATGAGCAACTGGCAGTATGCCAACGACCTCCCTACCCAACAGTACCGTAGTCAGATGGGTATGGCTCGTCAGCTTTTCGCATTCCAGGTGGGTAAAGAGGTGTATGTAGGTCAGCGCCCTGTAGAGGAGATGAATAGCATTCTCAAGCCTGCATCTATTGAGGTTACTGCCGATAGCATTAAGTTGGGTAACGAAGATGCTCCTGTCTGCATCGATCTCGATATGAAGAACGGCTCTGCATTTACGTTGTCAAACGATGATGATGAGTGTATCTACATCGCTTGCCGTGGTGGCCGCATCCTCATGGATCGTCAGAAGTCAGGTATTATCCCTACCAAGGATTTTGCCAGCGAGACCTGGAGTCCTGTTCCTGAGTTGGGCATCAATAGCGGCACATGGGCACCTGTTGAGGAGCTTTGTGGCAAGAAGGACTCTTACCATGTTCAGCTCTGGCTCGACCGTTGTTCTGTTGAGATGTTTGTTGATGGAGGTAAGATTTCTATGACCAACCTCGTCTTCCCAAAGACTCCTTATAATAAGGTAGGTGGCGAAGGCATTTCAAATGTCAAGGTAAGTAATATCTCATTATAAAACAAGAACTAATGAAAAAGACTAGTATAGCAGTGCTCCTGCCCGTGATGCTCTGCTTCTTCTCAATGGGCTTTGTAGACCTCGTAGGTATTGCATCAAACTATGTCCAGAAGGACCTCGGTCTTACCGACGGACAGGCTGGTATCATGCCATCGCTCGTATTCTTCTGGTTCCTGATCTTCTCAGTGCCAACAGGCATGCTCATGAACAAGATCGGCCGTAAGAAGACCGTGCTCCTCTCAATCCTCGTCACCGTAGTGTCTCTGGTATTGCCTCTCTTCGGTAACAACTACGCGCTGATGCTCACCGCCTTTTCTCTCTTGGGTATTGGCAACGCGCTGATGCAGACTTCGCTCAATCCACTCGTAGCATCTATCGTGGGTGGTGACAGCTTGGCTTCTACCCTCACCTTCGGTCAGTTCGTCAAGGCTATCGCTTCGTTCCTGGCTCCATACATCGCTATGTGGGGTGCTACCGCAGTGATTCCTTCATTCGGTCTTGACTGGCGCGTACTTTTCCCAATCTATGCTATCATCGGCATTCTGGCTATCGTTGCTCTGAGCATGACCTCTATCGAGGAGCCAAAGAGCGAGGGCAAGGCTTCTACCATCGGTGAGTGCTTTGCATTGCTCGGCAAGCCATACATCCTCCTCTGCTTCCTCGGCATCATGTGCCATGTAGGTATCGACGTAGGTACCAACACCTACGCTCCAAAGATCCTCATCGAGCGTCTCGGCTGGAGCTTGGACGAGGCTGCATTTGCTACCTCTCTCTACTTCATCTTCCGTACCATCGGCTGCTTCACCCGTTCTGGCATTCTGGCCAAGTTCTCGAGCAAGGCTTTCCTCGGCATCTCTGCTGCCATGATCGTAGCTTCTATGATCTGCCTCTCAGTAGGTGCTTCACAGGCGCTGCTCTACATCGGTATCGCACTCGTAGGTTACGGCAACTCTAACGTTTTCTCAATCTGCTTCAGCCAGGCGCTGTTGCACGATCCTAAGCATCAGAACGAGATCTCTGGCCTCATGATCATGGGTCTCTTCGGTGGTACTCTCTTCCCACTCGCCATGGGCTTCATGAGCGATGCGATGGGTACCCTCGGCGCTGTGCTTGTCATGGCTCTCGGTGCAATCTATCTCTGCTGTTTAACTCTTAAAATCAAAAAATAAAAAATGAAAGATATTATCGTAGGCATGGGCGAGGCACTTTGGGATTGCCTCCCTGAGGGTCGTAAGTTCGGTGGTGCACCAGCAAACTTCGCATATCATGTAGGTCAGTTCGGCTGGCACAGTGTAGTTATCTCAGCCGTCGGCAACGACTCGTTGGGTGACGAGATCATGCAGATCGTCCGTGGCGTGAACCTCGACAACCGTATCGCTCGCGTTTCGCAGCCAACAGGTACCGTAAAGGTAACCCTCTCTGGCGATGGCATTCCTGCATACGAGATCTGCGAGGACGTAGCTTGGGACAACATCCCTTGGAGCGACGAACTCGAGGATTTGGCCAAGAAGACCCGCGCCGTATGCTTCGGTTCACTGGCTCAGCGCTCTGCTGGCAGCCGTGACACCATCATGCGCTTCCTCGACGCTATGGACATGGATACCGAGCGTATCTATGACATCAACCTGCGTCAGCATTTCTATAGCCTCGAAGTTATCGAAGACAGCCTCCGTCGTGCTACTATCCTCAAACTTAACGAGGAGGAGATCGTAGTCGTAGCAGAACTTCTTGGTCTCACCGGTACCGAGGAGGAGATGTGCCGCCAGCTTCTGGCTCGCTATCCTAAGCTCAAGATGGTCATCCTGACCTATGGCGCTGTAGGTAGCTATGTATTCTCTACAGATGTAACCAGCTATCAGCCAACTCCAAAGGTACAGGTAGCTGATACCGTAGGCGCTGGTGACTCATTCACCGCAACTTTCGTTGCTCAGTATCTCAAGGGCAAGTCTATCCAGGATGCACACCGCATTGCTGTACAGGCCTCAGCTTTCGTATGCACCCAGAACGGTGCTATGCCAAAGTTCCCTGAGGAGATCCTGAATGCTTGATGTTCATCAAATTCATTGTACTAGGAATTCGAGCAATAATATGTTTTTAGATTCCTTTCTCCGCGTTTATTCTAAGGTATTGTAATGTTATTAATAGTGTAGTATAAATAATTAGGTGTTTTTTAATTAGCAAGCCCGGAGATGTGATATCTCTGGGCTTGTTCTTTTTGCTATTTCAGAAAGGTTTTCACTACATCTTTTATTTAAAAACAGGTCATGAGACAAGAAAAGCTCCGAAGAATGGCGGTTGTTTACAAAAATTCCTTATATTTGCAGCGTACTCTTTATGAGTGCAGCATTAGTCACACAAATCATTGAAAAATATCGGATCATGAAAACTAACCGTACTGGCATCCTCTTCGCTGCCATCGCTCTTCTTTCTTCCAATACAGGTCTCTCGGTTGCTCAGCAACTGCCCGTATATCAGGATATCACCCAAGACATAGAATCTCGCATCGAGGACGCGCTGACGCGTATGACTCTGCGCGAAAAGATCCGTATAATCCATGCACAGAGCAAGTTCTCAAGCCCGGGCGTAGCACGACTGGGTATCCCTGAACTATGGACTACCGACGGACCTCATGGCATCCGTCCTGACGTGCTTTGGGACGAATGGAACCAGGCAGGTTGCACCAACGACTCCTGCACGGCCTTCCCTGCATTGACCTGTCTGGCCGCCACCTGGAATCCTGAGCTGGCGCTTGCCTATGGCCAATCCATCGGTGAGGAGGCGCGCTATCGCCAGAAGTCAGTACTCCTTGGCCCAGGTGTCAATATCTGTCGCACTCCGCTCAATGGCCGCTCTTTCGAGTATATGGGAGAGGATCCTTATCTCTCTGGCCAGATGGGCATCCAGTATGTCCGCGGCGTGCAGAAGCAGGGTGTGGCTGTCTGTGTGAAGCATTATGCATTAAATAATAATGAGCATGAGCGATTTGACAGCAACGCTGACTGTGACGAACGTACGCTCCGCGAGATCTATCTGCCGGCCTTCGAAGCCGTAATCAAGGAAGGTGGCGCCTGGACGCTCATGGGTGGCTATAACCTCTTCCGCGGCCAGCATGCCTGTCACAACCAGTATCTAATGAACGAGATCCTCAAGGGAGAATGGGGTTTCGATGGCGCCATCATCTCCGACTGGGGTGGCACACACAGCACCCCTGAGGCCATTTACAACGGTCTCGACCTCGAGTTCGGCACCTGGACAGACGGCATGGAGAACGGTGTCAACAACGCCTACGACAACTATATGATGGGCAATCCTTACCAACAGCTCATCGAGCAAGGTAAGGTCGGGACGAAGGAACTCGATGACAAGGTGCGTCGCGTGCTTCGCCTCATCTTCCGCACTGCCATGAATCCAAACCGACCTTTTGGCGCTTTGAACAGCGAGAAGCACACTGAGACAGCCATCAAGGTTGGCGCAGAGGGCCTCGTCCTCCTTCGCAATGAGAAAGTGAAAGCGCAGAACGATGAGACGCTCCTTCCATTGAACCTCTCTGCTGTGAAAAATCTGCTCATCGTCGGCGAAAACGCCATCAAGCGAATGACCGTCGGTGGTGGTTCATCGTCGCTCAAGGCGCAGCACGAGATCTCTCCGATGGATGGCATCAAGGCTCGCTTGCAGGGCACCGGCATCAATATCGACTACGCTCGTGGCTATGTTGGTGACCTTGGCAACTCTCACCGCGGAGTAACTACCGGTCAGGATCTCTCTGATCCTCGCTCACCTGAAGAACTGACGGCCGAGGCCGTTGAGAAGGCCAAGCAGGCCGATGTGGTCATCTATATCGGAGGGCTGAACAAGGCGCATCACAATGATTGCGAAGGCTTTGACCGCGAACAATATGGAATGCCATACGGTCAGGACGAACTCATCGAGGCGCTGGTTGCAGCCAATCCTCGCCTTGTCGTAGTTAACATCTCTGGCAACGCCGTGGCCATGCCATGGGCCAAGAAGGTGCCAGCTATCCTACAGGACTGGTATCTAGGTTCGGAAGCAGGCACCTCGCTTGCAGCCGTACTCGTTGGCGATGAGAATCCTTCCGGCCACCTGCCTATGACGTGGTATGCATCGCTCGACCAGTGTTCTGTCCATGCTCCTGTGCTCAAGGAAGGCAAGAAACTGGTCGCTGATCCGCGTCGCTATCCTGGCATTGCCCGCACCGACACCGTCCCAAATATCTGGAACATCTACTATGACGAAGGCATCTATGTCGGCTATCGCTATATCGACAAGCAGAAACTCACTCCTCTCTTCCCCTTCGGCCATGGTCTGAGCTACACAAGCTTCACAATTAGCAATGCTAAATTACACACCTCAGTGGGACTGCCAACCGTCACCGTAGACGTGACCAACACAGGTAGCCGTGCAGGCGCGCAAGTCGTTCAGCTCTATGTGCAGGACGTCAAGTCCTCTGTCGATCGTCCCGTCAAGGAACTCAAAGCCTTCCAGAAGGTGAAGCTCAACCCAGGCGACACCCAAACCGTGACTCTTACGCTCAACGAGCGCGCCTTCCAGTTCTATGACACCGAAAGCCATAACTGGAAGGCCGAGCCAGGCAAGTTCAATTTCCTGATCGGAACCTCTTCACAGGACATTGTCCAGACGCTGAGTTATGAGCTTCGCTAAGAATGGATGACTTACTTGCAAAATATCCCTTCCTGCATATAAGAAGGGACGTCCTGCAAGCAAGACATCCCTTCCTTGATCACGGCATCTTCTACACGGTACCGGGTGAAGGATGACTACTTCTCGGCATCTCCTGCACTGTACCGTGTAGAAGATGCCACGGCCGTGAAAGCTGACATCGCG
>JAZUDJ010000024.1:0-14633 GCA_045639585.1 Bacteroidales bacterium
CCAGTAATCTACTGTACTTCGATTAGGCAGCAAGAGCGTAGTTAGTCTCGCCAATTATATTTCGCCATCGTGGATTATAGTGATAGGTGACGTCTCACTGCATGCTTACACAAAGGCTCATCTCGCTGTCAAAGCCAGTCAGCCCCTTTGTTTTGAGTGCGCAAAGATAGAAAGAAATAAGAGAAAATGCAAGTTGAAGGTGTAAAAAATGTATTTTATTATTGATTTTTTATAGGTTTTGATTGATTTTTGCCTATTATTTGTCCCAGAAATTGGGAATTATGGAGTTTTTTTATTATCTTTGCAACGATTTTTGTGAGTCAATCGCAAAATAAAATAGGATATTAGCAAATCATAAGTATAAAAATGAGTAATAGAGTTGTAATTACTGGCATGGGTATCTGGTCTTGCCTCGGCTATGACCTCGACACCGTACGTCAGTCACTTTATGATGGTAAATCAGGTATCGTAATTGATCCGGTTCGTCAGGAGTTGGGTTTCCGTTCTCCTTTGACCTCTTTTGTTGAGAAGCCAGATCTAAAGAAGCTCGTGGCTCGCAATATGCGTGCTTTTATGAGCGAGGAGGCTCAGTATGCTTATATGGCTACTCGCCAGGCTCTTGAGCAGGCAAACTTGACTCAGGAGGATATTGATCAGCGCGAGGTCGGCCTTCTCTATGGTAACGACAGTACAGCTAAGTCGACTTACGAGGCTGTCAGCAAGATCTACGAATATAAGAGCACCCAGTCATGTGGCTCAGGTGCCATCTTCCAGAGCATGTGCTCTAACACTACACAGTGTCTGGCTACGCTCTTCCATCTCAAGGGTATTAACCTCACTACTGCAGGTGCTTGTGCATCGGGTAGCCACGCGCTCGGTTTGGCTTACTTGCTGATCAAGGACGGTCTGCAGGACATCATCATCGCTGGTGGTGCACAGGAGGTCAATCCTGAGTGTATGGGTTCGTTCGATGGCATTCAGGCCTTCTCTGACCGCATCGATGAGCCGACTAAGGCAAGCCGTCCATTCGACCGTGACCGCAATGGTCTCGTTCCTGGTGGTGGTGGTGCTACGCTCATCGTCGAGAGCCTTGATCACGCTCTGGCACGTGGCGCTAAGCCTATCGCTGAGATCATCGGATGGGGCTTCAGTGGCAATGGTGACCACATTTCTACACCTAACGTAGCAGGTCCTCAGCGTTCTATCGAGCTGGCTATCAAGAGCGCAGGTATCGACAAGCACGAGATCGGTTATGTCAACGCTCACGCAACCTCAACTCATGCAGGTGACGGCCGTGAGGCGATGGCTATCGGCAATGTCTTCGGTGACTATAAGGTGCCAGTTACTTCGACCAAGTCACAGACGGGTCACGAGTGCTGGATGGCTGGTGCTTCGGAGGCTATCTATAGCATCCTGATGATGAAGAATAACTTCATTGCAGGAAACATCAACTTCGAGAATCCTGATGAGGAGACAGCTTGCATCAATGTCATTGCTAAGACTCAGGAGGCACACTTCGACTGCTTCCTCTCTAACAGCTTCGGCTTTGGTGGTACGAACTCTACGTTGATCATCAAGGACTGGAAGGAGTGAGGAGTTAGGAGTTAAGTCCTCGTCACTCAATGAATATATGACAATAAAATACTAAAAACAATAAATTTTACGACTATGACACGTGAAGAAATCATCGATCAGGTAAAGGAAGTTCTCGCAGAGGAGTTCGAGGTAGAGCAGGACGTCATGACTGATGACGCTATCATCAAGGATACCCTTGAGCTCGACAGTCTTTCTTTGGTTGACCTCGTAGCAGTTATCGAGCATACCTTCAAGGTAAAGATCCCTGCTGCTGACCTTCCAACCGTCAAGACTTTCGCACAGCTCTACGATTATATCGAGAGCCACCTGTAATTATTTGAATTAATTAATTACAAATTACTAATTACTGATTACGGTAGTTAGTAAGGTAATCATTAGGCGCACTACTCACCTCTTTTGGGTGCGTAGTGCGTAATTCGTAATTAGCGTTTTGTGCAAGTAATCAGTAATTTGTAATTAGTAATTAGTTATTTATAACTCTATGCTTTACGAAAACGAAGAATTGTTTAAGCTGATGCCACAGCGCGATCCGATCGTGATGGTGGATAAGATATATGACGCTGAGGGTGATACCGCTCACACAGGTCTGTTGGTCAAGCCAGAGAACTACTTCATCGAGGAGGATGGCAAGATGGCAGAGCCTGGCTTGATTGAGCATATCGCACAGTCGGCCAGTGCATTTATGGGTCATAAGGCTTTGCTGGCTGGTCAGCCTTTGCCGGTGGGTTATATTGGTGAGGTGAAGAAATTTCATTGCTACGTGCGTCCAGCGGTAGGTGATGAGCTCACTACGACGGTGACTCTCGGAGCTGAGATCAATGGCGTGACGCTGATGACTGGCGAGACACGCTGCGGTGAGACGGTGGTGGCTGATACACAGATGAAACTGTTTGTGGAGTAAATAGGAGGCCCCCATCCCCGGCCCTTCCCCCCTATAGGGTGAAGGGAGTGGATAGTAGGGCTTGTACCGTTATTTTTAATTATAAAAACTACCCTGTTTTAATCCCTTCTGTAGTAATTACTCCCTTCACCCTGTAGGGGGGTAGGGTTGGGGATGGGGGCTATTATCATGTTACTGAAAGATAAATTCTACACCGTCCTCCACGAGGAGAAGATCGACTCGAACAACGCTGTGTATCTCGTAGAGGTGAAGGCGGATTGTGATGTATACAAAGGTCACTTCCCACACAAGGCTGTCTGTCCGGGTGTCTGCAACATTGAGACCATCCGTGAGTGTGCAGAGATGCTGACAGGTGAGGACCTGTATATCAAGACCATCAAGCAGTGCCGACTTACCGCAGTGGCTTCTCCTGAGGTTTGTCCGAAGGTGGATGTGACCATCTCGGTGGCTCGCATTGAGGGTACTGACTCTTATAATGTCGTCGGAAAAATTGCTGATGCGGAAAAGAGTTATATGGAATTAAAAGGTGAATTTGTGATCAAATGACCAAGGCTTTTATAAAGTTATACGAGTTCTTCAATACTCACAAGGCTGTCTGGCTGTTGAGCATGGTGGCACTCCTGGGATTCTTCGGATACTATTCGACGAAGATCTACCTGGAGGAGGACATCGCGCGTCTGTTGCCTTCTTCGCGCAATGAGGACGGTAGCATCAAGCTGGCGTTTTCGAGCTTGAGGATCAAGGACAAGTCATTCATTGTCTTCCAGGACAAGGAAGGAATGGGTCCTGAGGCTTTGTGCGAAGTGATCGACGCCTTCTGCGACACGCTGCAGGCGCAGGATAACTCGCTGCCAGAGGAGAAGCGTACCATCGGAAACCTGTTCTATCAGGTGCCAACTGAGGATCTGATGTATGAGGCTGTCGACTATATGAAGGAGCACATGCCGAACTACATCGATACTTCATGCTACGCTGGATTCGACACCTTGCTGACCGAAGAGCATGTCCTGAAGCAGTTGCTCGAGAACCGCGAGGATGCTAACTCGCTGATAGGAGAGGCCTTCCCGGAGTTGCTCCAGATGGATCCTATCGGCATGCGCTACGTGTTGCTCGATCAGATGGGTGGCTTGATGTCTTCGGCTGGTGGTTCGTACTCGGTGGTTAATGACCATCTTTTTGTACCGGATTCGACCGTAGCCATCGCCATCATCACACCACGCTTTGCTGGTACGGATTCTGGCAACGGAGCCATCCTCTTCGAGTGGATGAACGATGATATCGAGGCTTTCGCCGCCGCTCATCCTGGTGTGAAGATCGGTTATTATGGAGCTCCTGCCAATGGTGCGTATAACTCTTGGACGCTGAAGAAGGATATCTTCAACAACATCCTCTGGTCATTGATCATCGTGCTGGTGATCATCTTCATCTGCTTCCGCAACTGGAACACCATCCCGCTGCTCTGCCTGCCGGTCTTCTTCGGTACGGTCTTCGGATTGGCCATGATGTATTTCATCAAGGGGCAGTTCTCGCTGCTGGCCTTGGGTATCGGAGCTATCGTACTGGGTGTGGCATTGAGCTATGTATTGCACGTCATCACTCATTATAAATATGTAGGTGATCCGATCCAAGTGCTCAAGGATCAGGTCAAGCCGGTCATGATGGGATGTATTACGACCATCGGTTCGTTCCTCGGATTGATCTTCATCCAGACCGATCTGCTGCAGGACTTCGGCCTCTTCGCATCGTTCGCGATTGTCGGCACAACGCTCTTCTCGCTGGCTTATCTGCCACCATTCTTTAATAAGGAGAAGAATAAGACCAACCGCAAGGCCTTCGCAATCATTGATAAGATCAACGCTTATCCTATTGACCGAAACAAGGTGCTGCTGGGTCTCATCGCCATCCTGACCTGTGTCTGCGTCGGCTATTATGCTATCGGAGGAACTAACTTCGATGCTGATATGCGCAACCTCGGCTACTGGCCTGAGAGCCTCGAAGAGCCTGAGAACGTGATCCGAGAGAAGACCTTCAACGGCAACCGTGACCAGTATTTTGCTGCCAGTGGTGAGACGATGGAAGAGGCGATCGAGAACTTCGCAGTCATGGCCGACAAGCTCGACTCGCTGGAGCAGGCAGGTCTTGTCAAGAACTACACGCATACCAGCGAGCTCTTCATCCCTCAGCGCGTGCAGCAGGAGCGTATCGACGCCTGGCATGAGTACTGGAATGAGGAACGCCTCGCACGCGTACGCACGTTATTAAATAAATGTGCACCGAAGGCTGGGGTCAACGCAGATGCCTTCGAGCCATTCTTCGAAGCTGCTACACGTGACTATGAGCCAGATCCTCTCTATGCGGCTGGCATCATCCCAGAGGGTTATGTGACCACGATGATGGAGCAGACCTATGATGGTTCTTATCTCTGCTTCTCGACCGTGTATTGCGAGGTCGATTCCGTCCGTAGCGATGACTCTGATTATCATCGTATCTGCGATGCGATTGCCAATGAGCCTAACCTCATGGTGCTCGATACTTACTACTACGCTACCGATACGCTTCGCCAGCTCGGTAAGGACTTTGACGTGCTGCAGTGGGTAAGTATGGCTTTCGTATTGCTGGTGCTCCTGATCTCGTTCAAGTGGAACCTCAAGCACTCGCTGCTCTGCTTCCTCCCGATCGTGATCTCTTGGATCATCGTCCTGGGTGCGATGAATATCTTCGGTTTGCGATTCAATCTGATCAACATCATCATCTCGACGTTCATCTTCGGTATTGGTGTTGACTATTCGATCTTCATCATGAGTGGACTTGTCGGCAATAGTGATACGACCAACAAGGAGCAAATGGCTAATAACCAGTTGCTCAAGTATCACAAGACCGCCATCCTGCTCTCTGCTATGGCATTGATCGTGACCGTCGGGTCGATGAACTTTGCTGTGCATCCTGCTATTCTCTCCGTCGGTTTTGCTACCTTGGTCGGTATGATTGCAGCTGTGTTGTTCGCTTATGTTGTAGAACCGTTCCTATTCCGTTTGCTTAATAAAAAATGAAATACGACGTAATCATCATCGGCTCCGGCCTTGGAGGCCTGCAGTGTGGCTTGGTTTTGGCCAAGAAAGGCAGGAAGTGCCTGATTCTGGAGCGACAGGCGCAGCCAGGTGGCTGTATGCAGAGCTACAAACGTCACGGCGAGTGGCTCGACACGGGTATGCACTATGTCGGTGGCCTCGGTGTCGGCAACTGCCTGTATGCTCCTTTCAAATATATGGGATTGATGGATCTGCCTTGGTTGCGCCTCGATCCTACAGGCTTCGACCGTGTGACTATCGGTGAGCGTGACTTCCGCTATGCAGAGGGTCATGAGGCGTTTATCGAGACGTTGAGCCGTGAGTTCCCACAGGAGCGTGAGGCGTTGAAGAAATACTGTAGCATCATGGCTGAGGTAGGAGGTCATCTCTATGACTCGATTCTGCCGCGTGATGAGGTTGATTTCTTCACTCAGTCGCTCTTCGCATCGAGCACATACGACTTCCTGCAGGAGAATTTCAAGGATCAGATGCTCATCAACGTCCTGTCAGGTTCGTCGCTTAAGATGGAGCTGGCCAAGGACACGCTGCCACTCTATAACTTCGCACAGGCCAATAACTCATTCATCCAGAGCTCGTGGCGACTCAAGGGTGATGGCAATCTCATCGTCAATCGCTTGCTCGACCAGTACAAGGCCTTAGGTGGTGAGATCATCTGCAACGCTGAGGTCGAGGAACTCATCGAGAAAGACGGTCTCCTCGTGGCTGCACGCTGCAAGAATGGCGAGGTCTATGAAGGCGATACCTTCATCAGCAATGCACATCCTGCTGTGACCGTCGATCTGGTCAAGGAGTCGACCAAGATGAAGAAGGTCTATAAGAACCGCATCCGCCGACTCGAGAACACCTATGGCATGTATACCGTCTCGTTGGTTATTAAGCCTGGTCTACTGAAGTATTTCAACTGGAATCAGTATATTTATAAGCAGCCGAACGTCTGGACCTACTTCCTCGAAGATGGTCCTGTGCAGGGTATTCTCATCTCTTGTCGCGTACCAGACAATGCTGAGATCGTCAATGGTCAGGTGGTCAATGATCCTGACGCTCGCATCCTCGACATCCTCACGCCTTTGCCATGGGAGAAGATCTCGCAGTGGGAGAACACTACCATCGGTCATCGAGGAGAAGATTATAAGGCGATGAAGGAGCGTCTTTGCGAGGAGTGCATCACGCTGGCAGAGCGTTTCATCCCGAATCTGCATAGTATGGTCGAGGCTCACTTCAGTTCGTCACCGCTCACGTATCGTGATTATACACTCACTCCGAATGGTTCGTCGTATGGCGTCCGCAAGGACTATCACAACCCGATGATGACGCTGCTGAGTGCCAAGACCCCGATTCCGAACCTCTTGCTTACAGGTCAGAGCCTTACGCTCCACGGCTTGTTGGGAGTTACGATGACGACGCTCTTCACGGTGGCAGAGATCATCGGCAAGGAGGAGGCTTATGAGATTACCCAGACAGAGTAATCGTGATAAATACGAAATGAAAGATAATATTTGCCGAAAAAATCCGTTATTTGGTTAGCATGAAGCGCTGCCAAAGATATAATATATATATAATAGGTATGGCAGCCGGTTGGATGAAGGTCCGACTGGCTGTCTTGCTGTGTGTCCTTGGTTGCCTCTTTTTATCTCAGGAAAGCCATGCACAGAACGAAGTGCAGACGAGTATGTATTGGGCCACACCTTCGCTCTATAATCCTGCCACAGCTGGCTCTGACTCCGCCTTGCACGTCAACGCTTTCGACCGCATGCAGTGGGTGGGGGTAGAGGGAGCTCCACAGACCTTCTTCGTGTCAGCCGATGCTCCAATCCGTCTGATGCGCAAACGCTTAGGAGTGGGTCTCTCGGTGCTCAATGATCATGCCGGTCTCTTCAAGACTACCTATGTCAGCGCGCAGCTCAACTACAGCTTGTCACTCTTCGGCGGCCGTTTGGCCCTCGGTGTGCAGCCAGGATTTGTCAATCAGACGTTCAGTGGAGGAGAGGTCTTTATTCCTTCTGGCGATGCCTGGGAGGGGAGTGATCCTTCCATCCCTCGCAGCGATGTGGCGGGCAAAGGCTTCGACTTAGGCCTTGGCGTTTACTATGAGCATGGTGCATGGTATGGTGGCATCGGTGCTCAGCACCTTAACAGCGCGGAGCTCGAACTGGCCGACTACGCTTATTCTCAGCTCGAAACGACCTTATATTTTCATGCGGGAGGCAATATTCCCCTCAAACGTACGTTATTTATATTGCAGCCATCGGTACTGGTCAAGACTACTTTCCAGTTTACACAGTGTGACTTTACGTTGCGAGCGTTATGGAATCACAAGTTCTGGGGAGGCGTGGCCTATCGTCCTAATGATGCAGTCATCGTGATGTTAGGCGCCAATATCGGTTCGGTCAGCCTCGGTTACGCTTACGACATCGGCATTTCACGCTTCGGTATGGCCTCGGGTGGTTCGCACGAGATCATGGCCGGATGGACGATGCCTATCGAACTGGATAAGAAGACCAAGCATGGTCGTAAGTCTATTCGCATCCTGTGATGATTTTAGTTTAGAGTTTAGAGATTAGAGTTTAGAGTAGTTTATGAGAATAATGAGAAATTTCTTTTTGTCAATCATAACCATCCTTATAGCGGCAACGACGTTGACCAGCTGCATGAAGTCGAGAGGCGGACAAGGCGGCGAGGTCACGGGTGTTCGTGGCCGTGCATGGAATGAACCACAACCTTACGGCATGGTGCTTGTGAAGCGTGGCTCCATCGATATGGGTACCAACGATCCTGTCAGCCAGTGGGGTGATCAGCAGGAGGTCAAAGGTGTGTCGGTCGATGCATTCTGGATGGATGAGAAGGAGGTGAGCAACGCGCTCTACCGCCAGTTCGTGCAGTATGTACGCGACTCCATCATCCGTGAGCGTCTGGCCGATCCTAACTATGGTGACAATGAGGATTTCAAGATCACGCAGGACAAGCATGGCGAGGAAGTGACTCCACACCTCAACTGGGCTAAGGCCATTCCATGGCGCCGTCCTAACGAGGCTGAGGAGCGTGCCATCGAGAGCGTCTATACTACAGATCCGATCACCGGCAAGAAGATGCTCGACTACAAGCAGATGAACTATCGCTACGAGACCTTCGACTACAAGTCCTACGCTCAGCGTCGCTATCGCATGGATCCAGAGCGTCGTGATCTCAATACCGATCATGCCGTCGACTACGACAAGGAGATCCTGATCTCTAAGGATACCGCCTTCATCGACGAGGACGGCAACATCCAGCGTTCTACCATCGTCCGTCCATTGACCTCGGCTTTCGACTTCGTCAATACCTACATCGTCAATATCTATCCTGATACCACCGTGTGGGTCAATGATTTTGCAAACGCGTTTACCGATCAGTATGCTCGTTACTACTTCTCTTCTCCGATCTATGACGACTATCCTGTGGTAGGTGTCAGCTGGGAGCAGGCGACGGCCTATTGTGCATGGCGCACCGAGTATCTCAAGCAGAGCTATGGTATGCGAGGTATCGACATCGAGCCATTCCGTCTGCCAACCGAAGCAGAGTGGGAGTATGCAGCTCGTGCTGGCAATAATGATCAGACCTACTCGTGGAAGACCGAGATGCCTCGCACCGAGAAAGGTTGCTACGATGGCAACTTCAAGCCAGGCGATGGCGACTATTCGCGCGATGGCTACATCATCACCGCACCAGTTGGCTCTTATGCCAGCAATGACTTCGGTCTTTATGATATGAGCGGCAATGTGGCCGAGTGGACCAGTACCGCGTGGAGTGAGGCCGGCGTCTTGGCTACGAGCGATATCAATCCGGATTATCAGTACAATGCAGCTAAGGAGGATCCTTACCGTCTGAAGCGCAAGGTGATACGTGGCGGTTCGTGGAAGGACGCTAAGCACTTCGTCCGTGGCGATGCACGTACCTGGGAGTATCAGAATGAGCATCGCTCCTTCATCGGCTTCCGTTGTGTCCGTACTTACCTCGGTAACCAGAAGGTCAACGTAAAGAAGAGCAAGGCTTCAAAGGCACCAAAGACCAGCCGTCAGAGCGGAGGCAGCTCACGCTCGGCTCGCAGAAGATAATGTTTCTATTTCCATCAACGAAATCAGACAAGATCAATGAAAAAAATAAATATTCGCGGATTCTTTGTAGGAGAGAAAGGCCAGCGCCTTTTTAACTACGCGTACTCTATAGGTGCATCTATCGTTATTCTTGGAGCTCTTTTCGAATTACTCCATGCTCCGATGGCCCATGCTCTTCTGATTATCGGCATGGGTACTGAGGCCATTATTTTCTTCCTCTCAGCGTTCGATGACCCTACCACCACCGCACGCTATGAGCAGATGCAGGAACATGCAGCAACATCTCAGTTCCCCGTGGCATCTGCTCCTGTGGTAAGCAATGTCACACCAGTTGTAGGCAATGTCACACCAGTTGTAGGCAATGTAATTCCTCTTAATATCAATACAGAAGAGGTCAATGATGCTACTACAAAATATGTAGAGCAGCTCAAGAATATCTCAGAGCAGATGACCGCCCTGAACCGTAGTGTGCAAGGAATTGAAGCCATCTACGAAGTACAGCTCAAGAGCGCCAGTTCTCAGCTCGGTTCTGTTGAGCAGGTCAGCGAGCAGACCAAGCAGCTCGTGCAGAATCTCCAGCAGCTTAACGAACTTTATGGCCGCATGATCTCAGCCATGGCTCCTTCGCAGCAGCAGAAGCAGTAATTCGTAATTTGTAATTTGTAATTCGAAGTAATGTCTGCCAATCAATCCCGTCTTTCTCCTCGTCAGAAGATGATCAACCTGATGTACATCGTCTTCCTGGCTATGGTTGCGTTGAACGTGTCGAGCGATGTCCTTTCTGGCTTCAAGCATGTGGAGGATGCGCTGGATGCGAGCAATGCAGGTGCACAGACGCGTAATCAGAAGTTGTATGAGGAGTTTGAGCGTGCTAATCAGCAGAATCCAGAGAAGGTGGCTCACTGGTATGATGCAGCTAAGCAGGTGCGTGCCAACGCTTCTACTTTGAGCTCTTTTATCGATTCACTCAAAAAGGAGATCGTCATCGAAGCAGATGGTCGAAAAGGTGATCCTGCTAATATTCGCAATCGTGAAGATCGTGATGCCGTCAACAGCATCATGCTTTCCTCTCGTTATAATCGTGGAGCAGAGTTGCGCCAGCAGCTTGAGACTTTCCGCGCAAATCTCGTTGCTGTCCTTCCCGAAGCTGATGGACGTGTCGTGAGCCAGTATCTCTCTACGCAGGATCCGGAAGGCTCGCTGATGAAGTGGGAGGAGGCTATGTTTGAGAATATCCCTGTCGCTGCCGCTGTCACCATCCTGGCCAAGATCCAGGGCGATGTCTGCAATGCCGAGGGTCACGCCATCGAGAGCTTGATGCAGAGCGTCGATCGTGGCGATGTGCGTGTCAACCAGATGAGCGCCTTCGTCATCCCAACCTCACGCAACGTCATGCGAGGCTCTACCTTCGAGGCGCAGATCGTCATGGCTGCTGTCGACACCACGCAGACACCTTCTATATATATAGGAGATCAGCTCTATCAGTCCGATCGTAGCAACTACTACACTGCTACCGCCAGTCGTGAAGGTATCCAGACGCTCAAAGGTTATCTGGAAGTCCGCAAACCCGATGGCTCTGCCGAGCAGTTACCTTTCGAGACCGATTACTTCGTCAGCGAACCTGTCGCTACCGTGTCAAACACCATGATGAACGTCATGTACGCCGGTATCGACAACCCGCTCAGCATCTCAGTCCCAGGCGTTGCTGCCAGCCAGATCAGTGCCAGCATGACCAACGGTACCCTCACTCGCAGTGGCAATGGTTGGGTAGCCAAGCCTAAGACCGTCAATCAGGACGCTGTCATCACCGTCACCGCTCAGCAGAATGGCCGTAGCGTCACCGTCAGCCAGACGGCCTTCCGTGTTCGCCGACTGCCTGATCCTACGCCATACTTCCTTGTCAAGGACGCTGCTGGCAATACCACACGCTACAAAGGTGGCGTCCCTGTCAGCAAGGCCGCTCTCTTAGAAGCTGGTGGCATTCACGCTGCTATCGATGATGGTTTGCTCAACGTCGAGTTTACCGTCAAGTCCTTCCGCGTCGATATCTTCGATTCGATGGGCAATGACATCCCAGAGGACAGTCAGTCGGCCGACTATTCAGAGCGTCAGCGTACCGCTATCAATCGTCTGCAGCGAGGCAAGAAGTTCTTCGTCACCCGCGTCAAGGCCGTCGGCCCGGATGGCTTGGAGCGTACCTTGTCGCCTATCGAGGTGATCGTCAACTGATAGTAGTAATTTGTAATTAGTAATTCGTAATTGCAATTGATTCTCGTTATGATCCAGAAAGTTACCATATTCCTTCTTCTCGCTTTGCTGATGTCCGATGCATCGGCTCAGGTCAGTGTGCGCCGTCGCTCATCGTCCTCACAGAAACCTGCGAAAACAGAAAAGGTAGAGAAGAAGGCCCCTGCACAGCCTAAGGCAGATCCTGCTCCTCGTGCCGAAGAACCACAGCGTACCGTACCCACTAAGAAGACTACGCCTAAGAAGACCGGCACACAGCCTTCTGAGGTAGCAGAGGGTATGACTCTCCGCCAGCAGGCCTTCGCCGAGTATCAGCGTCAGGAGCCACAATACGTACCTTGGCAGCATGTCGTGTATCGTGAGCTCGACATGAACGTCGGAGACAACGCATCGCTCTATTATCCTATCGAGCCGACCGATGGCATGACCAACCTCTTCCGCGTCATCATGGATGCTCTCTGCACCGGTCAGCTCAAGGCATACGAGTACCTCGATGGCCGTGAGATGTTCACTGAGAAGTATCAGATCAACGTCGAGACCATGCTGCAGCGCTTCGAGATCCCTTACCAGACACAGGCAGCAGGTGCAGGCAAGACCATCTATCGTGTAGAGGAGGTCGATGTGCCAAGCAACGAGGTCATGAGCTATTACCTCAAGGAGCGCTGGCAGTACGACCTCACCGGTAGCCGCTACAAGGCGCAGGTCTTAGCGCTCTGTCCTGTCCTGCATCGCATGGGTGAGTTCGGTGGCGACGCCGTCTCTTATCCGATGTGCTGGATCAACTTCGAGGATCTTCGTCCATTGCTCCGCGCTCACCTGGTGATGCTCGATGGCATGAACAATGCTCCACGTCTCACCATGGAGGAATACTTCACGCTCAATAAATATAAAGGCGAGCTCTATAAGGTACAGAACACCCGTGGCCTCAATCTCATGCAGCAGTATCCTGATCCGGATTCGCTCTCAGTGGCACGTGCTCGTATCGAAGCTGAGCTCCGTGGCTTCAAGGACAGCCTCTGGGTGCATGAGCCTACCGCCGCTGAGATTGCTGCACAGGACAGTATCGCAGCTGCAGAGCGTGCAGCGAAGAAAGCGGCTCGCAAGGCACGTAATGACCGATCAGAGCGTCAGAACCGTCGCACCAAGAAGGCGGTCGACATGGAAGCTGCCGAAGCTGAAGCTACCAAGTCGCACTCTGCTCGTCGCACCAGATGATAAGATAATCAATACAAATATTTATGACAGCAATTCAGAAAAAACTCAGTGACTCGGCTGCAGCGCGTTGGACCGCGCTGACCATCGTCTCAGTCACCATGATGTTCGCGTATTTCTTTACCGACGTCATGTCTCCACTCGAGCCATTGCTCACCGCTGCTAAGGAAGACGGAGGTCTTGGCCTTGGCTGGTCGTCTGACGAGTATGGCTTCTTCTCAGGCTCTTACGGCTTCTTCAACGTCTTCCTGGGCCTTTTGTTCTTCGGAGGTATCATCCTCGACAAGTTCGGTATCCGCTTCACCGGTGTCATGTCTACCGTCCTCATGTTCGGTGGTGCACTCATCAAGTGGTGGGCAGTAGGCAATACCTTCGAGGGCGAACTCTTCGGCTATCAGATGCAGGTTATCTGGGCTTGCCTCGGCTTCGCTATCTATGGTGTAGGTGCTGAGATCGCAGGTATCACTGTCTCTAAGGTCATCGTCAAGTGGTTTACCGGTCACGAGCTCGCTTTGGCTATGGGTGTGCAGGTTGCCTTGGCACGATTCGGTACCGCTGCAGCGCTCAGCTTCGCACTTCCATTCGCTAAGTCTATGGGTGCAGCTTCTGCTTCTGTAGGTCTTGGTGCAGCTATGTTGTGCATCGGTATGCTCTCATTCATCGTCTATAATGTCATGGACAAGAAGGAGGATGCTGCTGCCGCTGCTGTTGCCTCAGAGCCAGAGGAAGGCTTCAAGTTCTCTGACCTCAAGCTCCTTTTCCTCAACCGTGGCTTCTGGTACATTGCACTCCTCTGTCTCATGTTCTATGCAGGCGTGTTCCCATTCCTTAAGTTCGCTACCAAGCTCATGGTCATCAAGTACGGCGTTGCTGAAGACATCGCAGGTTCTATTCCTTCTATGCTCCCTTACGGCACCATCGTCCTGACTCCACTCTTCGGCTATGTCTATGACAAGATCGGTAAGGGTGCTACCCTCATGATCATCGGCTCGATCCTCCTGACCCTCGTCCATGCCATCTTCGCTATCCCGGGCATCACCAGTGTAGGTGTAGCCATCACCATGATGGTCATCCTCGGCATTGCCTTCGGTCTCGTACCATCAGCTATGTGGCCATCAGTACCAAAGATTATCCCAATGCAGCTCCTCGGTACCGCATACGCTCTGATCTTCTTCATCCAGAACATCGGTCTCTCTATGGTACCTATCTGGATTGGCAAGATCAATCAGGCCAACACCGATCCTGCTACCGGTCTCATTGACTATACCGAGACCATGACCACCTTCGCATGCTATGGCATCGTCGCCATCGTCATCGCCGTCCTTCTCCTCATCGAGGACAAGAAGAAGGGTTACGGTCTGCAGGAGGCCAATATCAAGAAGTAATACTCTTACCCATCATATACAAAGCATCCACCTCTACGTGATGAAGAGGTGGATGCCTTCTTTACGCCCATTCGTTCTCGTACTGAACAGGACCGTTCTTGATGTTCTGGCA
>JAZUDJ010000025.1:0-52574 GCA_045639585.1 Bacteroidales bacterium
CGGTTCATCTGAGGGTTCTTGTCATTACCGCGCCAGAAGGCACCAGCTACGCTCAGTACCTTGCAAGCCTTGATAGGAGCAGTATTGGCGAGGTGTGGACCACGGCAAAGGTCGGTGAAATTACCCTGAGTATATGTAGAGATCTTGCCATCTTCGAGCTCTGAGATCAACTCGCACTTGAAGGTCTGACCCTTAGCAGCAAACTGCTCAAGAACCTCAGCCTTTGGAACATCATTACGTACGATAGCCTGCTTCTGACGAGCAAGCTCAAGCATCTTCTTCTCAATCTTTGGGAAGTCAGCCTCCTTAATATTCTCTCCGTTAGCTGGAACAACGTCATAATAGAAACCATTCTCGATAGCTGGACCGATACCGAACTGGATACCAGGATAGAGCTCCTGAAGAGCCTCTGCGAGAAGGTGTGCAGAACTGTGCCAGAAAGCATGCTTGCCTTCCTCAGAGTCCCACTTAAAGAATTCGATGGTAGAATCTGCCTCGATAGGACGAGTCATATCCCACATCTGGTCGCCTACCTTAGCGACAAGCACATCCTGTGCAAAACGCTGGCTGATACCCTCAGCCACCTGAAGAGGAGTTACACCATCTTCAAACTCCTTAACCGACTGGTCAGGAAAAGTGATTTTGATCATTGAATTACAAATTTCAATATTTATTAATCTAATATTACATCCTTGTTAACTTCCTTACGGAGGGAAGAAGGCAAAGATGGTGCAAAGATACATTTTTAAACAATTCCGCGATCATTTTTCTCCAAATATTTCACTTTTTCCATGCGAAATAGGTAAATTAGTACATTTTTCTTACCTTATCATTACAAATTCAAACATTATTTTTCATATTTTTTGGCACTTATTGATAGATTTATTATCTTTGCAGCAATAATTTCGATCCATTGATTAAACAGATAACAATTATTACATTACCAAATAACAACTAAAAACGACATGACAAACAACGAAACAGGATCAAAATCCTATTTGTTCTCGATTGTGCTCGTAGCCGTACTCGGAGGTCTCCTCTTCGGCTATGACACAGCAGTTATTTCTGGTGCAGAGAAGGGGCTTCAGGCCTTCTTCATGGGTGCCACAGACTTCACTTACACCGACTTCTGGCACGGCTTCACCAGCTCAAGTGCGCTCATCGGCTGTATCATCGGTGCAGGCATCTCTGGCATGCTTGCTTCTAACTGGGGCCGTAAGAAGAGCCTCATCTTCGCCGGCATCATGTTCTTCATCTCTGCATGGGGTTCAATGTGTCCTGAGACCATGGTTCTTGCCAAGGGCGAACCAAACCTCACCCTCTTCATCGTCTTCAACATCTACCGCGTCATCGGAGGTGTCGGTGTAGGCCTCGCTTCTGCCGTCTGCCCTATGTACATCGGTGAGATTGCTCCATCGAACATCCGTGGTATGCTGGTATCTTGGAACCAGTTCGCCATCATCTTCGGTCAGCTCGTCGTCTACTTCGTCAACTTCTTCATCCTTGGCGACCATATCGCTCCAGCTATCGAGAGCATCGGCAACGGTATGAACCAGATCCTCAACGGCGCAGAGGCTCAGTGGGCTATCGCTGAAGGCTGGCGCTATATGTTTGGTTCTGAGATGGTTCCTGCAGGTCTCTTCGCCTTGCTGATCTGCTTCGTTCCTGAGACTCCTCGCTACCTCGCTTCTGTCGGTCAGGACGAGAAGGCTGAGAGCATCCTCGCTAAGATCAATGGTGCTTCGAAGGCTAAGGACATCCTCAAGGAAATCAAGGAGACCATGACTGTGAAGACCGAGCCACTCATGACCTACGGCTTCCTCTGCATCTTCGTCGGCATCATGCTTTCTGTTTTCCAGCAAGCTGTCGGTATCAACGCGGTTCTTTACTTCGCTCCACGTATCTATGAGGCAATGGGTTTCGATAACCCAATGGTACTCACCGTATTCAATGGTATCGTCAACCTCGGCTTCACCTGTGTAGCTATCTTCACCGTCGAGAAGCTTGGTCGTAAGCCTCTTCTCATCGTCGGTTCGCTTGGTATGGCTCTCGGTGCTCTCGGCGTAGCACTCACCTTCGGCAACGAGGATCTCACCCTCTACTGCATGATCTCGCTCATGGTTTACTCAGCCAGCTTCATGTTCTCATGGGGTCCAATCTGCTGGGTACTCATCGCCGAGGTCTTCCCTAACACCATCCGTGGCGGTGCAGTCGCTATCGCAGTTGCCTTCCAGTGGATCTTCAACTGGATCGTTTCTACCTCGTTCGTTCCTATGGCCAACAGCCTCGGCTACTGGTTTGTTTACGGCATGTATGGCGTCATCTGCGTCATCGCCGCTATCTTCGTATGGCGACTTGTACCTGAGACCAAGGGCAAGACTCTCGAGGATATGACCAAGCTCTGGAAGAAAAAGTAATCTTCCAGAACTCTGTAAAGGAATTTTAATCCACTGATATTGACATCGCGTACGCGTTGTTAGTTTTCTCGAAATGGGATACTGACACTGCGTACGCGATGTCAGCTTTCACGAGCTACGAGTCTAACACTACGTCCCTAGTGTTAGATTCCACGACCTACGAAACCAACACTAGGGACGTAGTGTTAGACCAGCAGGCCGTGGATATCAACACAACGTACCAAGTGTTGATATCCACGGCCTGAAATTGATTTCTATAGTTGTATACTTGCTATCTTTCTAAAAAAGTAGCAACTTACTTTTAGACAGGCATATTGCCGTGCTTCTTAGGAGGATTGCTCTGGTTCTTGTTCTTGCAGCACTCGAGGCCTGCGATGATGGCCTTACGGGTATCTGCTGGCGAAATGATGTCGTCAATATAACCGAGCTCTGCAGCGCAGTATGGATTAGAGAATTTCTCCTCATACTCCTTGATACGCTCCTGCTGCTGTTCTGGAGTCTCCTTGCGATAGAGGATCGAGACAGCTCCCTTGGCACCCATGACAGCAATCTCTGCTGACTCGTATGCGAGGTTGACATCAGCACCTAACTGCTTGCAGTTCATCACGATGTATGCACCGCCGTAGGCCTTGCGAGTGATGAGCGTGATCTTTGGCACGGTAGCCTCAGCGAACGCATAGAGCAACTTAGCACCATGACGGATGATGCCGCCATGCTCCTGATTGAGGCCTGGCATGAAGCCTGGCACGTCCTCGATAGCCACGATAGGGATGTTAAAGCAGTCGCAGAAACGGACGAAGCGCGCACCCTTCTCCGATGCATCGATATCGAGAGCGCCAGCAAGTACCTGTGGCTGATTGGCAATGAAGCCGACGGTACGGCCAGCCATACGACCGAAGCCGATGACGATATTCTTGGCGAAGTTCGGAGCAATCTCGAAGAAATACTGGTGGTCGCAGATTGGCTCGATGATATCCTTGATGTTATAAGGAATGTTAGGATCGGCAGGAACGACACCCTCCAGCTCGTGGCACTCACGGTTGACCTCATCGGTGACAGGATGCATCGGAGCGTCCTCCATATTGTTGTTCGGCAAGAAGCCGATGAGCTCGCGAATGGTCATCAGACACTCCTCGTCGCTGTCACATACAAACTGACAAACACCTGATTTCGTGCTATGTACGTCAGCACCGCCAAGGGTTTCCTTATCACACTCCTCCTGTGTCACCTGCTTCACGACATTAGGACCCGTGATGAACATCTGAGCCTCCTCGCGCACCATCAGGATGAAGTCGGTCAACGCTGGCGAGTAGCAAGAGCCACCTGCACAAGGACCCATGATGGCCGAGATCTGAGGAATCACTCCCGAAGACATAACGTTGCGATAGAAGATATCGCCGAAGCCAGACAGCGACTCGATACCCTCCTGGATACGAGCGCCACCCGAATCGTTAAGTCCGATGATCGGAGCACCATTCTTCAAAGCAGCATCCTGTACCTTGGCGATCTTGGCAGCGTTAGCAGCTGACAATGAGCCGCCTAACACAGCGAAGTCAAAGCCATAGACAAAGACGATACGGCCATCGATCTTGCCATAGCCACACACTACACCATCACCTGCCACCTTCTTGTTCTCCATGCCGAAGTTGGTGCAGTGATGCTTCACATATTTATCTACTTCCACGAATGTACCTTTATCTAATAAGATATCTATACGCTCGCGGACATTCAATTTCTTTGGTTCCATAGCTACGACTTAAAAGATTTTCTTGAGCAAGGAGCTAAGACGGTGAGCCACCTTACCGATGCCTCGCTTGTAATTAACACTGAAAGGCATGTAGCCATTCATTCCACCACCACCTTTCTCGTCAAAACCGGTGATCGAACCGAGCTCTTTGCCATCTTTGTCGGTCAGGATAACATCTGCGAATGTACGGCCTTCACTCTTGACTCGATGAATTACAAAGCGAAGGGTATATGGAGCATCAGGGAATTTGCCTACAGTCATTCCTGACTTTGGAATCTCCATCAGGATGTTTTGTACAGAATTATCATAAGCTTCGACCTTGATCGACTCCCATTCTGGATTCTTTTCTGGGTAAGTAGCGTCATTCCACTTGCCTGCGATATCAATCTGCGAATAGTCATATACTACATTGACCTGCTGGCCCTTAAGAACAGAGAAGTCACCTGTGATCTTCTCACCACCTGCCAACGCGCTGCCAACGACAGCAATTGCCATCACTAACGAAAGAATAATCTTTTTCATAACTAATGTATTATTTTATGCGTTAAGTTTTAATGTTACCAATACCTGCTCAGCCATCACAGAGTCATTCTCTGCGCACTTGACCTCTGCCACGCTACAAGCCTCAGTGACAGAGATATTACTCTGCATCTTCATGGCTTCGATGGTGAGTACAATGTCTCCTGGCTGGAGTTCCTGACCTGGCTCTACATAGACCTTGACGATCTTACATGGCATAGGAGCCTTGATCTTGTCGGCCTGCTTCTCGGCGTCAGCCTTCTTGCGCATACGCATGTATTTGGCCTGACTGTCAAGCATATCCACCTCGTAGTTAGAGTAGTTCAGACCTACGCGATAGTGCTTTCCGGAGTCACCCTTGATCAGCGTAGCATTGTATGAGATGCCGTTATTGAGGATCGACACCTGACCGTTGGCAAACATGCAGATATCCACATTGTATACCTTGCCATCGATCTCGATCGACACGTTGTTGCCTTCCTTACTCAACAGAGTAGCTTCGGCCAATCTATTTCCAATCTGTATTTCCATAACTTACACGCGCAGCACGCCCTTTTGTAAACCAAATGCTCTCCAGCGGTTGAGAGCGGAACTATTCTCAGTCACTCCATCGCCCTTATTCTCCTCATAATTCATGAGATAGTCGATATATGCAGCGATGATGGCCATATCCTCAGAGTCATTCTTGAAGCCAGGACGTGGACGCAGACGGTCCTGATTGGTCTCAATGAATGAGGTGTCGTAGTTACCTTCCTTGAACTGAGGGACATCGATGATACGACGCAGATAACGGATGTTGGTCACGAGGCCTGCTACCTTATACTCATAGAGTGCTCGGCGCATACGCTCGATGGCATACTGACGCGAGGTAGCATAGACGATGAGCTTACCGATCATCGGATCGTAGTACATCGGGATCTCATATCCCTCATACACAGCCGAATCGATACGGATACCCGGGCCATGAGGCTCGACGAGGCGTGATATGACGCCTGGAGCCGGACGGAAGTTATTGTCAGTATCCTCCGCACAGATACGGCACTCGATGGCATGGCCACGCTGCACCACATCTTCCTGCTTGATGCCCAAAGGCTGACCATCAGCGATGGCAATCTGCAACTTCACAAGGTCAAGGCCGACAACCTCCTCAGTGATAGGGTGCTCCACCTGCAGACGGGTATTCATCTCCAAGAAATAGAAGTTCTTATATTTGTCGACGAGGAACTCGATGGTACCCGCACCTACATAACCCACAGCCTTGGCAGCAGCCACAGCGGCAGCTCCCATCTTCTGACGGAGCTCTGGATCGACGAATGGAGATGGAGACTCCTCGACCACCTTCTGATGACGACGCTGGACGGAACACTCACGGTCACCCAAGTGGATCACGTTGCCATGCTTGTCGCCAAGAATCTGGAACTCAATATGATGTGGACCCTCCACGAACTTCTCGATATAGACGGTATCGTCGCCGAAGCCAGACATAGCCTCCGACTTACAGGTATTGTAAGCCTCCACGACGTCCTCAGCGCGATGAACGAGGCGCATCCCCTTGCCACCGCCACCCATCGAAGCCTTGATCATGACTGGGAATCCGATGGCCTTGCACACGCCGACAGCCTCCTCGGCCGAGTTGAGCTGATCCTGTGTACCTGGCACGACAGGAACGCCGGCGGCAATCATGTGACGACGCGCCTGGATCTTGTCACCCATATCGATCATTGTCTGTGGGTTAGGACCTATGAAGATGATACCCTCCTCCTCGCAACGACGAGCGAACTCTGCATTCTCCGAGAGGAAACCGTAACCAGGGTGGATGGCGTCTACCTTATGTTTCTTGGCTGCCTCTATGATCTTGTCATAACAGAGATAGCTCTCGTTAGAAGGTGCCGGACCGATGCACTCAGCCTCATTGGCATAGAGCACATGGCGGCTCGTACGGTCGGCCTCGCTATAGACGGCCACCGAGCGAATGCCCATCTCGTAGCAGGCGCGCATCACACGGATGGCGATCTCTCCACGATTGGCAATAAGAATCTTTCTGATCATTCCTTCTTATGTTTTAAGTTTCTGATGTACTCTGAAAAAGAGTTTTATCCCGTGGCAAATATACAGTTTTTTTCGCAATGACACAAAAAAAATCGGATGAAACTCACCCGATTTATTCTTTTTTCACTATCTGCTTAACCATTGGCATTGATACGCCTCAATTTCTCACGGCTCAGTACTCTGATACGACGGCCTTCCAGTTCGATAATCTCCTCCTTGACGAAGGTGGCAAGGGTACGGATGGCATTGGACGTCGTCATGTTTGAGAGAGCGGCCAGATCGTCACGCGAGAGTGGTGCATTGATGGTGATACCATCTGGTTCGAAGCCATATTTGTCGATCAGGAAGATGATCGAGTCGGCCAGTCGACCGCGTATATGCTTCTGTGTCAGGTTGACCGTACGCTCATCGCTCGCACCCAGGTCGGTGGCCAGATTGCGGACAAAGTACATAGCAAGCATAGGATTCTCCATGCAGATGCGCTCAATGAGGTTCATTGGGATCAAAGCTACCTGCGTGGTCTCCATTGCTACCGCCTCGGTGACGTGCTCCTGAACGGCAAAGTAGCTTCTGTATCCGAAGTTATCGCCAGGACGGAACATGCGCATGATCTGCATACGACCTCCGATGCCAAGTTTCTCAAGCTTCACGCGTCCTTTGAGCATGCACACCAGGTATACTGACTCCTCGCCCACTCTATAGATGGACTCACCTTTGCGGAAGGTCTGCACGATGGCGCTATCCAGAATCTCAATGCGCTGGTTGTCAAGGAGCAGATTCCACAGATCCTGCAAGCCACGCTTTATGTCTAATTCTGCCATGAGTAATGTAATATATAGGTTGTTTCTTTAGGAGCTAATTATTATCTTTCTCTTCAATTACCACTGGTAGCTGAAACCGAAGGTCAGCATCTCCTTGATCTGGAGGCGGCTGTCTCGGGAATCGTCAAATCTCGGATAAGCATAGACTCTGGCCGAGAAGAAACGACTGATATTGAAATTGAATGTATTCTCAAACTCTGCCAGTATCGATGAGTAACTGGTAAAGCAATAGAGGCGACTGGACCAAGAGACATATTTTCCCATCTTCCAGTCCAACTTGCTGGTCAGCGTCGAACCGAACTCATGCTTGGCAAACTCACCTTCGTCAATGCCGTAGCTGACAGGATCGACTCGGCCGTCACGCACATACTTCAAGTTGTATGAAACAGGCGCCAGCATCAGGGAATATACGAACTTCTTGTTAGGCGAAGTGTACTTATAGTCCATACCCACAGACACATTCACCTCCAATGGAGAGAGGAACGTTGCCTTGGTCTGTGCATTGTTCGACTGATACTGGTCGAAAATAGGCGTCTTGGCATAGACCTGCGTTGAGTAGTACCATTTCTTCCAGGCCTTATAGCCATATTTCATGTCGAGCGACAACTGGTTGTCCGACACCTTCATCGCATGCAGTGTATCAGCCTTGGTGTAGTAGCCAGAGAGCTTCAGGTCGATGATCATGTCGAACGTTGTCTTGGCGTTCTCATCGTAGCGGTTCACCACGAGCTTCTGCTGACTGATCACTGACATGTTGTTCTCGCCACCCTTATACCAGTTGTCCGAGAGCGCTGTCTGCTGCATCTGCAGGGTATGGTCACCCTTCCAGTGCCACTTGTCAGCCTTCAGGACAATCTGCTGGCCGAAGCCTTCGAGCGTTGCATCGCCAAGGTCAAGCTCAGCCTCATCCACAAGTCGAGTGGTCAGCACATTGTTTCGCGTATCGATGATCTGGCTCTCCAGCGTCGGCATGTCTATCTTACGACGAGCGAAGCGGAAGCGACGCGGATCGACTTCTGCATATCTGAATCGACTCAAGTGACGTTCCTTCTCCATCAGCTGTGGCACATCATAATGATGCTCATAGCCACGGAGGATGCCATCGGCCAGGATGTCACGGTTATCCCTCTCGCGCATATAGTCGCTGAGGTGAAGCGTGGTAGTATCTGCTACCGATCCATTGCTGATCAAAGGCAGACGCATCGCATAGAGATAGTCCTCATCCTTTTCTGGCAACTGCAGTTTCATCACCACACGTCGCAGAGAATCAGCACTTTGTCGTGCTTCATAAGGCAATGACTTGCGTACACCCCTGTTCTTCTGTTTGTTCTGGTGAGCTCTCCACCAAGAGCGAGAGATTCCCTTGCGCATCAGTTGCCGCTGGCCATCGGTCATCTGAACCTCATCCTCGATGGTCGACTGTTGAGACACGACATCAATACTATCAGTCAATTCCTGAGCAGGAAGACCGATAGCACAGAGTGCGAGAATCAACAAACAACAGATGCGACACATTATATATAATATATAAGGAGAAAATATGGCTGCACCGCCCGTGCTTAAAGCACCAGCGATGCAGGAATACGACGACAGTTATAGTTCGATGCCATGATCTGACCATAAGCGCCTGCGCTACGCAGAGCCACCAGATCGCCACGCTTGGTCACTGGCAATACCTCGTCAGTGCCGAAGCAATCCGAAGACTCGCAGATAGGACCTACGACATCATACTTCTCGGTAGCGCTACCAGCAGCAGCCGAGATGTTCTCGATGTTATGGTGAGCCTGATAGAGAGCCGGACGGATCAGGTCGCTCATACCAGCGTCGAGGATCACGAATTTCTTGTTGAGACCCTCCTTAACATAGAGTACACGAGTGATCAATGAACCCATCTGGCAGACAACGGCGCGACCGAGCTCGAAGTGCAGCTCCTGACCAGCACGCAGCTTCAGGTTCTCAGCATAGTTCTTGAAGTATGCAGCGAAGTCAGAGATAGGATTCTTGTCTGGGTTGACATAATCCACGCCGAGGCCACCACCTACGTTGATAGTCTTGAGCTTCACGCCCCACGACTCCATCTTGTCCTGCAGCTCATTGATACGAGTGCAGAGCATGGTGAATGGCTGGAGGTCGAGCAACTGGCTACCGATGTGGAAGTGAAGGCCGATGAGCTCAACGTTCTTCAAGCCGAGGGTATGATGTACGACCATCTCGAGCATCTCCATTGAGATACCGAACTTATTCTCCGACAAACCAGTGGTGATATACTTGTGTGTATGAGCGTCGACATTAGGGTTCACACGGATAGCCACCTTGGCTACCTTACCCTTCTGACCAGCCAGCTCGTTGATCACGTCAAGCTCTGGCACGCTCTCCACATTGAAGCAGGCAATATTGGCATCGAGCGCCAGATTGATCTCCCAATCAGCCTTGCCGACACCTGCGAAGACGACCTTCTCAGCAGGGAAACCAGCCTTGAGACAGGTCTCTACCTCGCCACCGCTCACACAGTCACAGCCCAGGCCAGCCTGGTTGATGATGCTGAGTACGGTTGGATCAACATTTGCCTTCACTGCATAGTGTACGCGGAAACCCTCGTACTTGCCAGCTTCAGCATTGATGGTATCCAGTGTCTGCTGGAGGAGCGCTTTATCGTAATAATAGAAAGGTGTCTGTACACCTTCGAAATCTTTCAAGGGGAACATAGGACAAGAATTAATTAAACAAGTGTGCACTGAGCGCCTTCAGCGCCTTAATCTTATCCTCCTTCTTGATCAGGAGGCTGATGTTGTAGTTGCTACCACCGTAGCTGATCATACGTACTGGCACGTCCTTGAGGGCCTCCACGACACTGCTCTCAAAGCCGAGGTTGTCCCACTTCATATCACCTACTACGCAGATGATTACCATATCCTTATCGACGGTTACCGAACCGAACTTCTTCAGGTCGTTGAGGATCTCGTCGAGGTGCTTGTCATTGTCGATGGTCAAGCTGACGCCAACCTCAGAGGTGGTAACGAGGTCGATAGAAGTCTTGTAGCGCTCGAAGATCTCGAATACCTGACGCATGAAGCCGTAAGCGAGGAGCATGCGGCTTGACTTGATGCGGATCGAGGTGATACCGTCCTTAGCAGCTACAGCCTTGATCTTGCCAGCCTCGGTCTCGTTGCTGATCATGGTGCCAGGAGCGCTTGGCTCCATGGTGTTGAGCAGACGTACAGGGATATTATACATACGAGCTGGGGTCACGCAGGTTGGGTGCAGAATCTTAGCACCGAAGTATGCGAGCTCAGCAGCCTCGTCGAAGTGCAGATGACGTACTGGCTTGGTACCCTCCACAAAGCGAGGATCATTGTTGTGCATACCGTCGATATCGGTCCAGATCTGGATCTCCTCAGCACGGATGGCAGCACCTACGATCGAAGCTGAGTAGTCAGAGCCACCACGCTGCAGGTTGTCGATGTCGCCGTATGCATTGCGGCAGATGAAGCCCTGAGTTACGTAGATCTGCTGCTCGCCAGCCTCAGCCAGCATCTTCTTGAGCTGATCCTCGATGTAGTGGAAGTCTGGCTCGGCATTCTTGTCGATGCGCATATACTCGAGCGCTGGCATGAAGGCAACTTTCACACCCTTCTCCTGCAGAAAGAGATACATCAGGTTGGTGCTGAGCAACTCACCCTGAGCTACGATGCACTTCTCCTCATAGATGGTGAATGGACGGTTGGCAAACGAGCGGATATACTCGAAGATACCCTTTACTACCTGCTTTGCCTTAGCCTGACCTTCAGCGGTCGAGAGCAACTCCTTGATAACGCCGTTGTACTTCTGCTCCAGGCGCACGATTACCTCGCTGGCACCTACTGCATTCTGCAGACGATAGTAACCAGAGATCTCGAGCAGGGTATTGGTAGTACCCGACATAGCCGAAAGGACAACGATTTTTGACTGGCCATCCTCCAATACGAGGCTAGCAACGTTCTTGATACGCTCAGCTGATCCCACTGAGGTTCCACCGAACTTAAGGACTTTCATTTCTTTGTATCTAATAATAAATTTAACTTTCAACCTGATATTGACATCCTCCCTAACGCAAAAAGAAATGTCATAATTACGTGCAAAAATAGCGCAAATTCTGCAATCTGCCAAATTTTCAAACAAAAAACATGCGCGAAAACATGTTTTATAACATATTTTCGCGCATTTTGACCTATATACATTATATAATTATATCAGTGTAAAGAGTTAACCGCCTCAATAACTTTAGATTTATTTTCCTCCCAAGTTTGAGGCTTCATCATTACTGGCATGAGGTCACTTTCTGCATCCTCAAAATACAGCAAACTCTTTATTGCCATGAACTTTGACGCATTCGGATATTTGCTCTGGTAATAATCCAATATTTGTTCTATCGTATATATTTCTAATAAATTCGCAATATCAATAAAATCCTTTTTAGTTCCACGGCCTATTACTGCAGTAACCTTCATTGCTGCAATATCTTCCATCTGAGCGATCCGAATTCCCGCATCTATCAATGGTTCCTGACGCCAAGGGAACTCGAAGTTTACGAAATCTACCTTAACTCCATTAACCACAAAAATGTGGATATTTGTCGAGTCTTGTAGAATCGTTACTTTCCCAAATTCAGACAATATTTCGGCAATTGCTGTAGAATCAAGAGAAATAACGCCAAAGAAATCAAGATCCACAGATTTACGATGACCGAGTTGTAAAGCGAGCGCAGTTCCTCCTACTAAACGCAAACCAGCGAATTCCGGTTTTGACTGGATATTCTTCAATAAATCCAAGGTTCCTGGCTCGATTGTTTCGTAGTGTAGCATCGATAGTCAGTTTTTGAAGTATTTGATAATGCACAGATAAAAGCTAAAGCTCGAGGTTCCAATGTACGGAGACGTTTTGCAACAGAGGCAATTTTGGGAATACCATATAGCGAACGCAAAAGCAGCCAATCCTCCAGCAAGCCATATTCTAAAACTCTTTGAACCAAAAATGACTCATTCGCCTCAAGGTCTACATCCTCGCGGCTGACATCCCAAAAAAGATGACTAGAAAACTGTGCTATATAATTTGACTTTGACATTTTAATATTAATATTTTACAGCCGCAGGCGTCCAAGCATCGAAGAATTTCTTGACACGTGTCCGGTTATAACTCTTATCCTCCTCCAGATATGATGAGTTCTGAATGTGCATCACACTTCCATCCTCTCGCAGAATCACCAGCACTGGGAAGCCGAAACGACCCGCATTAGCCAGTCGCTTATTCGCGATCTGTGACTTCTCATCCTTCTGCGAAGTATAGTTCACATGGATATAGACGAAGTTCTTATCGATTACCTCTTTGATCTCCTCACATTCCTCGATGAAATTGCCGAACTTCACACACCAAGGACACCAGTTGCCTCCGAACTGACAGATCACAAACTTTCCCTCAGACTTAGCCTTCACTACCGCCTCATCAATCTGAGCTATCGGATCGAGCGACTCGTCATAGAATTTCTTTGCCTTCTGCTGAGCCATAGAGGTCAAAGAAAGTGTTACTACAAATAGAAGAAATAGAAATATACGTTTCATGACTATAAAGTATCATATTATTACGACCGCAAAGTAACACATTATTCTTTACACTTCCAAATTTTCTCCTGAAATTCTGCTTTTTTGTTTGACAAACTATATGAATGATAGTCCTTGTGTCTTTCCTTGTCATTATTTTTATCATAACTTATCATCACCCTCGGTCATCAGTAATGACCAACTTCAGTCATCAGTAATGACCGACATCATCCACTCATCAATCAATGAATTTTTACTCCTTATTTTTCGATTAACTGGCTCAATTACCAATAATGCGCATTATCGGTAGCAAAACAGAAAATTAATTATAAACAAAATAAAAAACTGAGTTATGAAAAAAACTGCTTACTATTACCTTTCTCTCGCTGCCATAGTAGCAGGAGGTTTGGTGTCGTGCCAGGATGAAAATCAGGGATTCACCAAAGAGGAGATCTCTTATGCAAAGTTTGAGAAGGAGTATAATGAAAACTTCGAACGTGAATATGGAAAGATTGCTCCTGGTCATACTTGGGGATTCGGTAGTGTCAGGACACGTGCTGTAAATGATTTGAGTATTGATTTGTATCCAGATGAGTCCAATCAGTATCGTATTACTCGTAATACTGATGGAAGTGCTGCAAAGGCTGCACATATTGGGGGTGGATCAGGTAACGATGATGATTGGTATGCTACAGACTTTGTCTGTCAAAATGCACCGGCACCAATTACAGATGAGGAAAGGGCGTATGTTCGCCAGTATGTAATAGATCATCCAGATGACTATGTTACTACATGCCCACTGAATAATTATTTTATTCAGAATCTAAATTTGAATCCTCATAGTGGTATTCAAACTTACAAAGCTGATGCTAATGGTAATTATATTCATAACGGTAATAGTAATAATAGTTCGTACCAGAAAGGTAATGTAGTTAATAATGAGCACATGGATCAATTAACTTTCGATAAAGTTCATTTCGAAAGTTATAATAATAGTACTGGTTATGATTATTATGTTACCAATACGGCTGTTTTTGATCCATTTTATTTGTGTAGTGACAATGGAGACCTAAGTCTTAATAGATACAAACATTGGCAAACCAATACTTGGATCATTAATGATAAAGATACCGGAATACAAGCAAATGATAATGATGAATTTTATGTAAAGGACGGTACTTGGTGGTTAAATGACCAAGATCTCGAAATCCCTGCTGGTGTAACTAATCCCAATGGTTATACTCATATCGGAAAGGAAGTTCATAATGCATATCGATATTATATGGTACCTGGTTATGGCTTTTATCTTTGTTTCGATTATTCTACACATGGTCAGAATGGTTCGTATTATGGCGATGGATTATTTGATGATTGGATTTTGAAACTCTCTCCAGGACTTAATGAAAAGTATAGAGTTTTCTGTGAGGATCTTGGATCTACATTGGACCTCGACTTTAATGACCTTGTTTTTGATTATTGTGTCTATAAAGACTTAGGAAAAATCAGTATTGAAATTAAGTCTTTGGGTGGAACTTTGCCAATTACTTTTGCGGGGAAAGACCTTAAAGGTGATGATTTAACAGCTAATTTGAATATTACCAATTATGTCGGTTCGGAAACCCTCAACGATAATATTCCATTATTCTATATTGAAGAAACGAGTATTGAGAACGTTGAGATAGAAGTCGATAACGATATGATGGGAAAATGTTTTATCGCTAATACCCCAGGTAAAGCTCCGTATTTATTGCGTGTGATGCTCGGAACTGAATGGCCAGCGGAGAATGAACGTATAGAACATAAGCATAGCGGTTTCTCGGATTTCGTTATAGAACCTGCTGAAAATCCTTTCTGGTGGGGAAATACTGAAGATTACCCTGATATTACTCCAAATTAAGATTATAGGGTCAGGTACGTGACCCATTCTAATAAAACACAGCGGCTAAGGAGAAATCCTTAGCCGCTGTGTTTTGTTGTAGAGGAATACAGACAGAAGACGGAGGAGACCTTTGAATATGATGAGGCATATATAACACTCATCTGACTGAGATCCCGTGCTCTTGAATACAGAGTAAGTAGTAGTCAAACACCAAGAACAATATATGCATCAATATTAAGATTCCTTGAAATAGATCGAGCAACCTTCAGTGGATCGGGACAGGTACATGGCCCACTCTATAAACAAACGCGTCGACTAAGAATTCTTAGCCGACGCGTTTGTTTATGTTATTTCGTCCCAATGATCATTCTCAGTCATTATCCAGAATGACACTTGAGATAATCATAGGTTTACCACCTTCTGTGTTGTTATTTGCCTTTACCTTTATCATCAAGCCTGCTTGTGAAATCGTAGCTGCATCAGCTTCTGTCAAAGAAAAACTGAATTGAGAAGTAGAGCCATTAACAGTAACGGTCTGAGTTGATCCTAAATTTGCATCTTGTGACCAAGTTGTGCACAAGAAAACATCATAAGAGGTTGCACAAGAAGAAAGAATTACAGTCAATTTCTTCTTTCCTGCATTTATCGCACTAGAGATCACGTTCTCATTCTTACCTGCATCAAGTAAAGTAAATGCGGCATCACCCCAATTATTCATGGTTTTTGAACCAGAGAAAACACTAACTGCATTTTCATCTATTTCTGGGGTAACAACAGGTGTCTGAGTTTCCTCCTCTGGAGTCTGAACCTCCTCTTCTGGTGTCTGAGTTTCCTCTTCAGGAGCCTGTGTATTCTGATTGTTACCAGTATTTCCAGGTTCTGTTACCCACTCCATATTTGTAGATTCATCCACAATCCAATCCTTGAAATGCTCGTAACAGTTATCAATTCGCTGACCCTCTGTTGGCCAAACAGCATTGACTGAGCAAGCAATCTTTTGAGGGATGACAGAATTGCCGATCTCGTGCACGCCATTCTCTCCAACGACATAGATTGGGATATCTTTTGCTGATGCATAAGTAATATTTCCATCAGTATTGATGCCCATATCACTCAATGGCACCGTATAATTAGCAGTCGCATTAGGGCGATTCACTGGACGAAGCTCATTCTCTCCTACCAGATAATGAGCTTCATACAAGTCACTATTTGCGCTAGAAGGATGTATGCCCACGTAAATTGGCAAAGTACCACTTACGGCCTGGATTGTAATCTTAGCTTTTGGTATTCCATCTTCTTTAATAAACGACACATCAAAGACAATGTCATTATAGTCGAAGTCTGCATCATCATTGCCAAGGTCCTCACACAATACGCGAACAATACGATTATCGCTATTGAACTGCGAATTTGCAGGAGTAATCTTTACAATCCAGTCATTGAAGAAGTAATCACGTGCTATTTTCTGGTTATCATTCTGCCCCTGAGCCTCATAGTCAAAGCCGAGGAAGAACATTCCGGCCAATCCGTGCTCATTCTGTGGATCAATAGTACTGCCAAGCACCAGAACATAATGATTTTTCATAAGAGTGCTACCGAAAGACTCATAATACGAAAAATCATTATAAGGCTGGTCATGCATATAGATGATTTCATCATACCAGACAGTGCCGTCTGCCATTTCTACATTGGTAGAAGAGCCTTTGCCAGAGTTAAAACGCTCAATATGAGTATCTCCATCACACATATGGTTCATATTATTACCATACTGAGACGAACTGACCTGCTGAACAAAATAATCTGCCCAGTTAATAGTAATGCTACTAGGGTTCTGATGCTCCTCAAACCATTTAGTCACCACAGTCTTCTGATCTGCAGTCAGAGGTACTGGGACATCAAGGCCAAAATTCTTATTCCACAGATTAGAATTTGTGAGACAAGCACGTGTTTGACCGGCAGAATAATCAATGATAGGCTGCTGCACAAAACCCCACTGATGGTTTTCTGCTGGCTTGCCGAAAGTGCTGACAAAATCTTTCTCGTATGTTTGAACCGTGAGATCATGATCATCAAAAGGCAGATACTCCTGACAGCTTGTAACAACTGCCAAACATGAAAAGACTGCCATACCCTCAATAATAGACATCAAACGCTTCATAAAATCTACTCCTTTTAAATAATATAAGTATTTTCCGTTATCAATACCATAAGGTAATGTAATATATCGAATGATGATGCAAAGGTAGCGTTTAAAAGAATCTCAACCAAATTTAAATGCCAGAAAATAATCAAAACATGCTGAAGAACATAAAAATCAGGGGTTATTGTACTGATCGGAATTTACAAAACATAACAACTTTTGCAAAAAAAGTCGATGGGGGCTAATGCCTTAAAAATACCAGAAAAGAATGATTAAGGCGTAAAATAATAACAGCGACTAAGATATCTTAGTCGCTGTTATTATTTAGGATGTGGCTCAAGAATCTATTCCCTGATCCATCTATGAAATTTTATTCCCAGAATTTACCCTTATGTGCGTTTCCGCCACTAGTTACGTATTCAGAGAATTTTGAGTACTTATCACTAATATCTTGACCTTCATCTGGCCAATCAACAGTCGTAGGAACCTGAATCATACACGGAGCACATCCTGAAAAATTAGCGATAGCCCATCTTGCATTAACAGGAATGTCGTGATTATCTTTGCCGGTTTCCCATTGTGATGTTGAATTATGAACTGCCCAGAAAGCAAATTGCTGAATATCTGTATAAGCAGATTCGAACCTATAAGACGCTAATACTGGAGCTACCTTAGGTAAGAATGCATGACCAGACTCTGCTCCTACAGGCTCATGTTCATCAATAAGAATGTGGTTTTCACCATCAGCGAAATCAGAGCCAAGAGGCAAGGTGCCACTAAAAGCAAGAACATCAATGTTGACAACGCCTGCTTCTATACAATAATCAAATACAAGATCATTAAAATCCCAGTCATGAATACTACCCAAATCCTCACAGAAGACACGATTAGTTACACGATGCGCATCTACAATCTTTACAACCCAATCATCGAAATGGAGATCTCCCTCCACATTCGTAGCCTTGGGCTCTCCATCAAACTTATAAGAAGCATAATCAAAGCACAAATATGTGCCGAAATGTCCACTTCCTTCTGGGTACTCTATTTCATAATAGCGATAGTGGTCAAATACTTTATCACCGTTATCATTAGAATCCTTATAACTTGGTGATGTTGTTGCGGCTTTAACAACTAAAGCATCATGCGGTTGAGACATAGAGACATTCGTAAAACCTGTGCATACACCATCTGAGTTCAATACTGGAGTACATGTCCATCCGGCATTACCACCATTATAATCTAAATTATGCTCTCGATCAACATTTAAGTAATCCATTTGACCGCAACCAATAACACTTTGTGTGTATCCATTATTGTCTTTGTATGTATAAGTATGGCGTACTTTACCGACAGCTTGCATATAATAGGAAGAGAAAATATCACGTGTATCTCCTTCATCAGGGTGATTATATACATATTTAAGGACATACAATGCCTCATCTTCTTCTACTGCAGGAGGCAATGTGTTCTTCCAATAGTTAAACATCTCTTCTCCCATATTAGACTCAAAACCTTCAGATTCTCCATTTGCGATTCGTTGACGATTAACCTTGAAATAGCCATGTCCATCATCAGACCAAGCACGAGTCACATTATTGTCGAACCCCCAAGTATGATTAGGATCAATCTCACCATACTTTGCAATAAAATTCTTCGTATAGTTACGCTGAGTAGCAGCATAACTGATCTCATCTTGGGTAAACCCTTGATTCTCATCCTGGCACGACACCAAGCCTCCTGCTACTATGGCAGCGAGAGAAAGGTAATAGTAAGCAGTTTTTTTCATAACTCAGTTCTTTATTTTGTTTATAATTAATTTTCTGTTTTGCTACCGATAATGCGCATTATTGGTAGTTGGTTTGTTTTCCGCAGGAGTCTAACTGCTAAAAAACAATATTTTACAAATGCAAAGATAGGAGTTTTTTTAATATGATGAACAAATACATTTAATTATTTTAAAGAATGTAACAAAAAAAATGCATTTTGTAACAAGAAAAGAGAAAAAATGATGGTATAAATTGCAAAATCTGGATTTTTTAAGCGACAAAAAGTGTATATCGCCATATAATCGCTGAATAACAGAAGGTTAATTACCCTATCAAATCTTTCAGCGTGACTTGACTGTTTATAAAGTGGCTATTCGTATTTTCCTGAATACCAAAACTTGAAATCAATGTAACTAGAACAGAGCTCCGAGTGTTTGTGCAGGATACAAATGCATCGACACGATGCTCCAGTTTCTCGCGTTCCGCTTTAGACATAACATATTCCCCCCTTGAGAACTTCATTTCGCAAAGATTTACCCTATGATCTGCGCGGTCAATGATCAGATCTATCTGTGCTCCACGGCTTACGGATGATGGAGTTCTCCAACTATAGACTGCGGTCTGCACCCCCGTAATCCCGAGTGCTTCCTTGATCTGAGGTATATGATTCAAGCAAAGCATTTCAAATGACAATCCACACCAAGTATTATATAATGGTGAATTGAGGCTGTTCGACCAGAAATGCTCGTCCTGATACCTACACTTGTCTTGTATATGGTAGCAGAAATGCAGGAACGGATCAATCAATTGGTAAGAGACCATACGTTTCTTATCATCGAACGGTTGATACTGACGGATGAAACGACAGTCCTCAAGCTCTTGAAGCATGTTGGTAAACCGTGCATTATTGTGTAGTTTGGTTGCGTCAAGCAGTTCTGCGCGAGTCAAGCCTTTTCCTTTAGCTGAAAGTGCTTCAATGATACGTACATAATCTTCACTATGCTTAAAAAGAGACTTGAACAAATTATCTTTCTCCGAACGCAATTCGCCGGTTGAAGAGAAGATAAGACGATCAACATTCTGTGCGACACCCTCTTCCTTTCTCATTAAAGAAAGATAAAAAGGAATACCCCCAAACACCATATAATAATCGACGATCTCTCGCTCCCCATAATCAAAACCCAATCCTTCAAAATACTCTCTACATTCACGTAGAGAAAAAGGCTCAATCAACATCTGATGTGTAACACGATTATGCAATCCTCCATGATTGTTGATCAGATTATCAAGCATCCAAGATGCAGCACTGCCACAAGTAATCAACTTGATATCCTGACGCGCCGAAGCCCAATCATTCCAAAAATGTTCAAGAGCGCTCACAAAACCAGATTTGCCAGTATCGAACCATGGAAGCTCATCAAAAAAGATAATCTTTACCTCATCTTTCAGACTCTCAAGATAACAGCACAACTGGTCGAAAGCTTCAAGCCAGTTATCACACCGTTTCGCATCTGCATATACTTTACGAAAGCTCAAATAAAAGTTAGTTAACTGTTCGGATGTGCCGACATTCTCCATGCCAGTCATCTGAAAACAGCATTTATCCGCTATTACCTTTCTCACAAGGAAGGTTTTGCCCACACGACGACGTCCATAGACAGCGACGAACTCAGATCTTTTTGAATTCAAATACGCTTCTAAATCGAGTTGTTCACGGTGTCTACCGATTAATACTTCTTGCATATCCATTGAGTTATTTCTGCTGCAAAAATAGCTATTTTTTATTTATCATGCAAGGGAAAAGACCTTAAAACTGCTGAAACGAGGTTTAAAAACTATCATTTCAGCACTTTTACAAGACAAAAAGTGCTGAAATACATATTAAATTAATCTATTTGAGCAGTTTTATAACCGAGTTCGGTCAATAAAGAGGATCAGATTCCGACCGAAATTTGTTATTTCGCGAACTTAGCATTGACCGCGTCGCGTTTGGCAGCTTCAGCGAAGTCTGCAACGGAGGTGGAGACGGGTTGGCGCATGAATTCAGGACGGTTGAAGGAAAAGGGGGTGAGGGTGTAGTAAGCGGGATTCTCCTGAGGGAGTTCGAAAGGCTTATGGCACTGACCATCAGGGGTGAAGTAGGCGATATAGGGACGGGTATAGTTGCCATCATCACGACGAGAGGCAGTCATGAGCCAGCGACCGTTGCTGGAGAAGGTCGGATAGGACTCGGAGCAGTCGGAGTTGAGGTTGCTGATGCGGAATGGAGCTGCAAGGCTGTCGAGAAGCTGACCAGCTGAGTCTTGCAGTCGGATGGCATAGATGTCGGCTTCATGGTGCCAGACATGGAAGCAACCATAGGGCGCACGTGAGAAGACAAGGTACTGTCCATCAGGCGAGAGGCGAGGCAAGGTTGCACTCATGCTATCGGCCGAGGCTGCATAGACGAGCTGGCGCTCTCCAAACTGATGAGTAGCAGGATCGAACGGAAGGCGATAGAGATCATAGCGCACCTGATCGCAGTGATCCATAGCCTCCTGCTCGGCATCTCCCCCATCGGCACCGAAGCGGATATGCGCTGAGCCATAGTAGAGCCAGCGGCCATCAGGACTCCACGCCGGGAAGATCTCCATCTCCTCAGGGTCAGCCTGGATGTTACTGATCTCATTATGATCGAGGTCATAGAGGATGAGGTCGCTGGCCGCGTCGAACACCTCAACCTTGTCATTATGGTGGGTGTAGAATGACTGTGCTGTCTTATCGGTAGAGAAGGCGATGAGCGGCAAGGTAGGATGCCAAGCGGGATAGACACCGGCAGAGATCGTCTCAGGAGTCTTAAGGTTGACCTTGAAAGGCTTGCCGCCATCGCGGACAATGATCGTACCACCCCAGTCCTTGCGCATGTGGAAGAGCATATTGTCGGTGCTATAGTTCTGATAACTATGGCAGTTGATGCACTGGCCCTTGGTCTCGGTGGTGAGACACATATTATTATATATATCGCGCGTAGAGAAGTCTTCGAGGCAACGCTGTTCGATACGCAACTCCTCATAACCGACGTAGGATGGCTGGATGAGACGGTAGGAGATATAAGGGTCGATGCTATCGTTGGCCACTGTGATGGAGAATGGAGTGAAGGCGACCCAACGATCCTCAGTGTCTGAGGCGTAGACCTCGACCTGCATCTTGCCACCACGCGACTTGGAGAGGAGTTCGCGCCACTCGTCGGCATCGAAGAGCACTTTCTGAGAGCCACCATAGACGTATGAAGTACCATCCGGTGCTGTGAATCGTGCCACAATCTGCTGCGAACCGATCTCTATAACGGCAAAGTTGAGCGGAGCGATGTTGCAGGGGATAGTGACGTCGGCATAGTCAGGACGCATGTGGGGCAGTCGACCTACTGGCGTCGAAGTGACTGGGACTTCAGGACGGGAGCAGGAGATGAGAAGGAAAAAGGTAAAGGGGAGAAGGAAAAATAATATGTTGCGCATGGGAGAATAATAATCAATATAAAGTACTATGATTGAAGTAATAGTACCACCAGAAGGTATGACCGAACTTAGGTTTGAGGATCTCTCCGATCTCCTGCTGGCTCATATCCGGACGGGCATGGGTGCTGGCATACTGATTGAAAGCTGCAAAACGGTCATTGACATCCTTGGAGAAATTGAAGCTGACACCCTGAATGCTGGCAGGATCAAGCTGCTGGAAGAGATAGGCCGCCTCCTGGAAGATGGCAGGGACTTTCTTCTTCGGATTGAGTTCGATAAAGAACTGCAACTGAGGCCAGAAGCGCACAGGATTCTTCTCTAACATAGCATAATAGACTCCGAGTTCCTGCACTGCTGGCATATTGGGATTGATGAAATTGCTGAAAGCTTTGTAGACCTCAGCCTCAACATGGCCATGATCGCTATTGATTTCATCAGTAGGATACTCGTGCAGGAGGCGCATGGCAGCAAGTTCTGGGAATTTATCGATCTGCGAAGGGTCGACGACCAACAGACGATAGCGTCGCACCCAGGAAGACTGAAAGAGATTGAGGTTGAGCATGGAGAGATACTTGTCGGCCAGCTGTGACTCGCCACTGACCAACGCCGACAGCGTAAGGACCTTGAGCGCCGAAACGCTGAGTCCATACTCCACGCTACTCTCGATGGTCCAACGTGTTGCCGTATTGGCCATGCCATGATGCAGAGCTAATAGCGGACCTGAGGTATAGAGCATATAAGCGCCACACGAGTCGCGCATCACACGGTCGACTTCACCATTGCTGAACTCAAAGATACGATCGATCTGCTGCGTATTGATCAATGCGACATCTTTGCAGAGCGCCATCTGACGGGTAGCTCCTCCCCTCTCACCTGCCTGCTGAATCTCGTTGAGCACCTCCTGCCATTGAGAATCCTCGACCTGGCGGAACATACGCATCTCAGCGTGATAGTTGGCATCTCCGACATTGCGCTCAAAGACGATGAGCGTGAGCATGGTCATGACAACTGTCGGGATGAGCCAAGGTCGGCGCGATGTGATATCGAGCGTCTTCTGCAACGGGAAGACGCAAAGCAGCAACAATGACAGAGCGACAACGAAGAACGGAATGGTCAGCACCCAAGAGAAATCCATGTTGGACTCTATGACTGGGAAGCCGGCATAGAAAGCTTCCTCCGAACGGAAGGCGCTATACTGGCGAGCAATGAAGGGAAAAAGGAAAAGGGCCGATAGAAAAATGAGGAGTGAGGAGTGAGGAGTGAGGAATTTCTGTCTGACGAGACGAAGGAAGATACAGAAGGTAGCCAAAACCGCATACCAGCCAAGCAAGGGATAGGATGCCAGGGCAAGGACAGACGCTGAGACATTACGCCAGAGGCAATTCTCTCGGCCTTGGAGCCAGAGGAGCAAGGCAACGAAGAGAGTTCCTAACGTCTCACGGAACCAGTAGCCATGCTGTTTGAGCAGATAAATCCAGTAACCAAGATCGACCGTAGAGACCAGTAAGGCAACAACTGGAATGAGCAACACCCATGACCAGGAGCTTGAAGGACGGAAAGAGCGCTGCAACACTACATAGAGTGCCAACCACAGGACAATAAGCATCGAACCTCCTAACACAGGATAATAGAAAAACTGCGTGAACCAGAGGGAGAGCCACGTCAGGAATCCTCCCGGCACGCGCAGACAGTCAGCCAGGAAGATCGAACCACTCATGAAGAGCGAGCGCGACTGGACCATATAGAGGAGATCGGAGTTGAGCACCAACAGGAAGATGACGGACAACAAACCGATGAAGGGTAGATGATGTTTCATAGGAGGACAAATTTACGAAGAATAAGTGAGACGAACAAATAATGAGGTGAAAAACTCGATAAAGGAGGAAAAAATTTGGATAAATGACGGAAATAACGTACATTTGCAACCATGAAAACGATCAAAAAGAATACTTCACTCCTCGCTTTCAATACTTTCGGCATGGATGTGAAGGCCGCAGTACTGGCAGAATACGACACGATGGAAGAGCTGCAGGAACTCCTCGCGGACGATGAGATACAGGACTTAATGCAGCAGCAACGTGAGAAGGGAGAGATTCCTTTCTGGCACATCGGTGCAGGATCAAACCTGCTCTTCAGAGGAGACTATCCAGGCGTAGTGCTACACTGCAAGGCGAAAGGAATCACGCCAAGAAACGACGGAGAGACCATTGAAGTCCTGGCAGGAACCACCTGGGATGACGTCTGCGACTGGTGTGCTCAACGAGGCCTTTATGGTGCAGAGAACCTTTCGCTTATCCCTGGCGAAACCGGAGCTGCTGCCGTGCAGAACATCGGAGCGTATGGTGTGGAGGTCAAGGATCTTATCCAGCAGGTGATCTGCTGGGATGTCATCGACCAGAAGGAGTGTGAACTAACCTGCGAGGACATGCAGTATGGCTATCGCTCCTCTCTGCTTAAGACTCCGGAGGCCAAGAGCCGTTATATTGTAAGCCGCGTAGTACTGAAGTTATCGAAAGTCCCTGTGCTGCATCTGGATTATGCAGGATTGAGACAGGCTTTGAATGGCAAAGAGGCTCCTACGCCTCAGGAGGTTCGTGACGCTGTAATACAAATCAGACAAGGTAAGCTGCCAGATCCGAAGGAACTCGGCAATGCAGGTTCATTCTTCAAGAACCCTGTCGTGGAGAAGGCTGTATATGAGCGGATCCTGCAGGAGTGGCGATGCGGTAGCGAACGTATCAAAGCACATGGTGAGGAGGCAACCATCCCACATTATATAATTAATGAGGAGCTCATCAAGATCCCTGCAGGCTGGCTCATCGAGCAGTGTGGATGGAAAGGCAAGACTGTAGGTCGCGCTGGAGTGTATGAGAAACAGTGTCTGGTGCTGGTCAATCGTGGAGGGGCAAAACCGGAGGAGATCGTTACTCTTTGCCAAGAAATTGTTAAGTCGGTAAAGAGAAAATTCGAAATCGATATTGAACCAGAGGTGAATTTAATCTAACATAAAACTCCCTCGCTACAGGAACGTTGTAGCGAGGGAGTTGTGTTTATTGTGCCACAGCCATCATTGCACTAACCTCAGGCACCTTCTGCAACACCCCATCGAGCGAGTAGCCAGGGCGGATGACGTCGTAGATGACGCCTCGCTTAGCCATCTCCTGCTCCTTGAATCCATGAGGATAGAAAGAATTGATAAGCGGAGCGTTGTTGAGCTTATAGTGTTCGACATCGAAATCATCTACAAAAAGATGAGGAATGACGAGAGTGATGCCATATCGTCCGAGGAGACCAATGGTCTCTGCCACGGCAATATGCATATTCTCAATGAGGATGCCAGAACGCTTTGCCTCAGAGAGGAACATTGGCGAAATACCGCTGTAGGCGTTGACACGAATCAACTCAGAAATCCAAGAGTAGTTGTTTTCGATAGCATTGCGGAACTCCTCCTGCATCAGCTTATAGAGATCACCCGCACTCTGGATAGCACCTGCCTCATCCTGCATGACTGTCTTCTCAAACCACTGCAAGAACTGAGAGAACTTAATGGACATGTGGACGGTAGTGTTGTGGTAGTTATTGTCCGCATTATGGCTCTCCACATTTTCCTTGAGCTGCTGAATCTGATCCGCAATGAGGAGCAATGAAGCTCGTAAAGCCTCACGATTGATCTTAAGAGGCTCAGCTACCTGCTGCTGGAGTACAGATGTACGCTGTTTATATCTAGCAATATCCTCATTAGCCGCTTCTGCAATCTGTTGAGCCTTCTGTTGCGCCTCTGCCACCTGCTGCTGAGCTTCCTGCTGAATAGCTTCGATCTGCTCAGTCTTTTCCTGCTTGAATGCTGCCAGCTGTTCAGCTGCCTCTTGCTGGAAGTTTGCTAATTGCTGAGCATTCTCCTTCTGCAGAGTGGCAAGCTGCTCTGCTTTTTCCTGTTGCAATTGAGCAAGTTTCTGATCCTTCTCCTGTTGCAACTGATCAACTTGTTGTTGTGCAGCCTGCTTGAGAGCTACAATCTGCTGTGCACACTCCTGTTGTAATTGCGTCAACTGTTGCTGAGACTGTTGCTGTGTAGCAGCTACCTGCTGCTGAGCCTCCTCCTGAGCAGCCTTGATCTGATCATCGGCCTGCTTACGAATAGCGATAACCTGATCCTGTGCTTGCTGGAGGATCTCGGCTTTGGCTCGCAAAGACTTCTGCTCCATCTCAGAGAGTTTCTGCTTCATCTCGCTCTCGAGCTGTGCATACTCGCTCTGCTTCTGACTGATATTGACACGCAGAGACTCGATCTGCTTGAGAAGCTCAGGATTATCAATCTTAACGATCTTCTCGACCTCTTTTTCGACAATCTTTTCGACTGGAACTTCCTTAGTCACGATTTTCTCGACGATTTTCTCAACTGGAACTTCCTTCGTTACAATCTTCTCAACAATCTTCTCGACTGGGACCTCCTTGGTCACGATCTTCTCGACAGGAACTTCCTTGGTCACGATCTTCTCGACAATCTTTTCGACAGGGACTTCCTTCGTAATAACCTTCTCAACGATTTTCTCAATGACTTTAGGCTCGGCATTCACCTGCTTGTCTGCCAACTTCTGAATAAGCTTTTCCTTAGGAGCATTCTTGCCTGGCTGGTGTTTAGCAACTGGAGCCTTGACAATAGGAGTATCAGCCTTGCCTTCACCATGATACTGCTTGCCCATATTGCTCTCCTTCTTATTGCGCTTGTTATATTCGCGGTAAGCCAAATAGCCTCCGACGGCAAGACCAAGGAGAATCAAAAGGGTCAAAAGAATAGACTTAGCTGAACTATCCTTACCCTCACTATCAGCGGACTTATCTGCGGCTGCAGCCTTCACATCACCGTTCTTGGCATCGACAGCAGGGGTATCGACTGGAGTTGCAGGAGTATCAGAAGCACCTCCATCGAGCAAGCCAAGTGCTTCTTTTGGCGAGTTGTTATCGAGAATATTCGCATTGAGTACACGAATAATCTTGCCAGTATTCTCAAGGTCGAAAGTAATCTTGGCATCCTTGACGCTATCGATACGGAAATAGATGGTGTTCTGCAAATTTCTTACACGAGTATTTCGGAATTCTCGCGTCTCAGAGCCAGATTTAATACGACGATAATCGTAGGTCGAAGCCTTGCCTCGATTGAAATAGATAACGCGGTACTCGCCAGTCAATTTGTCGCGCATCTCTCCGGTTGACTCATTGACCACCTTGATGAACGGACACTTGGTATAAAGCTGCACATTATTCTGTGCATCACGACAGATATAGCCTGTAGGATTACCCTTAGCGTCATTCTTGACAGTAAAAGGCTGCTCTGCATTATCGATGCAGAGACCTACGAAACAAGTATCGAGCGTCTGCGCCTGCAATGAAACCGAGGTCATCAGGCTCATGCAGCACAGAAGAATCAGCAAGGTGAATATGCGGCGAATATAGTTCATATCGTTTAGTAATTCAGAGAAAACAGATCGATAGTTTTTGTCAATTATCGGACAATATAACGCGCAAATATAAATAAAAAAACGTAAAAACAAGAAATGCGGACCGAAAATCTAAGTTTCGATCCGCATTTTTTACTGTAAAGTAGTGATTTTGTCAGTCAACTACCCTATTTTTCTGTAAGAAATTACTTCTCTGCCTCTGCGTCATGAGCAGCGATGAGCTTGTTCTGCACGTCGGTTGGAGTGAGCTCGTAGCTTGCGAACTTCATGATGAATGAAGCAGCGCCCTGGGTCAATGAACTGAGGGTGGTAGAGTAGTCGGCCATCTCGCTCAGAGGTACCTTAGCCTGGAGCTTCTGGTAGCCTGACTCAGCACCCATACCGATGATCATGCCACGATGGTTCTGGAGGTCGCTCATCACATCACCCATCTTATCGCCTGGTACGAATACCTCAACGTCATAGATTGGCTCGAGGATCTTAGGACCTGCGTTGCGGAAGGCCTCGCTGAATGCCTGACGAGCTGCCAACATGAACGAAAGTTCGTTAGAATCAACTGGGTGCATCTTGCCATCATATACAACGACGCGTACGTCACGAGCATAAGAGCCGGTCAATGGACCCTGCTCCAGACACTGCTGGATGCCCTTGAGGATAGCTGGCATGAAGCGGTTATCAATAGCACCACCGACTACAGAGTTGATGAAGACGAGCTTACCACCCCATGGGAGATCAACCTCTTCCTTACCCTTCATAGTCACACGATATTCCTTGCCTCCGATGGTGTAGAGTACAGGATCCTCCATACCGTCATAGTAAGGCTCTACGATGAGATGTACCTCACCGAACTGGCCAGCACCACCCGACTGCTTCTTGTGGCGATAGTCAGCACGCGCAATCTTAGTAATGGTCTCACGATATGGGATGCGCTGTGGAGCGAAGTCAACCTGTACCTTATCGAGGTTCTCAAGACGCCACTTCAAAGTGCGGAGGTGGAACTCACCCTGACCATGAACGAGGATCTGTCGCAACTCCTTGCTCTGCTCAACGACCCATGTAGGATCCTCGAGACGCATACGGGTCAAAGCCGACATCATCTTCTCAGTCTCCTGAGTATTCTTAGCCGAGATAGCACGGGTATACTTAGAAGCAGGATACTTCACGAAGTTGAACTTATTATCGACAGCGCTGGCGTTCAATGTGTTGCCAGTACGAACGTCCTTCAGCTTGACAGAGCAACCGATATCACCTGCCTGGAGCTCGCTGACCTTTTCACGGTTAGCACCTGAGCAGACGAAGAGCTGAGCCATGTGCTCGGTAGTACCACGGTCGGCATTGGTGAGATCGTCACCCTCCTTGACGGTACCGCTCATTACCTTGAAGTACTGAACCTCACCGATATGTGGCTCGACACCGGTCTTGAAGAAATAGAGGCTGGCAGGAGCCGCTGGATCGACAGCAACCTCCTCACCACGAGAGTTATGTACAGCTGGCATCTCGTCAACGAATGGAACTACGTTACCCAAGAACTCCATCAAGCGGCCGACACCCATGTTCTTTCCTGCGCAGACGCAGAAGACAGGGAAGATCGAACGGGTAACCATACCCTTGCGGATACCCTCGCGCATCTCATCCTCAGTGAGCTGCTCGGTCTCGAAGAACTTCTCCATCAAGCCCTCATCATTCTCTGCAGCAGCCTCCACGAGCGCCTTGTGCATCTCCTGAGCCTTATCCATCTGATCTGCAGGGATCTCCTCAATAGTAGGAGCACCGCCGTCAGGGCCGTATGTCAACTGCTTCATCAGGATCACGTCGATGAGCTGGTGGAAGTTATCGCCAGTCTCAACAGGATACTGCACTGGCATTACCTTCGAACCGTAGTTCATCTGGAGATCCTCTACGATGGTGTCATAATCGCACTCGTTGCTATCGAGCTGGTTGACGAGGAAGATGACAGGCTTCTGGAGCTTCTCGGTATAGCGGAAGTGGTTCTGAGTACCGACCTCAGGACCTACTGAACCATTGATTAGAAGAATTGTGGTATCGGTCACACTCATGGCGGTGCTGGCCTGACCTACGAAGTCGTCCATACCTGGGCAGTCAATGATGTTGAGCTTCTTGCCATTCCACTCCACGTGGAAGACGGTGCTGAATACTGAGTATCCGTAGTTTTTCTCAACTGGGAAGTAGTCGCTCACAGTACTCTGCTGTGTGATGCGGCCCTTACGACCGATCTGGCCAGCGATGTAGAGAAGTGTCTCGGTAAGTGTAGTCTTACCCGAACCATCATTGCCAAGCAGGGCAATGTTCTTGATTTCTTTCGAACTGTAGACTTTCATAGGTTTGTATTTACTTTAAGGTGTATATATTATAATAGGTATTAGGTCTGAGCGTAAGGAAACATCTCAAACACGAGGGCAAATATATAAATAAAATGTGGAAATAAAAAAATTTTTACCCCTCTTTTTTCCGTTTTTATGTTGTGTAACATATTTTTCGCGCATTTTTCAACGATTTCTTAGTCTTGTTATACACAAAAGAAGGGATTGCACGAATCACCGGAATACCTTCCTGACTGTCGGAAGGGATCGCACAAATCACTGCGATACCTTCCCATTCGTCGGAAGGGATTGCTCGAATCTCTGCGATACCTTCCCGTCTGCGGGAAGGGCTCGCGCGAATCTCTGCAGTACCTTCACAAACGCAGGAAGGTATCACACGAATCTGTATGATACCTTCCTGTTTGTAATATGTCTTGTCCAGATTACTTTACTTCCCAAGTATCACCTGAGAGAAGAAGATCCTTTAGAGTACGCTGTGGCTTCTTGCCCTTGACGTCCTCGATCTGCTCCTTGACGGCCTGATCGTAAGTCATTGCCTCTACGTCGCGGATCACACCGAGAGCAATTGGAAGCTCATCGGTAGCACCAGCGTAGCCGTAAGGGCTGTAACCCATCATAGCGAGCTTGAGGTGGAAGGTTGGATCGGCCTTGTGAGCGTCATGCACGAGGAGGTCCTTCTCGGTGATGCCGTTCTCACCGATGGTCACTGGCTTGATGTCCCAGCCATCGAGGATGAGGCCCTTGTTGCGATCCTTACCGTAGATCATTGGCTTGCCATGCTCGAGGACAATGGTCTTGTCGGCACGGACAGCAGGATCGGTGACAAGCTTGTGGATGCCGTCGGCAAAGATGACACAGTTACAAAGCTCCTCGACGACAGCTGCACCCTTGTGCTTAGCTGCTGCTACCATGCAGGCAACAGAACCCTTGATATCACCGTCGATGGCACGTGCGAAGAAGTTGCCACGAGCACCGAGGCAAAGCTCTGCAGGACAGAATGGATCCTCTACAGTACCCCAAGGTGAAGACTTAGACACGAGGCCACGGTCTGAGGTTGGAGAGTACTGACCCTTGGTGAGGCCGTAGATCTTGTTGTTGAAGAGGACGATATTGAGGTCGATATTACGACGCATGGCGTGGATGAAGTGGTTGCCACCGATGGCGAGACAGTCACCATCACCGCTGACGTTCCAGACGGTGAGGTCAGGACGTGCGGTCTTCAATCCGGTAGCGATAGCCAAACCACGGCCGTGGATGGTATGCATGCCGTAAGTATTCATATAGTATGGCATACGGCTTGAGCAACCGATACCTGAGATAACAGCTGTCTGACTTGGTGCGATACCGAGTTCAGCCATAGCCTTCTGCATCGATGCAGCAACTGCGTGATCACCACAACCAGCACAGAACTTCAAAGGCTGATCAGACTTAAAATCTGCTTGTGTATACATAGTCAAATTACTAATTACAAATTACTAATTACAGAGCCTTGATGGCAGCCTCGATGTCAGAGATCTGGAATGGCTGACCCTTCACCTCATTGAACTGCTTGATGCTTACGCCCTCGATCTTCGAACGGAGGTAGCCGGCGAACTGACCATTGTTGAGCTCGCAGCAGAGGATGTTCTTATACTTCTTGAGAACGTCTGCGGTGTTCTTTGGGAGTGGAGAGATGTAGGTGAAGTGTGCCTAGCGACCTTCATGCCCGCAGCGCGACAGTTCTCGACAGCTGCAGCGATGTGGCCGTAGGTACCACCCCAACCGAGGACGAGAGTATCAGCATCCGCATCGCCCTTGACCTCAAGGTCAGGGATGACGTTAGCGATGTAGTCGATCTTAGCCTGACGGTTCTTGACCATGGTCTCGTGCATGACAGGATCGGTAGTGATAGCACCAGCAGGAGTCTTCTCAAGACCACCGAGGCGGTGCATCAGGCCCTCTGTGCCAGGAACAGCCTTGAGACGGACATAGGTCTCAGAGTCACGGCCGAATGGCTGGTAGTCGATGGTTCCCTCAGCAGCGACAGCTGGCTTGATGGCTGGCATGCCATCGATATCCTGAATGCGGAACGAAGAAGAACCATTGCCGATGAAGGCGTCGGTAAGGAGAATGACTGGAGTATTGTGCTCGAGGGCAATCTTAGAAGCCATGTAAGCGCTCTTGAAGCAGTCAACTGGAGTGCTGGCAGCCATAACGACAGCAGGACACTCACCGTTGCGGCCATAGAGACACTGGAGGAGGTCGGTCTGCTCAGTCTTGGTAGGAAGACCGGTGGAAGGACCGCCACGCATAACGTCGATCACAACGAGTGGGAGCTCAGCCATGACAGCGAGGCCGATAGCCTCAGACTTCAAAGCAATGCCAGGGCCAGAGGTAGATGTAGCTGCAAGTGCGCCACCGAAGCTAGCACCTATAGCAGTACAGATACCAGCGATCTCGTCTTCTGCCTGTACGGTAGTGACGCCGAGGAACTTAAGCTTAGAGAGCTCATGGAGAACGTCGGTAGCAGGGGTAATAGGATAAGAACCGAGGAAGAGCTTGAGACCTGCCTTCTCAGCAGCAGCAACGAGGCCGTATGCAGTGGCAGCATTACCCTTCACGTCGCAATAGATACCAGCCTCAGCCTTCTCGCTCTCTACACGATAGGTAGAAACGCTGGCGTGGGTGTTGGCACCATAGTTGAAACCGTCGGGGATGACCTTGATGTTAGCCTCGAGGATAGCTGGCTTCTTGCCGAACTTGCTGGCAAGGAAGTCGATAGCCTTCTCGATAGGACGGTTGAACAACCAGAATACGAAACCGAGAGCAAAGATATTGCGGCAACGAGCGATAGACTTAGCGTCCATGCCAGAGTCTGCCAAAGAAGCCTTGGTGCTCTCAGTGACAGGTACGGCAAGGATCTGATACTTGTCGGCAATACCCATCTCCTGGAAAGGATCTTCGGTTGTGAACTTAGCCTTCTCAAAACCAGACTTAACGAAAGTATCCTGGTCATAGATCAGAACGCCACCCTTCTTGAGGTACTTAGCGTTCTGCTTGAGCGCAGCAGGATTCATTGCGATGAGTACGTCGCACTCATCACCTGGGGTATAGACCTTCTTACCTACGTGTACCTGATAAGAAGATACACCACCGAGCGAACCGACCGGGGCACGCATCTCTGCAGGATAATCAGGGAAGGTAGAGATCTCGTTGCCAAGGATGGCAGCGACAGTTGAGAAGATGGTACCGGCCAACTGCATGCCGTCACCAGAGTCGCCCGAGAAGCGAACAACTACTTCGGGAGTCTCAATAATCTTTGGATTCTCCATAACATTTAACTAAGTATAATAATATGTATATAAATAATCAGAATACCTTAAACATACGTAAATGAGTGGTACAAAGATATAGAAAAAACCGAGAACTGCCAAATATTTTTGACAAAGTTCTCGGATTTATCGACAAATCGTAGCAAAAGGTCAACTATACGTTACAAAATAGCAAAATGCAATTTAGTTTTCTTCTTTCACATGGATATAACGAGCTCGCACCATGCTGGCCTGACGTGGACGGTCGCCAACAATGATATTATTCAGCTTTTCGAATACGGATTCGTCCTCGGACAAAACCTTGACCATTGCTGGATTATAGCGGGTGCCAGCGTCAGCCACCAACTCCTTCACTACCTGTTCGAGAGTCTTTGGTACACGATAGTTACGATCGAGATAGTCGGTAGCAGCATCGATACAGTCACAAATCGTAATCAGATCGATCATCGGTCGCCAAGGAGATGCAGTATTATCGAACGATGCAGGATATCCACCCTTGCCATCATACCATTTATGATGACCTAATGCTACATCCTGATACTTGGAGAAAAGCGGATCGAGTTTGAAGAACGCCTGAGACTTCTCAGGGTGCATCTTAATGATTTCAAATTCATGATCTGTCAAACGACGGAAGTTATTTCCTACGATCTCAGCCATTTGCGCTTTACCCAGGTCATGGAAAAGCGCTGCCATCGAAACATATTGCATCAATTCACTTCTGCGATCCTTCAGCTCTTCAACCGTCTGGCAATCCATCACTCCTAAAAATATCTCAGGTTGCTTGTCAAAAAGGCTTTCGAACAGTGCGACACACAGATTCTCTACCATGTTGACATGAATGACCGTTCCGACCTGCGACTTCACGGCCACCCTGCTCATAAACTGCTCTTTCATAACCGATGGCAGATGATTGATCACGACTTCCTGAGTGGCAAGGTCTGACAAGATATAATCGAAGAAAACATAATTGCCGACAATACGCAGTCGCTGAATCATGTCAGTAAGGCGGAAGACGAAGTAGGAGACACGCTGGGACATAAAGTACTCATCTACATGACTTTCTTCCATCAGTCGTAGTGTGATGACCAGGCCATCGACGATGTCCATCAGCTCTCGCTCTCCAATATTATCAAGCAGACTGAATCGCTCAAAAACCTTCATCTCGAGCTTGTCGCTCTCCTGATAGGCCTGACGTACAGGCATCTTGCCCAACAGAGCCATGGCATGATAATAACAAAGGGAATCGTTAAGTGTAGTCAAATTCTCCATGGTACCGCTGGCAAAAGGAGAAGCATCGAACATCTTGGAAAGTGCAAGAGAATCAGACGCTGTCCAGTCAGCTTTCTTCATCGAGTAAATGCGGAAAGATGTAGTGCGGACATAGTCAAGATAGTCGTAGTAGAATGCCAGATCCTCTTCAGAGAAATGAGAACTGTTTTTCTTCAGAAATTCCTCAAACTCATCTGTATAGGCCAAGCCTTCTTCTGGAGAGATGGCTCCGAGAGTGGCCAGATAGTAACAGAGATTGATATAGTCACGCGGGATGACGCTCGCTGCCTCCGGATCCAGTGAAGCATAACGACGGCCATACTCGATATTGCGCTTGAAATACTCCACAGCCTTGTCCTTCATCTCTGGTTGATAACCACGGGTGATATCGGCATAGCAGTAGCCAGCATAGTGGTTGAGCTGCAGAAGACGAGTGACATCTTTCTTGGCTTCATAATGTGGCAGGAGTATGTTGGTATAATGTTCCAGCAGGAAAACATCATTATAACCTCCTATATCCTCGAGGATGTTAAAAAGCGAATCGTAAGCAGCAGAAGGAATACGCTTCGGATTCTGCTCAAAATAACTGGTGATTTCGCTGATAATACGATTGTTCTCAGGATACATCTTCTGGCACACCGCTGCACGACGGAACATCAGATCGATCCACGTCTGCTCATCGGTTCTGGCAAAGACGCTGTCTTCGTAAGATTGGTAAATTTCACGATTCTCACGCAGGATTCTGGCCGCTTCCGAGAAATTCGGCATCGGCTTGGCTGGAACTTTTCGTGCTGCTGATGCCACAGACAGGAACCCTATCTGGCAGATCAGTAGAATGAGAACACGATATAGATGATAAGAGTTAATGCGCATGGATTTTAAGGATATGATTTTAAAGTAGAGAAGCTAGTTTTTCGGCATTATGAATGATATCTGCCTTGTTTTCGAGATGTGAAGCCTCGAAAATGATGTTGGCCTTAAGATAGAATGGCTCACGCCATGCCAGCTGTTCGCGGATAAACTGAAGAATCTCGTCATCGGTCTTGTCAGCCAGCAACGGACGCTTATGCTTGCCTTTGATCAGTCGCTTCAGCAGCACCTCCTCAGATGGTTTGAGATAGACGGAAGTACCTGCTGCATTGACGATCTCCATATTATCGAAGAAACAGGGAGTGCCACCGCCAAGAGAAAGAATCACATCTTCATACTCGGCGACTTCCTGCAAGGATCGGCGCTCAATCTGTCGAAAACCCTCCTCTCCCACTTCGGCAAAAATCTCCTTGATGGTCTTGGAATGACGAGCCTCGATGAAGTTATCAAGATCAATAAATCTTAATCCCATCACCTGAGCCAGCGACTTGCCCATGGTAGTCTTGCCAGCACCCATATATCCTATGAGGAAGATACGTTTCATGTAATATTCTGTGTTACATATAGACTTTTAGCGGCACAAATATAAAACTCTATATATTCTCCACCAAATAAAAGACAAAAAAACTTTCCGTTTTGGATGATTTTCATCGGTCAACTTGAAAATAAGGGGGTCAAAATTGCAAAACGACACTATCAATCAAGCTCAAAACAAAGACATTCGAATAAAAGATGAGCAAAAAAGCGTGGAAAGATTTGCCTTTTCTATAAATAATGTAGACCTTTGCATTGGTTTTAAACCCGAGAAAGGATTATACATCTAAGAAATAAAAAAAGAAAAAGAATATGAAGAAGTTTTTTGCAGCAATCATTGCTATCATACTCATGAGCTGCGCTGCCGTTCAGGCTCAGCTCCCATCGGTACAGCTCAAGACCCTCAGCGGACAGAATGTTGATGCGTCTACTCTCTCAAACGGAGGCAAGCCATTCATCGTATCATTCTTTGCTACCTGGTGTATGCCATGTGCTAAGGAGATGACCGCAGTATCAAAGGTCTACGATACCTGGAAGAGCGAGAGTGGTGTAAAGTACTATGCCATCAGCACCGACCAGCCTCAAACCGCAAGCAAGGTAGGTCCATGGATCGAGAGCAAGGGTTTCAAGTTCGATGTCCTGCTCGACTCAAACGCTGAGCTGGCACGTCATTTCGGTGTGCAGAGCATCCCATACATCCTCGTTTTCGACGGTGACGGCAACCTCGTGTACAAGCACACAGGTTTCCGCGATGGCGATGAGAACGCCCTTTATGCAGAAGTAAAGAAGTACGTCAAGTAAGATGCTCTTCTTTCCTAGTCATGACATTGCCTTGGCACATGGTGTCAAGCACTTCAATCCTCCTCTGGCGGCTCTCCGCCTGCAGGAGGATTTAGCGTCTCTGAGCGACATCTGGAATGGGCCATTCCTGCGTGGAGAAGTAGCCTTTCCACAACCCTGGGGATGGGACTGGGATACACGGAAATATATCCACGAGCAGCATAAGGTAAAAAATACGCAATTACCTACAGACCAGGAATTAGAGTTCTTACGAAGGCTTTCTTCCCGAGAGACGACAATTACGCTCATTGAGCAACTGAAAGAGCGTCTCCACGACAGCACTTTTCCGACTCCATCTTACCTCTCAAGCATGGAAGAAGTAGAGGCTTTCATGGCATCGCACAAAGACTATGTTCTGAAGACGCCATGGAGCTCGTCCGGACGTGGGTTGATGCGCTCGACCATCCCTGCGGAGACACTACGAAAGCATGCACAATCCACACTCCAGAAAATGGGTGGCATCATGGGAGAACCTTGGATAGAAGACAAGGAACAGGACTTCGCCATGCTCTTTTTTGTAGGCTTTGACAATGTGCAATTTATGGGTTATTCTCTCTTTGAGAATGATGCTACAACTTACCGGCAAGGCTACCTGATGAGCAATGAGAAGATTGTCTCAAAGTTGCAGGTCGACCGAGATAAGCTCGACGCAATCAAAGACGCTTATCTGGAAATCCTGCATGAGATGTTTGCGCCTCTGATGTGGAAACCTTGGCAAGTGGGTTATGTAGGAATTGACATGATGACTTATCGAACATCAAAACTACAAGAAGACGAGTCTGAAAAAATGTTGAGTATCTCTCCTTGCGTGGAGATGAACCTGCGTTGCACCATGGGTGTCGTCTGCAGACTATGGTATGACGAGCATCAGCAGGAAGGTATTTTCCGTATCTCTCCGATGGAGAAGGACGGACATTTCAAGGCGCAGTTTTTGACACATCTGGACGAATAAACGAGCCTTCTTCCTCTTATTTAGGGATTTTTAGCACTGAAATAGCGAGAATATTTGGTAATGTCAGATATTTTCGCTATTTTTGCCGCGTTTTAAAAGTACGCGTATACACATATATGGAATTTACAGCACAACAAATAGCAGCATTTCTGCAAGGTACAGTGATTGGTGATGCCAATGCCAAGGTCAGTGATCTTGCCAAGATTGAAGAGGGCCGTCCTGGTTGTCTCTCTTTCTTAGCCAACCCGAAATACACAGAGTATCTCTATACCACACAGTCAAGCATCGTCCTGCTCGATGAGACCATCGAACTGGATCCAGCTCAGGAGATCAAGACCACGATGGTGAAGGTAGCCAACGCCCGTGCAGCCATGGGCATGCTACTCAACATGGTGCAGGCCGCACTCAATCCGAAGAAGCAAGGTATCGAGCAGCCAGCGTTCATCGCAGAAGGTGTGGAGGTTCCTGCCGATGCTTATGTAGGTGCTTTTGCCTATGTCGGTAAGGGTGTTCAGATCGGCGAGGGAAGCCAGATCTATCCACAGGTCTATCTCGGTGAGAATGTCAAGGTCGGCAAGAACTGCATCCTTTATGCAGGTGTCAAGGTATATCATGACTGCGTAATCGGAGATAATTGCATTCTCCACAGCGGTTGCGTCATCGGTGCCGATGGCTTCGGTTTCGCTCCTGTCAATGGCCAGTACGAGAAGATTTCTCAGATCGGCAACGTCATCCTCGAAGGAGACAACGAGATCGGTGCGAACACCACCATCGACCGTGCTACTATGGGTCACACCGTCATCGGTCGTGGCACGAAACTCGACAACCTCGTGCAGATCGGACACAACGTCGTTACCAAGGAGAACAACATCTTCTGCAGCCAGGTGGGTGTGGCAGGAACAACCAAGATCGGTGCTTGGAATACGTTTGCCGGACAGGTCGGTGTAGCTGGCCAGTGCGAGATCGGCAACCAGAATGTCTTCGGTGCTCAGTCAGGTATCCCTGGCAACATCGGCGACAAGCAGACACTCATGGGCTATCCTGTCATTCCAGCACGCGACTGGGCTCGTCAGGCCGTCTATATGAAGCGACTGCCAGAGATGCAGAAGGATATTCAGGAGCTGAAGAAGCAGATGAAGAATTCATAATTGAGAATTCATAATTCATAATTGCATCAGCATATCGTAATTTGTAATTAGTAATTAGTAATTTGAAATTAAAAAATTAACTATCATAATGCAACATCAACAGACACTCAAGGAGTCATTCACACTCCAAGGCAAAGGCCTTCATACAGGCCTTGAGATCACTGCCACATTCTGCCCTGCAGAGGCAAATACCGGTTATAACATTCAACGTGTTGACCTCGAGGGTCAGCCAATCGTCGAGGCTATTGCCGACAACGTGGCTGCGACTAATCGTGGTACCGTTGTAAAGAAAGGTGATATCGTAGTCAGCACCATCGAGCACGCTATGGCCGCTCTTTATTGCGCTGGCATTGACAACTGCCTGATCCAGGTGAACGCTCCAGAGATGCCTATCCTTGACGGTTCTGCACAGCCTTTTGTCGAGGCTATCGCCAAGGTCGGTATCGTTGAGCAGGAAGCGAAGCGCGAGATCTTCCGCATTCAGAAGAAGTATGAGGTTGTGGACGAAGAGAACGGTGTCAAGCTCGAGATCTTCCCAGACGATCACTTCTCAGTCACTACTTTCGTTGACTATCCAAGTCCTGTACTCAACAACCAGTACGCTGTACTCAACAACGTCGCAGACTTCAACGAGCAGATCGCTGCTGCACGTACTTTCGTCTTCGTCCGCGAGATCCAGCCATTGCTCGCTGCTAACCTCATCAAGGGTGGCGACCTCGACAATGCCATGGTCATCTACGACCAGCAGGTATCGCAGGAGGAACTCGACCAGCTCGCAGCAGCTATCGGCAGTGAGGCTCCATCGGCAGAGAAGCTCGGCTATGTACAGAAGCGTCCTCTCCAGTGGGACAATGAGCCAGCTCGCCATAAGTTACTCGACGTCATCGGTGACCTCGCTCTCATCGGCAAGTATATCGAGGGTCGTGTCATCGTGACTCGTCCTGGCCATGGCATGAACAATAAGTTGGCTCGTGCCGTACGCAAGGATATGAAGCGTACTGAGATCCAGGCTCCAGTTTACGAACCAAATGCAGCTCCACTTTATGACAACATCGCTATCAAGGGTATATTGCCTCACCGCTATCCTATGCAGCTTGTCGACAAGGTCATCGCTCTTGAACCAAATGACTTTGTAGTCGGTGTGAAAAATGTTACCGCCAACGAGCCTTTCTTCGTAGGCCACTTCCCAGAGGAGCCTGTCATGCCAGGTGTACTCCAGGTCGAGGCTATGGCACAGTGTTCTGGCATCCTCGTACTCAGCTGCGTCGATGAGCCAGAGCGCTACTCAACCTACTTCATGAAGATTGACAATGTGAAGTTCCGCCAGAAGGTTGTTCCTGGCGACACCCTTATTTTCCACGTCAGCTTCATGACTCCACTCCGCCGTGGTGTTGCACAGATGAAGGGTTATGCATTCGTCGGCGACAAGATCGTCAGCGAGGCAGAATTCATGGCACAGATTATCAAAAACAAGTAAAAAACAAATATGGCAGAAAACTTAATTTCTCCTCTTGCATATATCGAAGCAGGTGCTCAGATCGGAGAAGGCGTCAAGATTGGTCCTTTCTCTTGCATCTATAGCGACACTGTAATCGGCGATGGCACCATCATCGAGAACAATGTAACCATCTTCCCTGGTGCTCGCATCGGTAAGAACGTTCATATCTTCCCAGGTGCCTGTATCGCTACTACCCCACAGGACCTCAAGTTCAAGGGAGAGTACACTACCGTCGAGATCGGTGATGGCACACAGCTCCACGAGTGTGTGACTGTACACCGTGCAACCGCCTCTAAGCAGGTGACCAAGATCGGCAAGAACTGTCTCATCATGGCTTATTGCCACGTGGCTCATGACTGTAACGTTGGTGACGGCGTGATCATGTCAAACTCTGTACAGATGGCCGGTGAAGTCGTTGTCGATCCTTGTGCAGTCATTGGTGGCGGCACTTTGATCCACCAGTTCACTCACATCGGCAGCTACTGCATGATTCAGGGTGGTTCAGGTCTGACCAAGGACATTCCTCCTTACACTATGGTAGGTCGTAGTCCTGCCAAGTACATGGGTCTCAACACCGTAGGTCTCCGTCGTCGTGGCTTCACCCGTGAGCAGATCCTCAACATTCAGGAAATCTATCGACTCATCTACGCCAGTGGCTATAACACCACTCACGCTTGTGAACACATCGAGGCCGAGATTCCTGAGTGCCCAGAGCGCGAATATGTTCTTAACTTTATCCGCAATTCCGATCGTGGCATCATTGCGGGCAACATGATGTAATATACTATGGTTTACCACTTTGTTGTATTGAGCGACGAAGTCGATGATTTCCGTCGCGAACTGGACATCGATGCAGAGGCTACCTTCCAGGAACTGAATGACCTTCTGCTGAAGACCTGTAAGTATAAGAAGGACCTGATGACCTCTTTCTTCCTGTGCGATGAGTACTGGGAGAAGCTGCAGGAGATCACCGCCATGGACATGAACGATGATCCGACCAAGGAGCCAGCGCCACTGATGGAGCATACTCACCTCTCGGATATCATCTCTGACGAACAGGCTCGTGATAAAGCGAAGTTCCTGTTCGAGTTTGACACCATGTGCGAGCGCTACCTCTATATGCAGCTCAAGGAAGTCAAGGATCATGAGCATCTCCTCACCCCTGCCATCACTCTTGAGAAGGGCAATGCACCTAAGCAGGAAGGCGATCTTGACTCACTCTTCGGAGACATCGACACCAGCGATATGTATGGTGAGGATGAATTCAACGAGGATGAGTTCGACATGGAGGATGGTTTCCAGAGCCTCGATGACATGGAGGCTGCAGGATACTAAAGAAAAGTAAAAGAGAAAAAGTAAAAATCACATTCACTGAGTGAAAGAATTCATTCTCACTACCAAGAAGAGCGAGAACTGCATCCTCGTAGGCCTCATCACGGGCCGACAGAACGAGCAGAAGACGCAGGAATATCTTGACGAGCTGGCATTTCTGGCTGAGACAGCCGGTGCTGTGCCCGTCAAGCGCTTCGTGCAGCGACTCGACTCTCCGAATAACTCAACCTATGTCGGTCCTGGCAAGCTGCAGGAGATCAAGGACTATATCGAATTGAAGGATCGCGAGTATGACGATATGCTCCAGTCTTTCAAGGAGGAATATGGTTCGATGACGCAGTTCCAGTTCCAACCTGCTACCAACCAGGTGGAACTGAAGACTCCAGGTGGCGGCAAGATGACGGTGGAGCTTCCGCCAGATCCTCGCATCGGTCTTGTGGTTTTCGATGACGATCTCGGACCTAAGCAGCTACAGATTCTTGAGAAGGAGCTCTGTGTAAAGATCCTCGACCGTACCTCACTGATTCTCGACATCTTCGCCTCTCGCGCTCAGACCGCAGCAGCTAAGACTCAGGTCGAACTGGCTCAGTATCAGTATCTCCTTCCTCGCCTCACCGGTCTCTGGACCCACTTGGAGCGACAGAAAGGTGGTATCGGTATGCGCGGACCTGGTGAGACCCAGATCGAGACAGACCGCCGTATCGTCCTCAATCGCATCAACCTCTGCAAGCAGTGGCTCGAGCAGATCGACAAACAGAAGGCTACTCAGCGCAAGAACCGTGGCAAGCTGGTGCGCGTCGCACTCGTCGGCTATACCAACGTCGGCAAGTCTACGTTGCTTAACCTCTTAGCCAAGTCGGATGTCTTTGCCGAGAACAAGCTCTTCGCAACCCTCGACACCACCGTCCGTAAGGTCACCATTGACAACCTGCCATTCCTGATGTCCGATACCGTCGGCTTCATCCGCAAGCTCCCTACCCATCTGGTTGAGTCGTTCAAGTCGACGCTCGATGAGGTACGCGAAGCAGATATCCTGGTGCATGTGGTCGACATCTCGCATCCTCAGTTCGAGGATCAGATCAAGGTCGTTGAGGAGACGCTCAACGAGATCTGCCGCGACATGACGCAGACCGACTCGAAGAAGGACGACCGCAACGGTTACAACCGCAAGGACAAGAAGCAGTGGGAACGTTCGCTCAAGGACCAGGGTCACACCAAGCCGACCCTTCTTATATTTAATAAGGTGGATAATTATACCTTCACTCCGAAGGAAGAGGATGACCTGACCCCAATGACCAAGGAGAATATCTCGCTCGATATGCTCCGCGAGACCTGGATGAGCCGCCTCGGCGAAGGTAACTGTATGTTCATCTCTGCCAAGGATGGTTCGGGTATCGACGCTTTGAAGGAACGTCTCTATGCGATGGTGAAGGATATCCATACCAAGCGATTCCCATACAACGACTTCCTCTTCCAGCATTATGAGGATGAGGAAGAGCAATAACTCTTTACCTTTTTAACGAGCGAAGCGATTTACCTTTTTAACTTCGTAAGATTATGAAAGTTGCATTGATCCAGAAGTCTCGCACTTCTGACCTCAAGAACAATATACTTGCACTGGCCGATGCCATCAAGGACGCTGCACAGAAAGGTGCAGAGCTGGTGGTATTGCAGGAGTTGCACAACAGTCTGTACTTCTGTCAGGTCGAAGACGTCAACAACTTCGATCTGGCCGAACCGATTCCAGGCCCTAGCACCGAGTTCTATAGTGCTGTGGCCAAGGAATGTGGCGTAGTGCTTGTCACCTCTTTGTTTGAGCGCAGAAGTACAGGTCTCTATCACAACACAGCTGTCGTCTTTGAGAAGGATGGCTCGATTGCTGGCAAGTATCGCAAGATGCACATCCCTGACGATCCTGCATACTACGAGAAGTTCTACTTCACACCAGGCGACCTTGGCTTCCATCCTATCCAGACCTCGGTCGGCAAGCTCGGCGTGCAGGTTTGCTGGGATCAATGGTATCCAGAAGGCGCTCGCCTTATGGCACTGCAGGGTGCTGAGCTCCTCATCTACCCTACCGCCATCGGCTGGGAGAGCAGCGACACCGACGAGGAGAAACAGCGTCAGCTCACCGCTTGGCAGACCGTACAGCGCGGCCATGCAGTAGCCAACGGCTTGCCAGTCATTGCTGTGAACCGTTGTGGCTGGGAGGAAGACCCATCTGGTCAGACCAATGGCATCCAGTTCTGGGGTCACTCTTTCGTGGCAGGACCTCAGGGGGAGTTCCTGGCCGAGGCTGGCACCGAGGAAGATACGCTCATCGTAGACATCGATATGAAGCGCTGCGAGAACGTCCGCCGCTGGTGGCCATTCCTCCGCGATCGTCGCATTGAAGAGTTCGGCGGACTGACTCGTCGATTTATTGACTAAGCAAAATTTGTTTTTGCTTTTGCAAACAGAATGAAAAGAATCTATCTTCTCATATTATCTCTTATATTGGTTATGCCATTTGCCGGCATGGCCCAAAACCGCACGACCAACCAAGGAGGTGCCAACCGTTCTCAAAACTCCAACTCAAGCAGCAGCGAGAGCGAAGAAGATGACCCTTGCGTTGATTTGGTCGACGACCGCATGTACTGGACGCTCGACCCTTTGACTGGCATCATGCACTATCAGGTACCAGACACGAGCTACCTCAAAATGGCCTTCCGCAATACGATGGCAGGTCAGGCGATGGCGCTGGTTCATACGGGCAACCTGTTCAGTCCGCACATGGTGGAGGACTATTTCAATCGTCGCGACGACAATGATTTCTTGTTCCTCAACGCCTATAGTCTGTTCTTGCCGCATCAGGAAGACATCCTCTACCGCAGCACCAAGGTACCATATACCGTCATCGGCTATACGACTTCTGGTTCTAATCAGCAGAGCAACGACCGACTACTGATCGACTTTGCCGGCAACATCAATAAGCGTACTGGCCTGGGCACCTCTCTCGACTATGTCTATGCCCGTGGTGACTACACGAGTTCGGCTACCAAGCCTTTGAAGTGGACATCCTATGCATATTATAATGGAGACCGCTACAAGGCCGCAGCTAACTACAGCCTCATCAAGCTGGCTAATCAGGAGAATGGCGGTATTCAAGACAGCTTATATATCCTGACGCCAGATAAGTTCGACCAGCAGTTCACTGACCCGAAGACTATGCCGGTCAACCTCAACGACACCTGGAATGATATCGACGCCTGGAATGTGCATCTGACTCACAGCTATGAGTTGGGTCAATGGAGTGAGGAACTGGAGAATCCGGAAGACAGTGCAACGGTCTATGACAAGTTCACCTCCATTGCCTCGATCTTCAATAGTATCGACTTCGAATCCTACGATCACATGTTCCGCATGGATAAAGGTGCCGACATGTCCAATGGCCGCGACTTCTATCACAACCACTTCATCAACTCCGATTTCACGCAGGACTCGCTGAGTTACAGCCGGCTCTCGGCCTATGCTGGTATCCGTGTCAACGAAGGCTTCAGCCGCTGGTCACAGTTCGGTCTCTCTGCCTTCATCGGCTATGAGCGACAGTCATATACGCAGATGGTCGACTCTACCGAGCTTGACTTCATCGACCGTAAGCACGTGTCGAACAGCGTCTTCATCGGTGGTCAGCTGAGCCGTCATCAGTCTAGCATCCTGACTTTCGACATCACAGGAAAGGTGGGTATCTCAGGAGACAAGGTGGGAGACGTGGATATCAATGGTGTTATCCAGACGGTGATTCCATTTGGCAAGCGCGACAGCTTGATTGTCAATGCTAGCGGTTACTTCCGTAATCAGCAGGTGCCTTATATGACCAAGCACTATTTCGGCAATCACTTCCGTTGGAATGAGGACTTCGATCCCGAGCAACGTCTGCGTCTCAAGGGTACGATTGCTTATCCTCGCACCGGTACGTCCATCAGTGGAGGCTTTGAGCATATCAATAACTACCACTATTTCAGTGCGGAGGACTTCAAGCCTCGCCAGTACGGTGAGCAGCTCGATATTTTCAGCCTTCAGATCGACCAGAAGCTGCACTGGCGCGCCATAAACTTCAATAACCGCCTGCTTCTGCAGAAGACGACCGATGAGAATGTCCTCTCCCTGCCATCCCTTGTCTGGGAATCGGACCTCAACTTACGCTTCCGCATCGCAGGTTCACTCTCGACTGAGCTGGGTGTCATCGGCACCTATCGCAACAAGTACTATGCACCTCTCTACCAACCTGCTACCCAGCAGTTCGCTCAGCAGAATGTGGTAGAATGCGGAGGGTTCCCGACCTTCAATGGTTACATCAACTGTAACCTGAAGCGTATCAAGTTCTATGTGATGTATTCTGGCTTCGGCACCAACCTGATCAATAACGACACCTTCCTGATGCGCAACTATCCGGCCATGCCGACGCGCCTCGAGTATGGTGTGATCTTCGACCTTCAGGACTAACTCTTGGACAAAGTATGAACATCGCACAACACTTTGCCCAGCAGGAACGACTCCTGCAGATGGAGTACGACTACGAGAAGGAAGAGTATCAGAAGCTCTGCCAGCAGGTAGGCATCCAGCGCCGTATCCGCCAGGGCAAGTGCTGGTACCCGATTGCCGTCGGCAGGACGTTCTACAATGCACTCGACCAGTTCTGCATCGAGGTGACCTGTCCCGACAGCATCCTGCAGCGCGAAGTCAAAGATCCGACGACCGGCGAACTCGCCAACAAGGACATCGAGTTTGAATTCGAACCGGGTCGTCCTGTCTCGTTCTTCCGCGTCGCAGCCAAGGACGACAAGGAGAAGACCATCTTCTTCCCATACCAGTGCCAGGTATCACGCTACGATGGCCAGCGCCTGCAGATAACAATAAATAATGTGCAAGCCGCACAGATCCTCCGTGAGTACGCCATGCAGGGCCTCCTCGGTGTGCAACTGAGCTTCGATGCCACCACTTACCGCGTGATGCGCGAAGCCATCCACGAACTGCAGGAGACCGACGACCGCAAGCTGCAGCATCTGCGCGCCGTCCTGATTGGCGACGAGCAGCCTGGTTTCCGTACCGAGCAATCCGTCACCTTCCCATGGCTCAACGACTCACAGCAGAAGGCTGTACAGAAGGTACTCTGCGCACGTGAGGTAGCCATCGTACACGGTCCTCCAGGCACCGGCAAGACCACGACGTTGGTCGAAGCCATTGGCGAGACCTTACGTCGCGAAGCGCAGGTCATGGTCTGTGCACAGAGCAATGCAGCGGTCGACTGGATCAGCGAACAGCTCCTGGCTCGTGGCATCAGCGTCCTGCGCGTCGGCAATCCGATGCGTGTGAGTGACAATCTGTTAGCTGCTACTTATGAGCGGCGCTATGAGGGTCATCCTGACTATCCAGAACTCTGGTCCTGTCGCAAAGGAATCCGCGAAGCCATCGGTCGCCTGTCAGGCAACCGTCTCTCCGGCACCGAGCGCGCCAGCGTCAGCAACCATCTGAGCAAGCTACGCAACAAGGCCACCGAACTGGAGATCCGCATCAACGAGGAGCTCTTTGCCAGTAGCCGCGTCATCGCCTGTACACTCATCGGAACCTCCAGCCGCGTCCTGGAACGCAAGCATTTCCCAACGCTCTTCATCGACGAGGCCGCGCAAGCCTTCGAAGGCGCCTGTTGGGCCGCGATAAGAAAAGCTGATCGTGTCATCTTTGCCGGCGACCACAAGCAGCTGCCGCCGACCATCAAGTGCCGCGAAGCAGAGAAAGCAGGTCTCGGCCGTACGCTGATGGAGCGCGTGGCACAGCTGAAGCCAACGTGTGTTGAGTTGCTGACCATCCAGTACCGCATGCACAAAGCGATCATGCAGTTCAGCAGCGACTGGTTCTACCATCACCGCCTCGTGGCTGCACCGGAGGTAGCCGACCGCACCATCGTCCCCGTCGACTCACCACTCATCTGGATCGACACCGCGCAGCTCGGTTACGAAGAAGAGCAGAACACGCTCTCTTTATCAAGGCTCAATACCAACGAGGGTATCCTGCTCGTCGAGACGCTGAAACTCTACATCGGACAGCTCGGCATCGACCGACTGATCAATGAGCGCGTCGACTTCGGCATCATCTCGCCATACAAGAGTCAGGTACAATTGCTCCGCCGCCTCATCCGTCAGGAGCGTGACCTCAAGCCGTTGCTCTCCAGCATCACGGTCAATACGGTCGACGGCTTCCAGGGGCAGGAGCGCGACGTCATCCTCATCAGCATGGTGCGTGGCAATGATGAAGGCCGCATCGGATTCCTCGGTGATCTGCGCCGCATGAATGTAGCCATCACCCGAGCTCGCATGAAGCTGATCATCCTGGGCGACACCTCGACCTTGAGCAAGACACCATTCTACCGCAAGCTCATCGAGCATGTGACGGAGCATGGAAGAATGCTGGTCATTCCGGGAATGAACCCATCCCCTACACCTCCTGTGGAGGAAGGGGAGTAATTTGTAATATTACGCAAAAAAGAAAAAGATGCCAAACAATCATATCACTCGCATCGTCCTCACCGGCGGTCCTTGTGCAGGCAAGACCACGACCCTTGCGCTTATCATTGAGCACTTTACGCAGAAAGGGTACAAAGTCTTCGCGGTTCCTGAAGTTCCTACGATCTTCACACAGGCAGGTATGGACTATCTCACACCTAATAAGCAGTTCTTCTACGAAGGAGAGAAGGCTACGCTTGAGGTGCAGCTTCTGTTCGAAGACCGTTTCTATCGTATGGCGCAGGCTTGCTCCGAGCCTTGTATCATTGTCTTCGACCGCGGTACGATGGACATCTCGGCCTACATGAAGCCAGAGATGTGGGAGGAGATCACCGGCAGCGTAGGTACCTCGACCGACGAACTCATCAAGCGTTACGACGCTATCTTCCATCTCAAGACCGCCGCTCATGGTGCTGCACAATATTATAATACAGTCACCAACGCTCAGCGCTATGAGGCTGCCACCGAGGAAGGATTGCAGATAGCTCGCATGCTCGACGACAAGGTGATGGCCGCATGGTCAACCCATCCTCACCGCACAGTCATCGACACCCATGACGACTTTGTCTACAAGATGAATCAGGTGATCAAGGGCATCGAAGAAGTGCTGAAGTAATTGATAATTGACAATTGATAATTAATAATTTATACTCCTATGAAAATCGAACACGGCAAGCACATTGCCATCCAATACAAACTGACTGGTTACGAAGCACCAGAGACCCAGGACGAAGACATCGAACTCGAGGACATCGAGGAGACCAGACCTGATCGTCCATTTGAGTTTATCTACGGCGTCGGCCAGCTCCTCCCTGCTTTCGAGAAGAATATCGAGGGCATGCAGGAAGGCGACACCTTCGACTTTACCCTCTCTCCAGCAGACGCTTACGGCGAGTATGACGACGAGAAGGTCATCGCTCTGCCAAAGAAGTTCTTCTGCGACGACAAGGGTAAGTTCCTCTCTAAGTTCGTCATGGAAGGCGGCGAGGTGCCTCTGCAGAACCAGAACGGCGACATCATTCAGGCCACCGTGCAGAAGATCACCGACACAGAGGTTGTCTGTGACGTCAACCACCCACTCGCAGGCATGACCCTCCACTTCGTAGGCTCTATCCAGGAGGTTCGCGAGGCCTCAGAGAAGGACAAGCTCGAGTACATGCGCCAGATGACCGGCCAGTTTGAGACCGGCGGCTGTGGTGGCGGTTGCCACGGAGGTGGCTGTCATGGCGGTGGTTGCGGTGGCAACTGCGAAGGCTGTGGCGACGGCAACTGTGGCGGTAACTGCGGTGGCGATTGCCATTGCAAGTAATACTGATTTTTGATTTCCTCTGACGGAGGACAATAACTTTACACAACGTGAATACTTTCGGCAATCTATTTCGTCTGACCACCTTCGGCGAGAGCCACGGCACCGCAGTCGGTGGCGTCATTGACGGCATGCCAGCCGGCATCGAGGTCGATGAGACCTTCCTGCAGGCCGAGATGGCGCGTCGCCGTCCCGGTCAGTCGGCCATCACTACCGGCCGCCAGGAGCAGGATCATGTGGAACTTCTCTCCGGTGTCTTCGAGGGTAAGACCACCGGCACGCCTATCGGTTTCGAGGTGCGCAATAATAATCAGCATTCCAATGATTATGAGAATATCCGCAACCTCTTCCGCCCAAGCCATGCCGACTATACCTATACCCAGAAGTACGGCTTGCGCGACCATCGCGGAGGCGGACGCTCCTCGGCTCGCGAGACACTCTCACGCGTCGTAGGTGGTGCTCTGGCCAAGATGGCGTTGCGTCAGCTCGGCATCGAGATCTACGCTTACACCAGCCAGGTCGGCAATATCTGCCTGGAGAATGACTGGACGAAATATGACCTCTCGCAGATCGAGAGCAACGCCGTCCGCTGTCCGGATGCAGAGAAGGCTGCACAGATGGAGGAGCTCATCAAGCAGGTCAAAGCCGATGGCGACACCATCGGTGGTGTCATCACCTGCGTCATCAAGAACGTCCCTGTCGGCCTCGGCGAGCCTGTCTTCGGCCGTCTCAACGCGGCTCTCGGCAACGCCATGCTCAGCATCAACGCCTGCAAAGGCTTCGAGTACGGTCTCGGCTTCGCAGATTGTGGCAAGCGTGGCAGTGAGATGATCGATATCTTTGAGCCAAACAACGGCTCATCAGAACTATCAACTCCTCACTCCTTGCTTGCTACCCGTAGCAATCACAGCGGCGGCATCCAAGGCGGCATCTCCAACGGTCAGCCGATCTACTTCCGCTGCGCCTTCAAGCCTGTTGCAACGCTTCTCAAAGAGGTCGAGACCGTCGACAAGGAAGGCAATCCAACCATCCTCCACGCCCGCGGCCGCCACGACCCATGTGTCCTGCCACGTGCCGTACCTATCGTTGAAGCTATGGCTGCCATGACGATCCTCGACTATTATCTGTTGAACAAAACAACTCATCTATGATGAAGAATTATCTCTTTTTCATCTTTGCATTCCTATCGTTCTCGTTGACTTCATGTCATGAGAATGAAGAACCTATCGGACCTCAGGAGTGGCCAGAATCCAATCATACATTATTAATATATATGATCGGCGACAATACCCTATCGGATTATTGCGAGATAAACACCAAGGCGTGCATTAATGGTTTGCTAGGAACAGAGAATCCAGTCAACCTGGTAATCTATGAAGACGGAAAATCCACCAATCTCCAACCAGGACATAGGGGAAAACCTGCGCTCTTCCGTCTAAAGCGTAATTATGATAACAAACAGAAGGTTGATACCATCATGATCCATCAGTATGAAGAGGATCATGATTCGACAGATCCGGAAATCATGCAATCAATCATCAATGAAGCATTTGATGCATTTCCTGGAACGATCAAAGGCTTAGAACTCTGGTCTCATGGCTTAGGTTGGGCGCCATCAAGAAACTATAGAGCGACAAGGAGTGCTGCAGGAAATACTCGTTCTGTGCAATATATCGGAGAAGACAATGGTAACTACCTGGAAATTTGGGACCTCCGAAAAGCATTAGAAAAATCTCCTCACCTAGATTATATCATTTTTGATGCTTGTAACATGGGACAGGCAGAAGTTGCCTATGAGTTACGAAACGTGGTTGACTATATGCTTGCCTGCCCTACAGAGATTATGGCACAAGGTCTTCCTTACGCAGACCTAATCCAGCGACTATCCTTCTGCAATAGTAAACAGACCCTGGTTTTTACATTGTCAGCATTCATTGATGAGTTTGCACTCTATTATCCTGGAACAAATAGAGATGGATTAGAATATATTAATGGTGGCACCATCGCGCTCTCTGACCTGACAAAAATGACAGAGCTACATCAGGCATATAAGGCGCTATTATCAGCATGTGAAGAACGTCGCCAGTTTTTGAGTGAGCATGCATACACTTACGAGGGTGACATCCAACCTTACGGAAGAACAAAAGTTGGCTGCCGATATGATTTCTACGATATCGTAAGTTATGCAGATTTCCTCATCAACAATAATCCGGAGAAATATCCAGAATATACCAAATTGAAAGAGGCACTCGCCAATGTTATTCTTATGGAATATCACTCAGAGCACGTGCTTGACTTCAAGACAATGAATTCCTGTGGTCTCGGAGTCGGAATCCCAGAGATTTTCCTGACTGCTGCCAACAATCCAAATACACTTATGTCTGCATACAACGAGTTGCAGTGGACTAAAGATTAACCACCGCATATCTTCCATTGTACTGTGTAAAGGATGCCATGACCTCGCCATCCCTTCCACGGTACCGTGTAAAGGATGTCACGATCAAGGCATCTCCCCCACGGTACAGTGTAGGAGATGCCGAGGTCGTGGCATCTTCTGCACTGTACGGCGTAGGAGATGGCGAGGTCATGGCATCTTCCGCACTGTACAATGGAGGAGATGGCTAAACGAAAAATAGGGCTCTGGAACATTCCAGAACCCTATATACGAAAAAAAGGATGAGCTCTTCATATCGCGCCGCTACAACCTCACGCCCTTGCTGCGGTCAAGCCCTGGGGGATTAGAAGGAGCATGCCGTATGACACTCA
>JAZUDJ010000026.1:0-5577 GCA_045639585.1 Bacteroidales bacterium
CCAAGTATGTACTTGCTAAATTTTATTGTCAATTTCAACACTTCAAAGATCATCGCTAATTCGTCAAACTTGCGTTCTTCCGTTTTAGCGGGTGCAAAGATAGCGGGTTTTCTAAGCCAATCCAAATTATTAAGCAAGAAATTTGACAAAATAATCATTTTTACCACAAAATACACCTTTTATGGCACATTCAAATAGCAGAACACACCGAAACTGTGCAGAAAAGCATCAGCAAATGCACTACAGAGACAGAGATTCCGAGAGTAATCACCCTATTCATTCAAAAAAAAACAACATCTAACTACATAAAAAACAAAATCCCTATATATATTAATAATGTGTATGCGCATTTAGGGCTAAAAAAGAGCAAAAGGCAAGAAAACTATCTATTTTTGCTATAAACTAAACTATAAATTTGGAAGCAAATAAAAAATGATGTACCTTTGCACCCATATTACCCCCAATAAACATTACTCAATCAAAGATCCAATGAAGCATTTTCTTTTTCTTGCAGCATTGACAACCCTAACAATGGCATGCACGAGCCAACCTGCAGTAGAACAGACACAGGAACCAGCATCGACAATTATCAATGCGGATGGCACTGTAACTTTTAATTATAGAAATGATCGTGCACAAGAAGTGCAGGTTGACGTGCAGTTTGCAGGTCGTCATGATATGGAGCGTGATTCTGTAACTGGACTCTGGACGGCAACCCTTGGTCCTGCGGATCCTGACATGTATCCATACTGCTTTGTGGTCGATGGAGTCAGCATTATGGATCCTAAGAGCCAGCAATGGTTCCCGAATGAAGGATTCAAAAACTCCTTGCTCGACATCCCCGGCACTTCTGCGCCCCTATTCCATGCCATTCAGAATGTTCCTCATGGAAATGTCGACTATATCACCTATTATTCCAATACACTTGGTTGCTTCAACCATGCAGTAGTCTACACTCCACCAACTTACGAAGAGGAAAAATCGAAATCTTATCCAGTATTCTACCTTATCAGTGGAACTACAGATACGGAAGAAGTATATTATAAGGTTGGTCGAGTCAACCATATCCTTGACAACCTTATTGCAAAACAGCAAACCAAAGACATGATTGTAGTCATGCCATACGGCAATCCTGCCAAGATTATGCCTACTCAGCCAGACTTTATGGAGGCAGGAGATCTTTTCGGCCGAGACCTCAACAATGACCTCATGCCATATATTGAGCAAAATTACCGTACCATCAATGACAGTGACCATCGCGCCATCGGTGGATTCTCGCGTGGTGGCAATCAGGCGTTGGCCAATGGTCTTACTCATCTCGACAAGTTCTCTTACCTCTGTTCCTATAGTTCGTTTACCAGCACCACATTGCCAGAGGTATACGACAACGCAGCTGAAACTAATGCAAAAATTCATCTCTTCTGGCTCGGCATAGGTACAGATGACTTTCTCTACGGCACCAGCCGAGACTATCTGGAGTTTCTCGACAACAGAGGCATACAAACCGTTAAGGAATTTACGACAGGCAAGTTCGGCCATACCTGGATGAATGCCAAGTACTTCCTGGGGCGCACCCTTCCTCTACTCTTCAATCCAGAAGCCTCAGCACATGCTATGCAGCAAGGCAAGCCTGCACCAGCTGCTACAGGCGAAGAAGAGCCTTTCACTCCGAGTGTGATGGCACGTCTCTTCCCCAAGCAGGTTATCTCTCCAGAGTTCACCGACGAAGGAGTAACCTTCCGCATCAAGGCCGACAAGGCCAGAGAAGTCAAGATCGAAGGTGAGATGTTCGATGAGCCTCAGCCACTGAAACTCAATGCCGACAGTGTCTGGGAGATCACGCTCAGCAACCTGCCTTCAGACATCTATTGCTACAACTTCATTGTCGATGGCACGAAGGTCATGGACCCAACCAATATGTATCTGGCTCCAGACAAAGGCTTCAAGCGTAGCATCGCCATGATGCCAGGCAATCCGTATGATATTAATAACGACTCTATCGCCTACAGTACCGTTTCTTACAAGGTCGATACCAACGCTGACGGCAAGCCTTCTCACTATGCCACCTGCACACCAAGGGGAACCAAAGAAAATGCAGAGATTATCTGTCTCGTCGCCGGCAAGAATGACACTTTCGAGAGCTGGCAGACTATCGGACGTGCTAGTATCATCCTCGACCAGCTTATTGCACGAGGCGAATGCAAGCCTTGTACGCTGGTGATGACAGAATGTGATGAAGGTATCGTCAATGCAGACATTACCATCAAGGCCGACGATTATGTCGACTGGCTAGTCAGACGTGTTGCGTTGATCGATGCGCTGAAGAGCTTGAAATAAAAGATTACATCAACACATATATATAAAGAAGAATGGATCTGCCGTTACAGCAGGTCCATTATTTCTTTCAATGCATGAATCTCAAAATCAACTTTTTCTGGCGTTATAAACGTGGTTGGTGTCCGATTGAAGAACATCACGTCCAGACCAGCGTTCTGTGCTCCCAGGATATCTGTGTTGTAGTTATCTCCAATCATCAACGTCGATTCAGGCTTTGCTCCCGTCTGCTTGAATGCATAGTCAAAGTAGACTTGCGAAGGTTTGTTTGCCCCTGCATCCTCGCTCAGGATAATATTATCGAAATACTCCAGCAGACTTGAAGCTCTCAGTTTGCGATACTGCACCTCATGGAAGCCGTTGCTGCACATGTGCAGTCGGTAGCCACGCTGACGGAGATACTCCATCACTTCATGTGCTCCCTCCACGACACCCGGCTTGCAAGCACAGAGGTCCAGGAACCGATCGCTGATATCTAGGCAGTACTCTCGCGTCGGATCCATCCTTCCACAAGCCAACGGCCGGCGGAAACGCTCCACGATGAGATAGTCTCGCGTGATCTTTCCTTTTGAGTACTGATCCCAAAGCTCAACATTCGCCTGCCAATACGGAATCGTAAAGTCTTCTAATTTATCAAAATACTGCGCCAGGCCACACTGGTCATAGAGCTCTTTCAGTGCCAGGATAGCGTTGCCATGCGTATCATAAAGCGTATCGTCAAAATCGACGAACAAATCAGTATACTTATTTAACATTACCAAATAATAATGATTTTTGAATAAAACTACGGCATTTTTCCAAGAATCGATTCCGAAAACGACAATAATTGAAGAAATTGTCGTTTCAATAATTCTTTTTCAAAAGTCTTTCTTACCTTTGCTGCACTTTAACTTAACCAAATAAAACGCTATGGAAATCAGACAGCTTCGTTACTTCGTTGCCATCACAGAGACCAATAGTTTCTCTGAGGCTTCCCGCAGGTGTTTCATCTCACAGAGTGCTATCTCTCAGCAGATCAAGCTACTCGAAGAGGAGTTCAAAACCACGTTACTCAACCGCTCTTCGCATAAAGTCTCGCTTACCGAGAGCGGCGAGCGTTTCCTCCCACTGGCACGTAAGATCCTTGAGAACATCAACAGCTGCCAGACACAGATGGAAGACCTTGGCAAGACGCTGCAGGGCACGCTCAACATTGGAGCCACCTACACGCTCGAGCCTTTTATCCGTCGTGCAGCCTTGCTATTCATCAAGTTGCATCCGAATGTGCAGGTCAACATGCACTTCGAGACCATTGCCAACCTGATGAAGACATTGCGCAACGGTCAGCTCGACATGGCCTTCTCCATCCTCGTCGAGGGTGAGACCGACAACATCAGCAGCGAGCCATTGACCGAATACCGCCTCTGCGCCATTATGTCAGACACACACCCACTGAATCAGCGCGAGAGTGTAAGTATCAAGGACTTACGAAACTACGGCATGATCCTACCAGAAGAGGGTGTTAACGGATCGAATGCCATTCAGGAATACCTGTGCGACGAGGCTACCGGCCTCAAGATCCGTGCTACAGTCAATAATCCGCACACGCTGCTCAACATGATCAAACAGTCGCGCTGTGTCAGTATCCTCTCCGAAGGTCAGGCCAAGGGAGATCCGGAACTGAAGGCCATCCCGATTGACGAACTACCAAATCCTGTCGCCACCTACCTGCATCTGCCACGAGGAGCGTATAGCAAGCGTAGCGTCCCTATCTTCCTCAAAATGCTTCGTGAACAGCTATAAATGCAACTAATCGACTGCAAAAATACAGTAATTTACTCAAAAAACTACCAATTTGGAGTGGAAATCGTCTTTTTTCCACTCCAAATTTGTTTTTTTTTGCAATTATGTTTATTTTTGCACGTCAAAAAAAGCGAATAATATCAATTACCATTTACTAATATAAACAAAATCATGATCCCTTACAAAATTTTCCTCTCTGAGGACGAGATGCCAACCCAGTGGTACAACGTACGTGCCGACATGCCTATCAAGCCAGCTCCACTGGTTAACCCAGGCACAGGCAAACCTCTGACCCTCGAAGAGATGACCCCTATCTTCTGTACCGAACTTGTAAAGCAGGAGCTTGACAACGACACCAAGTGGGTCGACATCCCTGAGCCAGTACAGAAGTTCTACCACATGTTCCGTCCAAGTCCATTGGTACACGCTGAGCACCTTGAGAAGGCTCTCGGCACTCCAGCTAAGATTTTCTATAAGTTCGAAGGCAACAATACCTCAGGTAGCCACAAGCTCAACTCAGCTATCGCTCAGGCTTACTATGCTAAGGAGCAGGGCCTTAAGGGTGTAACCACCGAGACCGGTGCTGGTCAGTGGGGTACCGCTCTTTCTATGGCTTGCCAGTATGTAGGTATCGACTGTAAGGTTTACATGGTTAAGTGCTCATACGAGCAGAAGCCTTTCCGTCGTGAGGTAATCAACACCTTTGGTGCAAGCATCATCCCTTCACCATCTGAGACTACTCAGGTAGGTCGCAAGATCCTTGCTGAGCATCCTGACACTACCGGTTCACTCGGTTGTGCTATCTCTGAGGCTGTAGAGGTTGCTGTTACCAACGAGGGTTACCGCTACGTTCTTGGTTCGGTACTCAACCAGGTACTCCTCCACCAGTCAATCATCGGTCTTGAGACTCAGGCAGCTCTCAAGAAGTATGGCATCAAGCCAGATATCCTCATCGGCTGTACCGGTGGTGGTTCTAACCTTGGTGGTTTCGCAAGCCCATTCATCGGCGAGATGCTCCGTGGCGAGGCTAAGTATAAGATCATCGGTGCTGAGCCAGCTTCATGTCCAAGCTTCACCCGTGGCGTCTATGCATACGACTTCTGCGATACCGGCAACATCTGTCCATTGGCTAAGATGTACACCGTTGGTTCACAGTTCATTCCATCAAGCAACCACGCTGGCGGTCTCCGCTTCCACGGCATGAGCCCAATCCTCTCTGAGCTCTATCATGAGGGCTTGTTCGAGGCTCGCGCTTACGAGCAGACAGCAGTATTCGAGGCTGCAGAGATCTTCGCTAAGGCTGAGGGTACTCTTCCTGCTCCAGAGTCAAGCCACGCTATCCGCGCTGCTATCGACGAGGCTCTCAAGTGCAAGGAGACTGGCGAAGAGAAGGTTATCGTATTCAACCTCTCAGGTACTGGTTACTTCGACCTCTATGCTTACAAGCAGTTCAACGACGGC
>JAZUDJ010000027.1:0-5154 GCA_045639585.1 Bacteroidales bacterium
CTATCGTGTAGAGCACGTTTCTACCGAGATGTCCTTCTTCGAGATGCTTGATACTCTCAACGAGCAGCTCATCAACAAGCGTGAGGAGCCAATCGTATTCGATCATGACTGCCGCGAGGGTATCTGCGGTATGTGCTCACTTTATATCAACGGACACCCACACGGTGTTGACCAGGCTATCACTACCTGTCAGCTCCACATGCGTCGCTTCCACAACGAGGAGACCATCACCGTAGAGCCATGGCGCTCTGCAGGTTTCCCTGTAATCCGCGACTTGATGGTTGACCGCTCTGCATTCGATAAGATCCAGCAGGCTGGTGGCTTCACCTCAGTCAACACTGGTGCAGCTCAGGACGCTAACGCAATCCTGATCTCTAAGGTTGACGCTGACGAGGCTATGGATGCAGCTTCTTGCATCGGCTGTGGCGCTTGTGTTGCAGCTTGTAAGAACGGTTCTGCTATGCTCTTCGTTTCATCTAAGGTCAGCCAGTTCGCGCTCCTTCCACAGGGTCGCGTAGAGGCAGCTCGCCGCGTTAAGGCAATGGTTGCTAAGATGGATGAGCTCGGCTTCGGTAACTGTACCAACACTCGCGCTTGTGAGGTTGAGTGTCCTAAGTCTGAGAAGATCAGCAACATCGCTCGCATGAATCGCGAGTTCATCAAGGCAAAGCTCGCTGACTAATTTAATAATGAGGAATTAGGAGTGAGGAGTGAGGAATTGATAGTAATGCTACGCAATAGTATGGCGTAACATGGTAACAATTCCTAATTCCTCACTCCTAATTCCTAATTTATATTTATCTCTATGGATTCTTTTGGTAAATTTTTCTGGGGTGTCCTCCTCCTAGTAGCCGGTATCATCTGGCTGTCATTCGTCATGGGTTGGATTGACGACCTCGACTTCCTGAAGCACTGGTGGCCGATGATTATCATCATCCCATGTGTCCTTCGTCTCATGTTTGCAAATGATCGCTTCCTCTCTATCATGGGAATCATCATCGGTGTCATCTGGCAGATTCACTATATCGCACCAGAGACCGTCGACCTGCACATGGCTCGTATGTCTATGGCTCCAGTAGCCATCATCTGCCTGGGTCTGCACATGCTTTTAGGCCGCAGAATGCAGAACTGCAACCACAAACATCATCATTGATCGTATAACTTCATGAATCTACACTACCCTACCCTACTTGCACTTTCGGCCATGAGTACCCTGTCTCTTATGGCACAAGGTGCTTTGACTATGCCAAACAGTCTGGCAGAGGTTCCTGCCGTCAAAGGCGTACCAGCTAATGCAGCCAAGGCCTGGCAGCAGCCAGAAGTCAATCAGATCAACCGCTTGCCGATGCGCACCCACAAGATGGGCGAGCAGGCTCCTCGCGTCACGCTCAATGGCGTCTGGGACTTCTTCTGGCAGCCTGATACCAAGCAGATGCTCGACGGCTTCTACCGTCCTGACTACGACGCCAGCGACTGGGGCACCATGCCTGTACCTGGCAACTGGCAGCTCAATCCACAGCGCGACGCCAACGGCAAGATCGTCAAAACATACGGTGATCCGCCCTACGTCAACATCGGCTACTGCTGGAACCGTCGCGCCAAGAACAATCCTCCTTTCGTCCCATTGGAGGAGAACTGGGTAGGTTATTATCGTCATGAAGTCAGCGTTCCAGCCGACTGGAAAGGCCAGCAGATCATCGCACACTTCGGCAGTGCACCGAGCTGTATGTACCTCTGGGTCAATGGCAAATTCGTCGGCTACAGTGAGGACTCGAAGCTCGAAGCAGAGTTTGACCTCACCAACTATCTCAAGCCTGGCCAACAGAACCTCATCGCCATCCAGATGATGCGATGGTGCGATGGCACATACCTCGAAGATCAGGACTTCTTCCGCAACAACGGCCTCAGCCGCGACTGCTGGCTCTATGCACTCAACAAGAACGTCCACATCGAGGACCTCCGCGTCAACGCTGACCTTGAGAACAACTACCAGGACGGTGTCCTCACCATCAAGACCACGCTCAAAGGCAAGGCCGACGTCAAGTACACGCTGGCTGACGCAGAAGGCAAGATCATCGCAGAAGGTAAAGATGCTACCATCCGAGTAAAGGATGTAAATGCATGGACTGCTGAGACACCTTATTTATATACATTAACTACCACGCTCACCGCCGCTGGCAAAGAGGTGCAGAAGGTGGCACATAAGGTCGGCTTCCGTCATGTTGAAATCAAGCGCAATGCTGCAGGAGTAAATCAGCTCTGCGTCAATGGTCAGCCTATCCTCATCAAGGGTGCTGACCGTCATGAGCTCGATCCGGATGGCGGTTATGTAGTGAGTCGCGAGCGTATGCGCCAGGACATCCTCGAGATGAAGCGCATGAACATCAATTCGGTTAGAACCAGCCACTACCCTAACGACGCTTACTGGTACGATCTCTGCGACGAGTACGGCCTCTACGTCGTTGCCGAGGCCAACATCGAGAGCCACGGCATGGGTTATGGCGACGAGACATTGGCCAAGAACCCATCGTATGCCAAGGCTCACTTGGAGCGTGACCAGCGTAACGTGCAGCGCAACTTCAACCACCCAAGCATCATCATCTGGAGCATGGGCAATGAGGCTGGCTTCGGCCCTAACTTCGCCGCTTGCTATGACTGGATCAAGGCCGAGGATCCTTCTCGCCTTGTGCAGTACGAGCAGGCCATGCTCAACGACAAGACCGACATTTTCTGTCCGATGTACTGCGACTATCGCGACTCAGAGAACTACAGCAAGCAGGCGCATGGCGACTACTGGTATCTCAAGAATGTAGACTTCGACAAGCCACTCATCCAGTGCGAATACGCTCACGCCATGGGTAATTCCGAAGGTGGCTTCCGAGAATACTGGGAGCTCATCCGCAAGTATGACAAGTTCCAGGGTGGCTTCATCTGGGACTTCGTCGATCAGTCTATCCGCTGGCCATTGCCTGGCATAAGCCGCAAGGCCTCAGCCGCTTCGCAGAACCCTATTTGGGGTTATGGCGGTGACTACAACGACTACGACGCTTCGGACGGCAACTTCTGCGACAACGGACTCATTGCCCCTGATCGCTCGTGGAATCCTCACGCTTACGAGGTGCAGTACTACTACCAGAATATCTGGACCTCTATCGAGCCAAACGACGAGAAGATCGACCTCACCATCCAGAACGAGAACTTCTTCCGCTCGCTGGATTATGTATCGATGAAGTGGGAGCTCCTCCGCAACGGTGTCATCGTCGAGACAGGCGTCATCAGCGACCTCACCGCCAAGGCTCAGCAGTCGCAGAAGGTCACCATCGCTCCTACCCTCGCTCCTGATGGCGCAGAGTATTTCCTCAACGTCGCCTATCAGCTCAAGAAGAGCGGCCAGATGCTCGAAGCAGGCGCTACCGTCGCACGTCAGCAGTTCCAGTTGGCAGCTGGTGCCATGCTCCTGAGCGAAGAAGGCTGTCAGGGTGGTGCTTGCCAGCAGGGTGGTTGCTGCAAGGGAATCGAGCCATTGCCAAGTGTCGATATCCAGTTCAACAAGGCCACCGGCTTCCTCTGCAAGTACACCGTCGGTGGCATCAACTACCTCTGCGACGGTGCACAGCTCAAGCCAAGCTTCTGGCGCGCTCCTACCGACAATGACTACGGTGCAGGTATGCAGCAGCGCTTTGCCGTCTGGAAGAATCCTGCACTCAAGCTCGCTTCGTTCGACGATCAACTCAATAACGAAGGCCTCCGTCAAGTCATCGCCGTCTACGACATGCCAGCCGAGATCGGTGGCCAGCTCACCCTCACCTACATCATCACCGAGCGTGGTGCCATCAACGTCTGCCAGTCGCTCAAGGCTGATGCAGAGAAGGTTGCTCAGTCACAGGACATGCGCAAGCCAGCCGTCGCTCCTATGTTCCGCTTCGGTATGCAGATGGCTATGCCAGCCGACATCGAGCAGGTCCGCTATTATGGCCGTGGCCCTATCGAGAACTACTGTGACCGCAAGGACTCGCAGTTCATCGGCATCTATGAGAGCACCGTCACCGATCAGTTCTACTCATACATCCGTCCACAGGAGAATGGCACACACACCGACCTCCGCTGGTTCGACCTCTCGCTCACCGCAGGCCTCGGTGTCAAGAATCACACCCTCCGCGTCACTCCAGGCAACGGTAGCCTCAGTGCCAGCGCGCTCCACTACACCATAGAGAGCCTCGACGAAGGTCCGAACAAGCACAACCTCCACTCACCGGACATCGCTCCACAGCCACTCACCAACCTCTGCATCGACTTCATGCAGATGGGTCTCGGCTGCGTCAACAGCTGGGGTGCATGGCCACGTGAGGAGTACATGCTCCCATACAAGGACTATCAGTTTGTCTTCACGTTGACACCACAGTAATCATTTCTTCCGATAATCCGTCGGCGAGTATCCGCGCTTCGTCTTGTAGAATTTGGCAAAAACCATCTGCGAGGAGAAGCCTAAGGTGTGCGAGATCTCCTGGATGGTGAGGGAAGTAGACATAAGGAGTTGGTCAGTCTCTTTAAGCAGGTAGTTATCGATCACCTGCTTGGGAGACTGGCCACTTACTATATTAGTAATCTGCGAGAGGTAGCGGGTGGAGATGCTGAGCTGCTCGGCGTAGAAGGCCACGTCATGCGCCTCACGGTAATGAGCGGCAAGGAGCGAGAGGAAACGGTTGTAGAGGTCGTTGGGACGGAGGCTGACGGATGAGTCGGTGGAGGTAAAGACCACCTGATTGCGCAAATAGTCATGGGCATGGCTCACGGCCGACGGGAGGTCATCGCCTAAGGAGAGACGCGTGGAAATGGCGGTGGAGAGCGTACCGCCGACGCCGTGACGCTGCCAGCCTTCGATGTTGACCGATGAGAAGAACTGCTGATAGCCACCTTGCGTATCGACGGAAGGACCTACCAGCAGCGCGTTGATGTGACCCTCCAGATAGGTACCGCCGCGAAGGAGCACCCATTGTGCACCCCGCTCCTGCAACTCCTGCGCGGCCTGGAGCATGTCCTCGTCGGTGGTGATGCGGCGGCCGAGGATGATCTCGGCGTCGATGCACTTGAGCATGAGCAGCGAGCAGATGGGGAGCAGGTCGTGGCAGAAGGCATGGATGGCATCATTGCTCA
>JAZUDJ010000028.1:0-16111 GCA_045639585.1 Bacteroidales bacterium
GGCAAATGGATCCGTCCAATGGATTATGTCTCCAATGAAACTTTGTTCTATAGTGCAAATCGAGCATTAGCTGCGGTCGGACTAAGCCTCTTCGTCAACTATTCAAAATGTGCATAGTTAATTTTGAACAACTACTTATTAAAATAAAAAAAGCAAATCGTAAAATAGGAAACTGTTTTTGGAGGCCTATTTTGAGATCTAATTTGCAGTATTTTAATTTTTGAATAGATTTTAGACCGGCGTAATGCAAAAAAAACAAAGACAAATTTTGCTTCTTATCATAAGCTTTGACAACTAAAATCTCAATGGGAGTATCGACTTTTACTAAGAAGATTGTACGGTATTTTTGTACGAAAGATGAGTCAAGTTCAACGGATAGAAGAAGCAATGTCAAACGCAATATCTATCGAGTTAACACTTAACGCTTAACACTTTTGCGAGATGGAATAGTGTTAAGCGTTAACGTTAACTTGATGCGACTGTAGATTGTTATAATGTCAAATCTATATTTCTTCGAGTTTACACTTTACGCTTTACGTTTTTACGTTTACATCTACTATTGTCCGGACATCCCCCAAAAGTGTAAAGCGTAAAACGTAAAGTGTAAAGTGTATGCGATTCTGCATTTACTATTGTCAAATAGGTACTGTCGTAAACTACATATTCATTTATAAATCGCGCGCGATTATATATAATTATCGATTAAGATTAATAGAATAAGTAATAGTAAGATAAGAAAGAAGTCCCTAAAGGAATGGTAGCCGCAGATGTGTATCATGTCAATGTGAGTTTCTATCGAGTTAACACTTTACACTTTACGCTTTACGTTTTTACGTGCCGTGGGAAATGACGACACGTGCTGTGGGAAATCTATTGTAGGGACAAGAAAAAAGCTGTATCTTTGCACCGCCATTCAGAGGAGTCGAAGCTTGTACCGAATGCGGGCAATACTTATGATAACGGCCGATCATAAGCATTAACCAACATCGGACATAAGTATTGATCAACGTCGGGCATAAGATAAGCTCATTGGCAAGAAGACTTTTTAGCGAAGAGCCCAGCAGCAATACTTCCTGAAAAGTTGTGCCAAGCAGAAAAGATGGCGCCGGGAACTGCAGCCATCGGATAGATGGCAAAATGAGTGGCTGCCAGGGAGGTCGCAAGGCCAGAGTTCTGCATACCTACCTCAATGGAGATAGCCGTGCTTTTAGTTTTGCTCATTCCTGACAATCTGGCCAATGTGAATCCTAAGACGAGACCTGACAGATTGTGCAGAATGACTGCCACTGCAACAATCAGGCTGCAACCAAGGATGTTGGAAGCGTTGTGCGATACCACGATACCGATAATGGCAGCAACAGAGAGTGTGGAGATCATCGGGAGCAATGGAGTAACCTTCTCTGTCTGAGCTCTGAACCAATGGCTTACGACAAATCCAGCAACGATCGGCAGAATAACCACTTGCACAATGCTCAGAAACATGGCATAAGGATTAACCTCGATGTTCTCTCCTGCCAGAAACAACACAAGGAGCGGTGTAATCAGTGGCGCTAACATCGTGGATACCGCAGTCATTCCTACCGACAAGGCAATATCTCCTTTGGCCAGATAGCACATCACATTTGAGGCGGTACCTCCAGGACAACACCCCACCAGTATCACTCCTAATGCAAGCTCTTGAGGCAAAGATAAGAGCTTACAAAGCAGCCATGCTACCAGCGGCATGATGATGAACTGAGAAAGTTCTCCGATGAGAATGTCTTTCGGACGTTTCAATGCAAGGACAAAATCCGCAGGCTTCAAAGTCAGGCCCATGCCAAACATCACGATACCCAAGAGTGGCGTCACGGTAGAGGTATTCATCCAGAGGAAACTCTCTGGAACGAAAAGAGCAATGACCGTCACTATCACAACGAGAATCGTGATATGCGAAGAGATGAAATCGGAAAGATGATATAGCTGTTTCACCGTAGTTCAGGATTGTGATCTTTAGGAAAAATTCCTATTATTCTTGGATTATTATCGGTGCAAAGATAAAGAAAAACCGGATATGTTGCATATTGAGTCACAAATATTTGGTCAATTCATCAAAAAATATCATCTTTGCGCCCGATATAATAACTAATGAGACAACAGATGTTCAAAAATATAAAAGCCGTTTTCTTCGATATTGACGGCACTTTGGTTTCCTTCAAGACGCATGAGGTACCACAATCGGCCAAAGAGGCGATTCACGAGGTGCGTCAACGAGGTGTAAAGGTCTTCATTGCCACGGGTCGCCCGATGCCCTTCATCAACAATCTGAAGGATGTGGAGTATGATGGTATCATGTCGGTGACGGGAGCTTGCTGCATGACGGCCGATGGTGAGATCATCCAGAGCCAACCCGTTGAGAAAAGCGATATAGAAAGACTGATAAAGGAAACTTCGCAACGCCCTATGCCAGTACTCTTTGCCAGCAAAGACAAGGCCATAGGCTGTATGATCGATGCTGATCGAAAAAGTGTAGAGGAGGTCATGACGCTACTCAGCTTGGAGGTTCCCGAAGAGCAACCTATGGATAAGGCGCTGGACATGGAGGTACTACAGGTCATTGCCTTCTTCACCACAGAAGAGGACCCAAGAATGATGAATGAAGTACTTAAGGGATGTGATGCCGCACGCTGGCATCCTGCTTTTGCCGACTGTATCCGCAAAGGGACGAATAAAGCTACCGGCATTGACGCTATCTGTCAGTATTATGGCATTGATCTGCAGGACACTATGGCCGTGGGCGACGGAGGCAATGACATCACGATGCTCCGTCATGCTGGCATAGGTGTTGCCATGGGAAATGCTTCAGACGAAGTAAAGGCTCATGCGGATTACATCACTGACACAGTGGATGATGACGGTGTGGCAAAGCTGCTACAGAAACTCTGATACCTTTCTTATCGAATAATATATGATCGAAAACAAAATAACTCCAGAGCTGGTGGCCAGTTGGCTGAAAGAGCGGAAACCAGACAGCCACAAAGGTGATTATGGTCGTGCGATGCTCGTAGCTGGCTGCAAGGGAATGATGGGTGCTGCTCTGCTGGCAGCAAGAGCTTGTATGCGAAGTGGCGTAGGACTGCTGACCACAAGAGTCCCTGCATGCGGCTATGAGATCATGCAGCTGGGAATACCAGAGGCGAAATGCGATTGTGATCCTTGCGAAACACATCATTCGGCTATCGAGATTCCTATAGATACCGAGGTGATTGCGATCGGTCCTGGGTTAGGTCAACACATAGAGACACAAGAAGCGTTGCACCAACTGCTGATGCAGAAACCTCAGCGGCCGATGGTCATTGATGCGGATGCGCTCAACATCCTTGCCTTGCATCCGGAATGGTTGGAGCTCCTGCCTGCCGGATCAATCTTCACTCCGCATCCTGGAGAAATGAAACGACTGGCCGTCGATCCATATTTTCTGGCAGAACGGTACAATCTGGTCATCGTTCTGAAAGGACACCAAACGCGTATCATCGCCTCTGAAGAAGTTTATATCAATACACTCCATGGCAATGCTGGTATGGCTGTAGGTGGTTCAGGAGATGTCCTGACGGGTATCATCCTTGCCTTGTTAGCGCAACACTATTCGCCTCTGCAAGCTGCCACATTAGGTGTCTGGCTGCATGCATTTGCTGCAGACATAGCATTGACCGATCATAATAGCATGGAATCTTTACTTCCGTCCGATATTATTTCTCATTTAGGGGAAGCATTCATGAGGAGTCGCATATAATCCCTGAGTGGATATGATTCTCAGAGTGTTACTCTCACAGGCTTGATCGTACCATCTTCATTGAATTCCATGCGATCGATGCAGATCTCACGGTTGTAGCCACCCGAGAGTCCCATCTTGATACCTTCAGGACGAGTGAAGCGATGATATACGATATACCACTCGTCCGTACCTGGGAGGTTGAGTACAGCATTGTGACCCGTGCCAAAGATCTGGAGCGAAGGATCCTGCTGCAGGACGATCTGCTCCTCCACCTTAGCAGGCTGACCGTTGCGAATAAACTCGGTCGGAGATTCAGAAATCAGGTAACGGACACGGTAGCGTGCTGAGCGTGTGATATTCTCCGACCACATAAAGTAGTAAAGACCCTTACGCTCGAAGACATACGTACCCTCCAGATAGTGGTACTCTCCGATCTGAGCCTTCGGTATCAATTCCTTGATAGTACTAGGTTTAAGGCTGATCATATCATCGTTGAGCTCAGCCATCCAGAGATAGGAATTACCCCAGTAAAGATAGTATTTGCCCGTCTTCGGATCCTGGAACACATCCGGATCAATGACCAGATTCGGGGTCTGTAGTTCCTCCTGTGTCAGCATCGGACGACCTAATGCATCCTTGAACGGACCTTCAGGACGATCGGCCACCGCCACACCTACCGACTTGTTTGCTACGAAATAATAGTAGTATTTATATCCCGTCACTTTCCCTTCCGTCATTTCTGGACGCTCTATGATACAGGGTGCCCATGCATATTCCTTGCCCCAGTCGAGATTGCGCAGGTCGAGGATGACACCTTCGTCCTTCCACGTCTTCAGGTCGGTCGAAGAGAAGCAATGGAAGTCATAGTTGTGCCAACCGAAAGCACCATCGGTGGTCGGATAGATGTAGTATTTACCCGTCTGCTGGCTGTAGAGCGCCTCAGGATCAGCATAAAGACCAGGGAAGACAGGATTATTGACCGATGGAGCCAGATGTCCAGATTCCTGTGCATCGCTCCACGCCTGCAGACGCTCATATTCTTCCTGTGTGACGCGAAGGAATGAGCCATGCTGAGGTCCGTTGATACCCTCTATATCGCGAGGATTGGAGAAACTGCTCATCACGCTGTCGGCATCGCACAGACGGTAATGACGAGGCCAGCTCGAATACTCGATGTAGCCGATCTGCCATTGGCCGCCCTTGAGCTGAAAGGCCGAAGCGCCTTCGCACAATTTATTACCCTCGAAGTCAACATACTGTGAATCATCCGGTTCTGGCCAAGGACCAGTCAGCTTGTCTGCCAAAGTCGTGAAGATCCCCGGTTTGCCTCCCTCTTTCTTGATCATCATGTGATAGCGCTGGTCGACCTCCACCCAGTTGATGTCTGCATCGATGGTGGCATACCCCCAGTCGAACAAGAGCTGTGGCTGAGTGAGGGTGGTGAAGTCTGCATCGGCATGGCTGTAGTACATACGGTCATACTCCTCCCGCTCCGGATCGAGCATCGAATAATAGATCATATAGCCACCCTGTCGGCCATCATCCCACACATAGTCATCATCCCAGATGACCTGCGGAGCCCATACACGCACCACAGAAGGCTGCCACTGACGGAAGTCGATGGTCGTACTCTGCCAATGGATCAGGTCAGGACTGGTCAGCAGGTCGATGCCATAGTTCTGCCACTCGCTCTGCTTCCCCAGGCGCTCGGTAGCACTGTTGTTCATGTCGGTAGTCACCATCAGATAGCCGCTGTTATCTTTCTTGCGACAGAGGTAGGCGTCTCGTGTTCCTCCCTCGATACCAGCCATTTCGGTCGGAGAGAAGATAGAGTCACCGCACAGCAGGTCATGGAAATGGAGACCGTCTTGCGAGAGTGCATAAGCCGTCCATTGTCCATGGTCGGACATGTGACAATTCAGGTAGCCATAGGTCTCCTCGTCGCTCAAGACAAGGTTGCCACGCTGTGTGGATACTGGCTGCTGACAGGATGTTAGCAATGTAACACTCAATAATGTCGATAAAAAACTCTTATCCAAGATTCCCATTTTTGAATTATCTTTGCCTGTTAATTCTATTATTCTTGCCTATCTTTGCCCCGAAATAGAGCGGGAAGAGTCCCTCTATATAAATATATACAAACCTAAATCAGTATGATGTATGAGAAGTATCACTAAACTGGAGCTGCAGTATGCTCATCGGTTCTACAAATTCCAAGGAGAGGCGCAGTATCTGCACGGACACACAGGAGTCCTCACCATTGAGGTCGAAGATGATGTGACACCAGAGGTCAACATGGTCTTTCCTTGCAATGAAATCAAGAAGATCGCATGGGGAATACTAAAGAACTTCGACCATGCACTGGTATTGCGCGAAGACGATCCTCTCCTGCCAGCCATCCTTGGAGTCTATGAAAAGCAAGGAATCAAGGACGGCCATTGGCTGAACACTATGAAGGGAGAAGCATTCAAGACAGAATGGGCAACAGCTTATCCGGATTGCCGCCTCGTAGTCACCAAGGAGAGCATGACGGTGGAAGGAATGATCAAGATCGTGTATGACCTGCTCAAGGACAAGCTGCCGATTGCCAAACTCACCTTCAAGAGTGGCGATAACACGGCATCGCAGGAGTATTGCCCGAAGACTCACTTTGAGCGCTGTCCGAAATGTGGCATCTCGCTCGATGAGCATGGCAAGTGTCCGAAATGCGGATACCAGAAAAAAATGTAATGATAAAAATCGGATGCCTTGCTTGCAGGACGTCCGATTTTTTAGATACATATTGTCTGAGGGAAGTTACCAGATTACCTTCTTGGTCGAGCCATCCTTCATGCGGATGATGTTCTGTCCCTTCTGCAACGTTGAATGGCGGATGCCACTGAGGTCATAGATATCGAGTATCTGTTCCTCCTTTTCAGTTCTAACTTGTTCGATGCCTGATGATTCACCCACAGTTGCTCTGATACTTACCGAAGAACACTCTGGTATCTCATAAGATAATTCAGATCCATCAAATAGATAACCAGTAGCTTCACCTCCATAGTCGACAACAACTGTCCACGAATCTACATTCTTGCCGCTGAGACGTACCGTGCGACCCTTATGGAACTTGCCCTTAAATGTATTTCTGGTCAACTTCACATCATTCATTGTGACCTCAATTTCCTCAAGGTTCGTAGGCGATAAAGTGGTATTGACCTCAAGTTTGATAGCCTTACCCAACTTGTAGTAGGTTGCCAGATGGTCATAGAAGAAATCCACACGCTTCTTGAGCCAGTTCTTGGCATTATTCATTTCATCGTTGTAGTTTGGCCACCACTCATTGATCATTTTGCGATGGTATGGGTACTCAAACTTGATACGTTCGTACATAGGACTCCAGATCTCTGGCCAGATATAGTCATAGTTGAGGAAGTCGCCCATGTATACGCAACAGAGGTCAAAGAACATGTTGCTGAAATCCTTATCAGCCATCAAACGACGGAAGAGACGGGTATGATCTGCCTGATTTGCCCAAGCATTATCACGGTCGAAATTATTATTGTAGATCCAATCAAGCGTTTTGTAGCTCGATGAGCGACCATAGAGACCCAAACCGAAATCCGTATCCTTGGCAATCCAACGCCAGCGACCATCCTCAGCTGTAGGGCGCCACATCACGATGTTGTTGCCTGGGAAGTCGAGATTCACATAGAACAGGTTCATGATCATCAGGTTAGCAAATTCCTTGCAATCCATCCATTCCTCGAACTCAGCCATCGTGTGGCCTTGCTCGGTATAGAAATCCTTGAACTTGTTATAGTTATCCCATGTACCGGTCTTCAACTCACCCCAGTTCTCGAACATATCTATGTCCTCAAGCTTATCATAATTGGTGTAGATGTTGTCCTCGTTGCTACGCTCACGGATATTAAGCATACCGAGGTACTTACCATTAATATAGACGATGGCAGGGCTGTATCCCTGATAGTCAAGATCAACGTTCCAAGCGAATGAGCGCTGCATCACAGCATCACGCAGGTAGAGATAGTCGAAGTCATTACCACTATTGCGCAACATCAATGACTTATACTCTGTCTTTCCTGGGCGATCCTCTGGGAAGAATTCATAGCTGAAACGCTTCTTATCTGCATCGAAACGCTTGTTGGCATAGAGTACAAGTGTCTTGTATTTATTGCTACGCGAACCGCCTCCAGCTACACGAGTCTCTCCAAGCTGATTGATCTTGCTTTCCTCATTGGGTGCAGCAAAGTATTCGATGTTCAATGGGCGACGCCAGTCATTCTTGTTATTTGAATTGTTATTGGCATCAATATAAATACCAAGCTTGCTGCCATAGAAGTAATCATTGTTGGTAGTCAACGACACAACAGGAAGCGTCACCTTTCTTCCATGGAAGATATACGACTGAGCAGATGACCGTGGAGACAAATAACCATCGCAGAAAAGTTTTGCTCTGACCACACGACTGCTGGTAATCTTCAATGCTGTACCCGTAAATTCCTTCGAAGATTTCGAGTCAAGTGCCGGTTCACTACCATCAGTGGTATACATGATTTTCGTACCTTCAGGCGATCCCTCAGGCACCGAAAGGACAAGATCTACAGACCCGCTGGTCTCAAAGACTTGGCCAGGAATGCTGAAGATCGGTTCTTTCAAGATATCATCCTTCGTACAGGTCTTGCCCGTGTTAGCCTTTCCTGGAGTCGGCTCAAGCTGATACCCCCACTTCTCTGCGCCATCGGTCTTACGGCCGTATGCAACGTTAGGAGCAGGCTGTTTCTTCATCTTCTCTACCTTGTCAACGATCTCGTCACCTTTGAAGAGATAGACCGAGCCGTCCTTGCCTGATTCCAAGCGGAAAGGGGCATGATAGGCTCTCTTGCCATCGTACTTATCGCAATAAACCAGTTTGTATGCTTTCGGATTCAGTGTGAAACTTGACAGAGCAAAAGCCTCTGCTGGATTATCTGTAAGTCCAAGCTTATAGTCCTTGAGGTTAATGGTCTCGTCGCCCGTATTATAGAGCTCTACCCAAGAATCAGGGAACTCATTGATATCATCCATGATACAGTCAATGTTCGATTGCATCAACTCATTGATAACCACCTGCGCCTGAGCAGACATCACGCCTGCTGCACATAAAGAAAGAAGTAGAAGTTTTTTCATTGATAGTAATTGAGGAGAATTAGTAACTTGTCCTTACGGGCACGCAAATATACGTCTTTTCGTCAGAAATACCAAATTTTGCTCCTAAAAATTATACTATTCCTCACAAAATATGCACACCCGTGGTCTCTGTGACTGTTTTTGCGTGTAGAATACGCACACACGGGATCGCGGCGTCTGATTCTGTAGGAAGGATACGCACACACGGAATCACGGCGTCTGATCTCGTGTGCAGGATCAGACGCCGTGGTTCCGTGTATGCTGTTATAGGGTGCGATTTCCTTATCACTCGCCAACGACGAGATCCTTGTCCGAAATCTTCGAGACGAAACTGGTACCTTCATGCTCATACTTCTTGACGTGCCCCTTGACCTTGACCGAACCTACTCCATCAACCGAGATGCGGAGAGTGTCAGCTTCAATCTCAAGCTTGCACGAACCTACACCTGCACTGCTGACATAAGCATTCTGGCATTTGATACTGAGATCCGAGCTGCCTACGCCTTCCTGATCGTACTTGAAATTCTTGCAGGAGAAGTTCTTGATCTTGATCGAACCTACGCCATTAGACTCAAACATAAAGTTGTTGTCAAATTTGACTTCCGAAGTAGATTCGAAGCTACCTACGCCATTGGTCTCAGCCTTCTCAAGCGATGGCGCTGTGACATAGATAGTGAGACCTTTCTTAGTCTTCGAATTCGCCTTCTGAGAGACCCTCAGACAACCGTTATCAAAAGTCACCATCGTTCTGGAGATCAGCACGCTGTCACCCTCTAAGCGGACAATGTAGTCACTACCTTGAGTGAAGATGATGTTGCCTACTCCATCCATTTGTACTTGGGAAAAAGGCTGAGTCTCATAGTTTACTACCTTTTCTACCTTACCTGATTTAGCGCAGCCGGTCATTACGATCATGGCTGCAAAAGCTATCATAGCTAAGAACTTTTTCATATTATCAACGGATTAAAAAATTATACATATTACTTGATTCTTACTGCTGTGCCGCTGCATGATACCATCAGCATGCTACCGCTGGCACCTACAGTCTCATAGTCGAGGTCAATACCTACAACAGCATTAGCTCCTACACGAGCAGCATTATCGGCCATCTCCTTCAATGCAGTATCCTTAGCTTCTCGCAACACGCCTTCATAGCTGCTGCTACGGCCTCCGAAGAAATCGTGGATCTGTGCAGTAAAGTCCTTCAGTACATTAGCACCAACGATGGTCTCACCGGTTACTACTCCGTAATAAGTCTCAATCTCATGACCTTGAACGGTCGGGGTGGTTGTCATTAACATAGTCGTAATTTATTTATGGTTAATAATCTTGTCTTGTTGTTTTTGATGGTGCAAAGATAAGGCCTTTTTCTGAAACAATAAAACTTTTGACAACGTTTTCTTTCTATTTTTACTTCTTTTAGGAAAATACAAGGAAACGTTGTAGAATGAGAAGGCTCCCAACCATACAAAAAGAGTCGAAAAAAAGAGAAAAAAACGTCACATTGTCAGCAACCCATCACATTTTTATATATAAAATTGGAATAATGAAAAAAAGCACGTATATTTGCGCCAAATTTCAATAATAAAAAATGGCAACTTTCCGACACCTTGACCATAAGAACCTTGTGGCTTTTGTTCGCGTTATCTCCGAACTCATCAAGATTGACAATATCATCGACGCTGAGGAGATAACCATGCTCCTCAAATTGGAACAGCAGTATGGCTTTGACCGCACTTACAAGCGCGAAGCTATGCATCTCAGTCTGGCCGACGCTATCAATCAGTTGGCACAGCTCGACCTGCAGGCCCGCACACAGATACTCCAGTCTTTTAACGATATTGCTGGTGCTGATCGCGTCTGCGTGACCCGAGAGGCCATCATGCTCCTCGCCCTTCGCTACGTTCTCGAAGGCAAGCAACAGAAGAAATGTCAGGTCATTGATTGTCCTGCCAATATGAGCGCTCCTGATCAGTCGCCTTTTGTAATGTACGTCGAGAGCGAATACGACGATGAGCGACACGAGCAGATCGATAGCCAGATGGAACTCATCCAACTCATGCTGCAGCAGTACGGACTTCGTCTCTTCTACGTCGAGCAGATCGTCAATAAGCTGTCAGAGATGGATAAGAACATGCTTATGACCACCCTCGGCTATCTGGCTCCGGAACTGGATAATATGCAGGTGGAACAAATGTATGAGCGTATGCAGACGACCGACACTCCGACATTCACCACACGCGTCATGGCCCGCGACCTGCAGGTATCTGCTCTTCGCAACATACCTTCTTCGCTACTTATCAGCATGGGTTCTTCTTTCCTGTGCATTACGCTCGAAGACTCCGTTCTGTCACACCTCAAAGTTTTTCTGCAGGACTTTGGCCAACTGGTAAGCCCAGGAAGTATTGTTGCCAACACTCATATTGATGCAGGTGACGACAAGCTTCGCTACTTCGGTTATTACAAGGCGTTCTTCGACTTTATACTCAAGGCCGAACCGAAGGAGAGCCATCTGGTCATCTGGCCATTCAAGTCAGAGTTTGAGTTCCCTGAGGCTCATCGTACCCTCCGCCTAAACCAACAGGAAGCATCGCTTTATACACTCATCCTTGAGTATACCTACAAACACGAAGGTAAGGGACTTCCGCTCTGCTACACTCCTGCACAGAAGCGTATCGAAGCGCTCTATCGCACGATCTATTGTAATAAGAAATGTGTCGATGAGTCAGAAGTCATCTATCCGGAGAACCTTGCTCCTATACGTGCCAAAATCGAGCGTAAGATGCGCGATCAGCTCACAGGCCTCAGCAACCTTGAGGACTACATTCCTCATAATGACAACCGCCAGGGCTTTTATCGCATTGCCGCACACGTACATAATATAAATGTAAAGGCAGATATTCGAGAAGATGAAATAAACTTGCAAGATTATGACTGGCGATAGACAACTTGCCAATATAGTCTTGACTCTATTTCATTTTTGAGCGACAATATTGTCAGCAAATACATAGTTTGGAAATAATGCCGTATCTTTGCACCAACAAAAAAGAACAAGCATTATCAACCCATTAAAACTTTACAACTATGAAGAAGCTGACTAAGTCTTTCAACAAGAGAATCGCAGGTGTATGTGGTGGCATCGCAGAGTATTTCGACATCGATCCAACAGCTGTTCGTCTCGGCTACCTCTGCCTCACAATCTTTGCTCACTGCTTCCCAGGGTTGCTCCTCTATATCATCCTGGCTTGCGTGATGCCAAAGCCTGACACTAAGCTCATAAACTAAAAAACATAATCACTATGACAAATCAACAAGCAAACAAGAAGTTGAGCGCCGGATGCCTCATCTCAGTATTCTGCTGCATCGTCATCGCCATCATCATGGCCAACAGTTGCACTGTAGTCGACTCAGGAGAGATCGGCATCAAGTTCCACAAGTGGTCAAGCAATGAGCAGGACTACGGTGGCGTAGAGGGAACCTGCAAGGGTTGGGTATTCTATAATCCTATCACCTCAAGCGTATTCACCTACCCTACTTACATCCAGCGTAAGAACTATGAGCCATTCAACGTAAATGCGAAGGATGCTTCGGTCTTCAAGATGGATCCTACCATCGCTTACCGCATCAATCCGGAGAAGGCTTGCGATATCTTCACCAAGTATCGTAAGGGTATCGAGGATCTGGAGAACGGTTATATCCGCACCTGTATCTATGAGGCTTATCGAACCTGTGCTAACCGCTATTCGAGCGACTCTCTGATGTCCAATCGTGCCAACTTCGAGAATGACGTCCGTGTACGTCTGGAGTCAAGCCTCATGGCCGAAGGCTTCATCGTCGAAGAGTTCACCTCTCAGATCACTCCACCTGAGTCATTGGCTCAGATGATCAATGAGAAGAACGCTGCAGTACAGTCCGCTCTCAAGGCTGAGAATAAGGTCAAGGAGGCTGAGGTTGAGGCAAAGATCAAAATCGCCGAAGCTAAGGGTGCCGCTGAAGCCATGCAGATCAAGGCAGACGCAGAAGCATACTACAATCGCACCATCTCTGCTTCGCTCTCTCCGCTCATCGTGCAGGAAGACTGGATTGAGAAATGGAACGGTACTGTGCCAACAGTTGTCGGAGGTTCGAATATGATGTTTGACATGTCTAAGTTTACATCAAAGTAAACCTGTAGACAGCATAGAAAAGTATCACCACTGGTGTTTAGTAGTACTACTTCACCAGTGGTGACATTGTTTATTACAATAAAAGACGCTAAAAGAAGTACTTTTTACCTTATAATTTGGAAATCTAAAAACTTCTTCCTATCTTTGCCGCGGATAATTGTCCAAATTTATTCAATGCATCCCGTTCCATGAATGAAGAGAAACAAAAAAAAGTCTTTGCACACCTATCACTTCTTCGTCAAATGAAGGAGCAATCTGTATCTAGTGCAGAGGCGCTTCCTGCTTGTGACGAAGCCATGGAAGTCTATGGCCCTATGGCCGAAGAACTGGGATTGCATCATGAGCAGCGGGAGATGCTTAATCTGGCTGTTGAATTGGGTCATCCAGAAGACTTTCAGAAACTCAAGCGCATGCTCTTCGATTCTGAAGCTATGTGTGAGATTGTTTTCAAGACTTTCTCCTTGCCCATCTGCTCTATGCTCGACAGCTTAGGACTGGAATACACGTTTAAGTACAGAATGAAGTCGGTCTATAGCATTTGGCGCAAGATGCGTGTTGACCATAAGGAATTCGATGATGTCTATGATCTGTTTGCCACTCGCATTGTATATAAAACACCTTCACAGCCTCTGAATCTCAATGCGGGCAATAAAGTGGAGCAATTGCCGGAAGTGGCACAGATCAAGGAGCAGACCTTACAGGATCTCGATGCAGAACGTCTCTGGTGCTGGAAAGTCTATACGGTCATCAGTTCTCTCTATCGCATTCATCCAGATCGCATAAAAAACTGGATTACGCATCCGAAACCTTCCGGCTATCAGGCGCTCCAACTCACGGTCATGGGTCCCGATTGCAACTGGATCGAGATACAGATACGATCAGAGCGTATGGACTATGAGGCAGAGTATGGCTGTGCCAATCATAAACTCTACAAAAAGGAGAAACCTGTCAAGTAATAAACTTAATTTGATCAAATACTAAAATAAAATAGAACTATGGAAATCAAAATCAACATTCAGCCATCAACCGCTGAAGCCCAGCTGAATGGCCGTCTTGACACAGCAGCCTCAGCTCAGTTTGCTACAGATATGCAGCCTCTCATCGACAACGCAGATAAGGCCATCACTCTTGATTGCGCTGGCCTCGAGTTCATCTCATCTAGTGGTCTGCGTCTTTTCCTCAGCCTTCGCAAGCAGACCATTGCGAAGGGTGGCAAAGTGATCATAACCAACATGAATCCTGAAGTCAAGCAGGTATTTGCCATCACTGGCTTTACTGCACTCTTCGAATTCAAATAAGAATCATGCTGAAACTCACAATCCATAACGATCTGTCAGAGATGACAGCATTGGAGCCATTTGTTGACCAGATGAGCGAGGAGTATGGCCTTGACATGGCCTTCTCCTTCCAGCTTCATCTGGCTCTTGACGAGGCGGTCTCCAATGTTGTCAACTATGCTTATGGTGAGCTACAGGGCATGCCCGTCACCATCGAAGCAGAAAAGAGTACAGACAACGACCGAAGCTCATTAGTCATTCGAATCATCGACAATGGTTTAGAGTTCAATCCTCTGGAAGAAGCTCCAGAGGTCGATGTCACGCTTAGCGCAGAAGAGCGTCAGATTGGTGGTCTTGGCATCTTCCTGATCCGTCAAGTCATGGACGAAGTGAGATACGAACGCCTATCAGACCAGAACAGGCTGACGATGATCAAATATCTGTAACCCGTCCGTTATTGTCCTAGGATTCCATCAAGGATACCTTTGAGGATACCAGAACCCTCATTGACATAGGTAGAAACCCAGTTGATGACACCCTGAACCTTACTCTTGGCGAACTTAGCGACACAACGTCCTTTGAGTTCACCATATTCCTTAGATTGCTGAGGAGTAAGCTTCGTCTCGTCCATCTTTTTATCGATGGCCTTATAGCGCTCAAGAGCGTTTTCCCAGTCTTCCATCGTGTACTGGTCTCCATGTGCTTCAATACGTTCCGTCAGTGAACGCATCTGACCTAGAGCTCGGCGTTCAGTGCTACACGAAGAAAGCAACAGCATGGAAAAAGCAAGGAGAATAAAAAGTTTCTTCATTGTCAAATTCTGTTCAGATTAATTTCTTTGCGAAATAAAACTAATGACCTGCGACCTAAAGCCGCAGGTCATTATTATTTTCTTTCAAGTTATTCGAGTTCAAATTACTTGTTACGAGCCTCGATCTCCTTGTTGATCTCATCGATCTTGTCGTCGGTCAACTCATACTTAGAGATGATGAACATTGCAAGAAGGAGGAGTGCAGCAGGGATGACACATACGAGCCAGAGGATGCCCTCCTCAGCCATTGGAGACTGCTCGATGGTCTCGCTGTTGTAAGCTACATAACCAAGAACGAGAGGAGTAACGATACCGCCGAGGGTCATACCAGCCTTGAAGAAGATACCAGTCAATGCATTGACGATACCAGCGATACGCTTGCCGCTCTTCCACTCACCGTAAGAGATAACCTCAGGAACGAGAGCCCACATGTAACCAGTAGCTACGATGACACCAGTAGACTTGATAAACTGTGCAATGTAGATCCAGGTCATGCTTGGCTCATCCATCTTGGCAATGACATAAAGCATAGCCATACCGATGATAGCGCAACCGAGGAATGCATAGAACATGTTCTTCTTACCGATAGCCTTCTTAATAGCAGGAACAAGTGGCATGAAGATGAATGAAGGAATAGAACCCAATGCCATGAAGATAGACAACTGAGCTGCAGTACCGTGCATGTTACTGTTCATGAAGTATGCACCAGCAGCATTGCCAATAGACATCATTGCGAATGCGGTGATGAAGAAGAAAGCAATGACACGGAGAGGACGGTTGCTACCGAACTCCATCCAGAGGTCAGAGATCTTTACATTCTCACTCTCCTTAGCATCCATAACGACGCGCTCCTTACACTGCGAGAAGCAGAAGATGAGGAGTGCCATACCTACGATAGCGTAGATAGACATGGTGATAAACCAAGCGTGTGAGTCCT
>JAZUDJ010000029.1:0-4820 GCA_045639585.1 Bacteroidales bacterium
CTCTTCAGGAGCTCTATCCTGGTATCCAGTTCGGTATCGGTCCAGCTATCGAGAATGGTTTCTATTATGACGTTGTTCCTGCCAACGGTGAGAACATCAAGGAGGCTGACTTCCCAAAGATCGAGAAGAAGATGCTCGAACTGGCTCGTCAGAAGCAGGCTAGCGTGCGTAATGACGTACCAAAGGCTGAGGTTCTGGAGCAGTTTGCTGCCAAGGGCCAGACCTTCAAGTGCGAACTGATCTCAGAGCTCGAGGATGGCAAGATCTCTACTTATACACAGGGTAACTTTACCGACCTCTGCCGTGGTCCACACCTCGCTAACACCGCTCCAATCAAGGCTTGCAAGGTATTGAGCGTGGCTGGTGCTTTCTGGCGTGGCAACGATAAGAATCCTCAGATGAACCGTGTATACGGCATCACCTTCCCTAAGCAGTCGATGCTTGATGAGTACATCCAGCTCATCGAGGAGGCTAAGAAGCGTGACCACCGTAAGCTCGGCAAGGAGATGGAGCTCTTCGCATTTACTCAGAATGTAGGTGCTGGTCTTCCTCTCTGGTTGCCAAAGGGTACTGCACTCCGCAACCGCCTTCAGGAGTACTTGACTAAGATTCAGAAGCGTTATGGTTACCTGCAGGTAATCACTCCAAATATCGGTAACAAGAACCTCTATGTTACCTCTGGTCACTGGGCAAAGTATGGTAAGGACTCGTTCCAGCCAATTTCTACTCCAGATCCAGATGAGCTCTACTTGCTCAAGCCAATGAACTGTCCTCACCACTGTGAGATCTATAAGACCAGTCCACGTTCTTATCGTGACCTGCCTTTGCGTCTCGCTGAGTTTGGTACCGTTTACCGCTACGAGCAGACCGGTGAGCTTCACGGTTTGACCCGCGTACGTTGCTTCACTCAGGATGATGCACACCTCTTCTGCCGTCCAGATCAGGTGAAGGAGGAGTTCCTCAAGATCATCGACATCATCATGATCATCTTCAAGGCACTTGACTTCAAGCAGTTCGAGGCTCAGATCTCATTGCGTGATCAGGTGAACCGTGAGAAGTACATCGGTTCGGAGGAGAACTGGGAGAAGGCTGAGCAGGCCATCATCGATGCTTGTCAGGAGAAGGGCCTTCCTGCTCACATCGAGTATGGTGAGGCTGCATTCTACGGTCCTAAGCTCGACTTCATGGTGAAGGATGCTATCGGTCGTCGTTGGCAGTTGGGTACTATCCAGGTGGATTACAACTTGCCAGAGCGCTTCCAGCTCGAGTTCACTGGCGCTGACAACCAGAAGCATCGTCCTGTCATGATCCACCGTGCACCATTCGGTTCGATGGAGCGTTTCGTTGCAGTATTGCTTGAGAACACCGCTGGTAAGCTCCCATTGTGGCTGGCTCCTGATCAGGTGGCTATCATGCCAATCTCTGAGAAGTTCAACGACTATGCATATCAGGTCAAGGAGGCTCTTGAGAAGCAGGAGATCCGTGCATACGTCGATGATCGCAACGAGAAGATCGGCCGTAAGATCCGTGACAATGAGATGAAGAAGGTTCCTTACATGCTCATCGTCGGTGAGAAGGAGATGGCAGAAGGCAAGGTCAGCATCCGTAAGCAGGGTGCAGGCGATGGCGGTCAGCTGACCATCGAGGAATTTGCAGCTCAGATTGTTGCAGAGGTGAATGCTCAGATTGAGCACTCAAGCTACTAATACACCTTTATTAATAATATACCTGGAGGTCTTTGAGCCTCCAGGATATATGATTTCGTTTCAATGCATCGTATCATCAAGACCATTATACTACTCATTACTATTGCTACCATGCCATTTATGGCGAGGGGGCAGAAGCGTTATGAGGGACCGGGAAACTGGTTTGTAGGTATTGATGCAGGCGTTGCCCTTGCGATGAATGAGAACGTCACTGGCAAGAATTTCTTCCATACGAAGATCCCCAGTGGAAGCATTACATTGGGTAAGACCATCACTCCATACTGTGGACTGAGGCTGTCTGCTGGCTTCTATTCTCAATTAGGTCATCCACATGAGAAGGCCATAGAGTATGATAAGGAGACCTATGGTGACTATCGGTTCCATACAGCATCCGGTTCTTTGGACTTGATGCTGAATATGACCAACTGGTTCAGACCTTACGATGTCCGCAACTGGTTTGATGCTTATCTCATCGCAGGTGGAGGTGTTCTTTATACTTTTGGCATGGATAAGAAGGTTGATGCATGGCCTTCATACGTCTATCCTGTCAACTCAGAAGAACTATTGACCTGGAATGCAAAAACAGGTATCATGGCTGCATGGCATGCTAATAGAGCCTGTGACGTGACATTCGAGGTAGACTGCTTCTTTACAGACAATGCTTATAATGGTGTTGTAGATAATCCCTCTCGATCGATAGATCTTTTCCTTAGCCCTCGCATAGGTGTTGTATATTACTTCAAGAACTCAAAAGGTCGACATCGTTATGCGAATATTGCTAAGAATCATCGATATTGGCGTGGTTTGAATAACTAAATCTATATAATTTCAGGCGAAACTAATTTATTTTTGTTGTATGAAAAAATTTATTGCCATCTTTACCGCATCTTTTTTGGCCTTATCGTGGAATATGGCCGATGCACAGGTTGTGGGCTCTGAGAACTGGGGAAATGGAAATCCTCAGCGAAGAGGTGGAGTAATCGACGATGATCTCATCGGCGGTAGTCCAGAGGAAGACGCCTTGCTACAATCTCTTTACAATGAGGAGGAAGATCCTGAGCTGAACCGAGTTCTTAGGAGCGAGGATTTCATCTTCCCTACATCACTTACTGACAATTGGCACCTTATGTTCCAGTTAGGTGCTGTAAACTCATGGGGTAGCTATACCAGTAAGAAGAACTTCTTCGAGTTGACCAACATCGGAGCTGCTTTCTCTATTGGTAAGTATCTGTCTCCTGTCAATGACGTACGCCTTACTGTGGCTTATGGCCGTGGTACGGGTGTCCGTGGCAAAGACCAGATTTTCTATGATTGGATGGGAACAGGTACGAATAACCAGGATGGTGACATCTACACAGGTGAGTACTCTAGAACAGAAGCTCAGGAAGAAGCATTCTGGAAGGATTATCCAAAGTATCATTGGAATACTATCAGCTTCGGTGCACAGTGGCTGCCTAACTTGACCAATCTTTTCAAAGGCTATGATCCAGATCGTAAGTTTACGATCAGCGGTATCATGGGTATGGATCTGGAGCATACTTGGGGTTATCCAAGCAAGGAAAAGCTCGGCCTTTCGCAGGTGAGTGTCTGGTCAGAGGCTCCAAAGACTAATACTGGTCGTACTCTTATCGGTATTCAGGTTGGTTTGCAGTTTGACTATACTCTTTCAGATCGTTGGCATGTCAACTTGGAAGCACAGGAGACGTTCCTCGACGATATTCATGATGGTCTTATCTCAGATCAGAAATGGGATGGTCATCTCAACATCTATGCAGGTGTGACCTGGTTCCTCAAGAGCCGTCTTAACAATGGTCGTTTGCAGAACCGTAATCCATTCAATGACAAGTATAATGAGATTGAGGAGCGTATCTATAAGAACCGTGAGGCTCTGGAGGATGCTCTTGCAAATCGTCCAGTTGACGTCGAGGTTGTTGACGTTACCAAGGATGTTACTTATACTTTGATCTCATTTGAAGAAGGTATTCTTGAAGTTCCACGTTTGCAGCAGAATAACGTCTTTACCACTGCTGCTGCTTACGAGCGTAACAAGAACAGTAAGATCTTCATTACTAATAGTAGTAAGGTTGATGACAAGGCCTTCCACGAGCGCGCTTGGTCTATCAGTAAGCTGCTCAACAATCGTTGGCAGGTACCTTTGGAGGATATTTGGGTCGATGCAGACGAATCTCATATCCAGAAATTGCAGTTGCCTGACTGCAAGCATTACATCATTCTCATTATTAACGATTGATAAGCTGGCGTAAAAATATGAAAAAGATTCTTTTTGCTTTGACTATTTGTCTGAGTGCAGTATTCAATGCCTCAGCTCAAAATGATGCTTTAGAGTATCAGTTGATTGGTTCAGAGAGTGATACGCTGGCAGCAGCTGCTCCAAATGAGTATCTGAAGGTTGATACCATTGATTATTTGAGTGATCAGGTACAGAACCTTTTCTTCAGTGCTCATGTTGGTCTCTCTCTGTCTATGAGTGAGAATACACGTTTTACAAACTTCTTCGCAGTAACACGTCCAAGTTTCCGATTCTCTGTTGGTAAGTTCTTTTATCCTCAGTTCGGTCTTCGTGGTAGTATCGAGTACTTGAACCAGCGTGGACGTATCGAGTGGGAGTCAGCCGAGCTCTGTGAGGAATGGGCAAAACAAGATCCAAATTCTCCTTGTGCCAAATATGGAGACAATGGTAACTATGATTTCTCCATGCTTGGTGGTTTCTTGGATGGTATGATTGACTTTCATAATGTTATCTGGAAATATAAGGAGAATCGCCGTTTCCATTTGATCGGTTATTTTGGTCTTGGTGCCTTCTATACTTTTGGCTTTAATAAGGATCAGCTTAAGCATTATACGGAAGATCACAAGTATGAGGTTGATTCCAAGTCTTACTGGTATCTCGCAGGTCGTGGAGGCTTGATCGCACAGTATCAGATTACTGACGCATGGGACCTCAACGTCGATGTGTCATTCAACGGTACTGATGATGCATATAATGGTATCCGATTCCGCCGTGTATATGATTCATACGTTGATGTGATGGCAGGTTTGACTTATCATATTAAGAACCGTGCAGGTCGTCGTCGTCTCCAGTACACTCACTAT
>JAZUDJ010000030.1:0-10247 GCA_045639585.1 Bacteroidales bacterium
CAAGCACGTTTACTTCACTGGTATCGTACGCGATAAGCTTGGCCGTAAGATGTCTAAGTCACTCGGTAACTCGCCTGATCCACTCGCTCTCATCGCACGTTTCGGTGCCGATGGTGTTCGTATGGGTATGATGCTCTCTGCACCTGCAGGCAACGATATCCTCTTCGACGACAGCCTCTGTGAGCAGGGCCGTAACTTCAATAACAAGATCTGGAACTCATTCCGTCTCGTACAGGGTTGGGAGGTATCTGCCGACATTGCACAGCCAGAAGCAGCTCAGAAGGCTTGCCAGTGGTTCGATGCCAAGATTAAGGCTGTAGGCTTCGAGCTTCAGGATCTCTTCTCTAAGTATCGTCTCTCTGAGGCGCCTATGTTGGTTTACAAGCTCTTCTGGGACGACTTCTCAGCTTGGTATCTCGAGCTCATCAAGCCAGCATACGGCAGTCCTATCGATAAAGTTACCTTCGATAAGACCATCGGTTACTTCGATACACTCCTCAAGATGCTCCATCCATTCATGCCATTCATCACCGAGGCTTTGTGGCAGAGTATCACCGAGCGTAAGGAGAGCGAGAGCATCATGTTCGAGACCCTTCCTAAGTACACCGAGCCAACCGCTGAGGAGCAGCAACTCATCGCTGATTTCCAGACCGCTACTGAGGTCATCGCAGGTATCCGTACCGTACGCGCTCAGAAGCAGATGTCTCCTAAGGTAGAGGTAGAACTCAATATCGTAGGCCAGAACCCAATCGCAGCGCTCAACGCTGTCATCTCTAAGGCTGCTAACACCTCAGCCATCAACATCGTCACCGAGAAGCAGGGTGTATGTGCAAGCTTCATGGTAGGTACTACCGAGTTCGCCATCCCAATGGGTGACAACGTCAACGTAGAAGAGGAGCTCGCTAAGCTCGAGGCAGATCTCAAGTACAACGAAGGCTTCCTCAACAGCGTAATGAAGAAGCTTAGCAACGAGAAGTTCGTCAACGGCGCTCCTGCACAGGTAGTTGCCAACGAGCGTAAAAAGCAGGCTGACGCTGAGCAGAAGATCAAGGCGATCAAGGAAGCTATTGCAGCACTGAAGGCTTAATACATGCTTAAATAGCATATACAATTATAGAAAAATGCGGTATTCTCAGTAATATCGCATTTTTTTGTTATTTTTTTATTTCATTATTTGGCAGTTTGCAAAAAACTACGTATATTTGCAGCGCAAAAATCAAGAAACAAGTAATATTTACAAGACAATGACAATGCATCACCACCATCATCATCATGGTAACCCATCTGTAAGGTGAGCAAAGTCATCATGTACATATTATAATATATATGAGCTTACCTTACGAAAATAGGGTAAGCTCTTTTTTTTGTTAGTAAAATAAAAATATTATACAATCATGTTAAGAATCGCAATTCAATCGAAAGGCCGTCTCTTCGAAGACTGCATGGACCTGCTCAAAGAAGCTGGCATCAAGTTAAGCAACGCTAAGCGCACCTTGCTCATTCCATCAAGCAATTTCCCACTGGAGGTACTTTATCTCCGTGATGACGATATTCCAGAGTGTGTAGCTAATGGTGTGGCTGACGTAGGTATCGTAGGCCTCAACGAATTCCAGGAGCGTCAGAAGGACGCTAAGATCGTCAAGGGCCTTGGCTTCAGCAAGTGTCGCCTCTCTTTGGCTATTCCACAACTCATCGATTACCCTGGCATCGAGTGGTTCAATGGCAAGAAGATCGCGACCAGCTATCCTGGCATCCTTCGTGAGTGGCTCAATCAGAACAACATCAAGGCTGACATCCACGTCATCACCGGTTCTGTAGAGATCAGTCCTAACATCGGCCTAGGCGATGCTATCTTCGATATCGTAAGCTCAGGTTCTACACTTGTCAGCAATCGCCTGAAAGAGGTAGAGGTTGTTATGAAGAGCGAGGCGGTTATTATCGCTAACAACGATCTCGTCTCAGAGAAGCAGGATATCCTTGATGAACTCATGTTCCGCTTCGAAGCTGTTCGTTCAGCCGAGGATAAGAAGTATGTCATGATGAACGTACCTAACGAGTCTCTTGACGCTGTTCTCGCTATGCTTCCATCAACCAAGGCTCCAACCGTCATCGAGCTTGCTACTCCAGGTTGGCACGCCGTTCACTCAGTCATCTCTGAGAAGCTTTACTGGGAGCTCGTCGGCAAGCTCAAGGCTGCGGGTGCAGAGGGTATTTTGGCATTGAACATTGAAAAGATCGTAATGTAATGACTACCTATCTTTATCCTACTAAAGATCAGTGGGAAGAAATCATACAGCGTCCCACCTTCGACAACAGCCAGCTGCGTGACCTCGTCAGCGGTCTCTTGCAGCAGATCAAGGAAGGTGGCGATAAGGTCCTTAAGGAGCTCGAAGCTAAGTTCGATCATTGCGAATTGACTGAGCTTAAGGTAAGCGATGCAGAGCTGCAGGAAGCTGCTGCTAACATCGATAAGACCCTCGCCGCAGCCATCGAGCAGGCAGCTAAGAATATCTCTAAGTTCCATGAGAGCCAGCGTGGTAGCTATCAGAAGGTAGAGACTCAGCCAGGTGTCACCTGCTGGCAGAAAGCTATTGCCATCGATAGGGTAGGCCTCTATATTCCTGGTGGCACAGCGCCACTCTTCAGCACCGTCCTGATGCTGGCCATCCCTGCACGTATCGCAGGTTGTGGCAAGATCGTCCTCTGCACTCCTCCTAATGCACAGGGTAAGGTCAATCCAGCCATCCTCTATGCTGCAAAGGTAGCAGGCGTTACCGAAATCTATAAGGTCGGTGGCGTACAGGCCATCGGTGCTATGGCATATGGTTCAGAGTCCGTACCTAAGGTTTATAAGATCTTCGGTCCTGGCAATCAGTTCGTACAGATGGCCAAGCAGCTCGTCTCTTTACGCGACGTAGCTATCGACATGCCTGCCGGTCCTTCAGAGGTCGCAGTCGTTGCCGATGCCAAGGCCAACCTCGAGTACGTAGCCAGCGACTTCCTCTCACAGGCCGAGCATGGCGCTGACTCACAGGCCATCCTCTTCACAGACAGCGTGGAGGTAGCCAAGAACTTCGACGCTGTGATGACCCGTCAGCTCGAGAAGCTCTCTCGTCAGGAACTCACCCGCAAATCTCTCGAACACTCTAAGGTCGTCGTCCTCAAGGATCAGGACGAACTCATGGACATCGTCAACGAATACGCTCCAGAGCACCTCATCCTCAACACCGAGAACTTCGAGGAGCTTGCCGAGAAGGTTCGCAATGCAGGTAGCGTCTTCATGGGTCCATACTCTCCAGAGAGCGCCGGCGACTACGCCAGTGGCACCAACCACACGCTCCCAACCAACGGCTATGCCAAGGCTTACAACGGCGTAAACCTCGACAGCTACATGCGCAAAGTGACCTTCCAGCATCTTACTCAGGACGGCCTTCGCGCCATCGGTCCAGTTATCGAAGTTATGGCACAGAATGAGCAGTTAGACGCTCATAAGAATGCCGTTACTGTTCGTTTAGCGTCAATGAATAATTAAAACTATGGATTTAACCAAAGTTATCCGTCCCAACATCCTCGCCCTGGCCCCTTACAGCTGTGCCCGTGACGAGTTCAAAGGCGAAGCTAGCGTCTATGTTGATGCTAACGAGAGTCCTTATAATAACGGCGTAAATCGCTATCCAGAGCCTTTGCAGCCAGAGGTGAAGGCTTTGCTGGCTCCACTCAAGGGTGTCCGCACCTCGCAGATTTTCCTCGGCAATGGTTCTGACGAAGCCATCGACCTCGTGTATCGTATCTTCTGTCGTCCAGCAGTAGATAACGTCGTGGCTATCAGTCCTTCCTACGGCATGTATCAGGTGTGTGCCGACGTCAATGATGTGGAGTATCGCGCCGTCCCATTGACCGACGACTTCCAGCTCAATAAGGAAGCGCTCGTAGCACAGAAGGATGCCAACACCAAAGTCCTCTGGGTTTGTTCGCCAAACAATCCTACTGGCAACGCCTTCGAGCTCGCAGACATCGAGTGGCTCCTCCAGGCCTTCTCAGAGCAGATCGTAGTCATCGACGAAGCCTACATCGACTTCTCGAGCAAGCCATCGCTTCTCACCGTCCTTGACACGTACGAGAACCTCATCGTCCTCCAGACCCTCTCTAAGGCTTGGGGACAGGCTGCCATCCGCTGTGGCATCGCCTACGCGTCAGAGGCTATCATCGCGTACTTCAACAACGTCAAGTACCCATACAACGTCAACCTCCTCACACAGCAGCAGGCCGTCAAGGTGCTCAGCTATCCGGAGAAGCAGCGCCGTCAGGTAGAGGAGATCCTCTCACAGCGCGTCGTCCTCCAGGAGCTCCTCCAGAGCCTTCCATGCGTCAAGCAGATCTACCCATCCGACGCCAACTTCCTGCTCGTCAAGGTGACCGATGCCAACGCCATCTACATCTATCTCCAGCAGAAAGGTATCATCGTCCGCAATCGCAACAAGGTGCAGCTCTGTGGCAACTGTCTCCGCATCACCGTGGGTACACCAGAGGAGAATGCTACACTTTATGAAACAATGAAAACATTCTAATACATTACTTATATGAAACTTACCAATGTAGCACTTTGTGGCATAGCCATCGTTGGCCTTACCGCCTGCCAACAGCAGCCGAAAGACGCCGTGAGCCTCGACGTCTACGGTTCAGCCAACCCTTACATGCCAGTATGGGAGTTCATCCCTGATGGCGAGCCTTACGTCTTCGAGGATCCTGATCAGCCAGGCAAGTACCGTGTCTATGTCTATGGTTCGCACGATGACCTCGTCACCGCCTATTGTGGCCGTGATCAGGTAGTATGGTCGGCACCTGTAGAGAATCTCAACGACTGGCGCTTCGATGGCACCATCTTCGAGCTCAAGCAGGATGCTGAAGGCAAGGATATCTTCGATGGTACGATCGGCGACGTCCTCTACGCGCCAGACATCGCAGAGAAGATCGAGGACGGCAAGAAAGTCTATTATTTCTATCCTAACGTACAGGGTGAGCGTGGCAACGTCGTCTGTAAGTCCGATCGTCCTGATGGACCATTCACCGTCTGCAACTGGGATCCCGCTAATCCACGCCTCGCTGTAGGCCCATTCGGTTTCGATCCTGCAGCCTTTGTCGATGACGATGGCCGTGCATACGGCTACTGGGGCTTCGAGCGTTCATACGCAGCTGAGCTCGATCCTAACACCATGGCTACCGTCAAGGAAGGTGCACAGATCATCGAGGATATGATCCCTGGCCGCTATCAGGATGGCGTAGAGCGCTTCTTTGAGGCTTCGTCGATCCGCAAGATCAAGGACAAGTACGTCTTCATCTACAGCCGTTGGACAAAGGACGGCGAAGAGGGTCTTCCTGAGACCAACTACACCCTCGCATACTGCTGGAGCAACAATCCACTCGGCCCTTGGACCTATGGTGGCACCATTATCGACGGTCGTGGCCGCAAGAAGCTGGCCGATGGCACCGTCATCCCTACCGCTTGTCCTGGAGGCAACACCCACGGTTCGATCTGTGAGATCAACGGTCAGTGGTATGTCTTCTATCACCGTCAGGCAGGTACCTCAGAGTACTCACGTCAGGCCATGGTGGCACCTATCACCGTTGAGGTGACCGAAGGCGCAGAGGGTTCTGTCAAGATCTCCGAGGGCGAATATACCTCCGAAGGCTTCAACCTCCAGGGTCTCGATCCATTCCTCCGCTATCCTGCTGGTATCGCCTGCTACTACGTCGGTCCTCAGCCAGCTTATCAGGACTATCCTAACGTCGTCTACAATGGTCCTCACACAGAGATCCATCGTCTGAACAGCATCAGCGACCTCGATGGCAAGAAGGCTTATGACGTCAGCATCAACAAGTGTCCGATCGTCGACACCTTCAGCGGCTCTACCGTCGGCTACAAGTACTTCAACTGTGATAAGTTCCAGGGCAAGAAGAGTATCATCTTCCACCTCAACATGACCGTCCTCACCCTCAACAGCAGCATCGACATCTTCGTCGATCAGCCAACCGAAGAGGAGGGAGGCACCAAGCTTGCGACCCTCGACTTTATCCAGCCTGATTTGCTCGACCAGACCCTCGACGTCACCACCTCACTCAACGCTCTTGCCAACTACACCGGCAAGCACGCCCTCTACTTCGTCTTCAAGTCAGAGGCTGAAGGTCAGTCGATTTCTACTCTACACGACTTCTATTTTACTGCAGAGTAAATTACAGTAGAATAAATTATAGGAGGTAACCACAGATGTGGCTACCTCCTTTATTGTATTTATAATCCCTCTGCACACTTGAACTCTGACGGTGTGCATCCATATTTCTTTTTAAACAGACGGCGGAAGGTGTGGTCATTATTGAAGCCAGCACTGTAGGCAATCTCCTGCTGTGGCACCTTGCCCGAGCGGAGCAGGCTGACGGCATATTCCAGACGAAGGTCGTTGATATACTCGCTGTATGTCTTGTGCAACACCTTGTTGAAATAATCCGAGACGTAGTGGCGGTTCGTCGCCAGATGACTTGCTATCCAGTCAATATTCATATCTCCGTCCAGATAGAAGCGCTGACGCTCCAGTTCGCGCATTCTCTCACCGAAGTCCATTTTGAAATGGAGGTCGGAGAAGATTGCGTCCCAGGAGTCCATCACGCCCTCTTCAAAGCACCGGTAAGCCATGGCAATCGTCACAATGTTCTGCTTAATCTTCTCGATAGTATCCTCCGACTCATTATTATAATACGCGCGAAGCAACTCATCGAAGAACTCCCCCCTTTGCACCTCTGTCAGGGAACTGTAGAGCCGAGTCATATCGAGCAAAGGGTTACCGAAGTGAATGCTGCTCATGTCTATTATCACAGGCTTCTCGCCCCTCTCGCTGAATGCAACCTTCTGCATGGAGAAGTTGCCATGGACAAGTGCCGACCCCTCGGGAATCGTATTAAGCACCTGGAGCATCTTCGATACCCTTTCTTCTCCATACTCCGCTACCTTGTCCCTTACCTTCTGCTTCTCTGCCTCTAGGACCGACGTTATCTGTTCGTCTGGTTCAATGATATGCTGATGGAAACGCTTCATCAGATCGCCGAGCGTCGCCGCATCGATGGCTTTCTTCTCAACGCTTTCAAAGACAAGGCCGTAGCAATCGTCCACCCTCACCACCTCGAACGTCATGACGGTAGGTACACCCCAGATAAATACCTCTCTTGACAGCTGCATCTCTCGTTCTACGGCCGACAGTTCAGTTCCCTGAGGGAAGACCTTCACCATGGTTTCGTCAGACAAGTGATAGACACCCTCTAAGCCCTCTACGGGCTCCAGGATCTCCGAAGAGAAACGTGGCAATGCCTTGGTCACCGTGATAATCCTCGTGAAGCCGGTCATCTTGAAGACATTATACACCTCTGCACAGCAGTTGATCACCATGATCTCTGGCCATTCTTTCTTCAGTTGCAGAATGCAGCGCAGACCGAGGCTTGAGATGAAACTCATCTCCTCAGCATCGAGCACCAGTTCTGAGATCTCGCCGCGATTCTTCTCTATCGCAGCATTTATTTCCTCTTGCAACATGATTGCCATGTTGCTGTTTACCTGCCCATTGATGGCTATGGTAAGCTTTCCTTCGTTTAAGGTTGATTGTGTAATCATGCCACAAAGATGATGATTTTCTCCGACATCTCCAAATAAAAGAGTGTAAATCCGCTCCTATATACTATGTTTTCTCCCTCGACGTTAAGCGGAGCTTGCACCTAATTGCCAAGAATTCAATTATAAATCAAATAAGGGACCGTACGAAATCGTCCGATCCCTTATTTCGTGTAAGAAGGTATCTCACGAATCATTGTGATCCCATCCTAGTCGTCGGAAGGTATTGCGCGAATCACTGCGATACCTTCCGTGATGCAGGAAGGTATCGCCCGAATCATTGGAATACCTTCTTGTTAGTAGGAAGGTACTACGCGAGCTACTGTAATACCTTATGGCATCTCGATCTGCTTGCCCAGAACGAGCTTGTCGCCTGAGTCATCGACCTCCCAGAGCTGTGGCTTGCGAGGACCGTTGCCTTCGGAATGATGGACGATGTAGCGGAGGGTGCCGTCGAACTGACGGAAGAGCATGCCGTGGCCGGAGTTGTTGGCAAGGAAGGCTTCCTTCTCCTGGATCCAAGGGCCTGCGATGGTGCCGGATGCTGAGTAGCAGATACCCTGGAGGTAGCGCTCATCACCCCAGGTCGACCAGAGCATGCCGAGTTTGCCTGTCTGGGTGCGGAACATCTGAGGACCGTCGGTGACCCATCCTGGCATCTTGAGGCCGAAGGTGGCTTCGCCGATGCTGTTCATCTCACGGCAGAAAGGCGCTGCACTGGCACGGAACATCGTGACTGGCCGCTCGGAGATGGTGTGGGTGAGGTCCTTCGAGAGTTCGATATAATCCATGGTGCCATCGATGAGCTGTGTCCACTCGTGGACGAAGATCATATAGATGTGACCGTCTTCCTCGTAGAGGGTACCGTCGATGCAATCCCACTCGTATGGCTCGTAGTCATAGCCAGGTTCGACGGCGAAGCTGGTGTAAGGACCTTCGACACTGCCGGAGCGAAGGATATAGGTCTGGTTGTGAGGGACGTTGTAGCGTCCTGGAATGGCTTGGATGATCTCTCCGTGATCGCTGTAGGTGGCGGCGTAGTAATAATAGTCACCGATCTTATGAATCTCAGCAGCTGCGGCAAAGCCTGCGTCTGCACACCAGGTACCTGAGAGGTCGGCGATCTCGTATGGTCCTGTCCAGGTATTGAGGTCCTTGCTCTTCCACATTCGGCCACCGGAACTGGTGAGGTAGTAGGTCTGTGTCTCGGGATCCGGATAGATGAATGGGTCGGACATTTGAAGTTCGCTGAATGGGATGGTACGGAGGTGATTCATAGCTTCGCGCATGGCCTTGAGACGTGCTGCACGACCCGTGGTGTCGTTGGTGTGAGTGCCACCGAAGTTGTTTTGACCGAGGTCAGCGGGTGGAGCCTGCTCTACAGGGGCAATCTTCGCGCGCTCTGGCTTGACTGGAGCTTCGCTGGTTGGCGAGGTGGTACAAGAAGCCAACAGGACTAGGCCAAGGTAGGGAAGAGGAGTTTTCATGTTGGAGGTAATGTTATTTGTAAATGATAAAAGCTAAAGGTAAATAGAGAAAAGATAAAGGTTAAAGGTAAAAAGTTCCGTTAGCTCAATATGTCGAGTTAGCTCAGTTTTCGCGTAGCAAAAACTTATAACTTTTAACCTTTAACCTTTAACTTTCAAAGCATTAATCAATGCTTTGAACTAATTATTCCTGCTCGAGAGTCAGCGTCATAGTAGGACGGTCGCAAACCTCTGCTGGGCCGAAGTACTGGATTGGGCCAGGATATACGAATGAGGTGTTGCGAGCCCACTCGGTACGATGACGTACGAAGTACTTGTATGGCTTGCCTGAGAGCTCTACGAGAGCCTTGCGGATAACTGGCTTCATCTCACCAGAACGCTTCTCCATATTCATCATTGCGGTGATAGGGATACCACCAGCAACCCACTCATCAGCTGGACGGAAGGTGTTCTTGATAGATGACATGTAGCCGGTCTTGCCAGCTGCCATCAACATAGATGCATTGAAGCCGAGGCTGTAGCAGTAGTCAGCATCCCAGTTAGAAGGAGCTGCACAGCGGCCTTCGTAACCGAAGAAGTGGTGCTGGGTAGCGAACTTGCCGGTGTAGATACCGTCCTTCTTCCACTCAGCGAGCTTCTTAGCAACCATCTCAGCGAGGAGCTGCTCGGTCTCAATAAGAGATACCTGTACGTTGCCGTGTGGGTCACGCTCGAGAGCGAGCTGACGTGATACAGAGAGTGGGAGTGACTTGAAGATTGCTGCGTTCTCGTCAGAGAGGTGTGCGAGTACGTAGTCGATCTTGTGGTCGTCAGAAACGAGGTCGAAGTCAGCCTGGTTAGCAGCAAGCATATCGTTGAGCTCAGCGATGAGCTTCTTGATAGCTGGGATGGACTCGATCAAGCCCTCTGGAACGAGAACTACACCATAGTTCATGCCGAGGTTTGCACGATCGCAAACAGCCTCTGCAATGTAGGTAACAACGTCGTCGAGGGTCTGGTTCTTAGCCTCAACCTCCTCACCGATGAGGGTGATGTTTGGATGGGTTTGAAGAGCGCACTCGAGGGTAACGTGTGATGCAGAACGACCCATGAGCTTGATGAAGTGC
>JAZUDJ010000031.1:0-12202 GCA_045639585.1 Bacteroidales bacterium
ATCAACGACTTAGGATCAACATTCGGCTCTGAGCGGACAATCAGATGATATAAGTATTGATAGTTATACCCCACATTCGTGTAAGCTTCAAAGCTGTTTTCCGCTTTATCTGTAGCAGGTTTGCTATTGGTGTTGACGCAGAAACCTGTAAGCTTGTAGTCATTGGATATCGAGATAAACTCCTGTATTTTCTGTTCATCGCCGAAACCCTTCATTGCCTCTTCTACAATTATCGAACCTGCATTGCTATCCGTAAAGCCTTCGCCAGCAATAAGAGGAATACCCACCACATCCAGGTAGTTAGGCAACACCTTGCGAACCTTAATAGTAAGCGTAATACCATCCTTTGCAACGGCATGTGTCATACCAGCATTACCTGTCACTCGATTATTCGATGCTGTAACGGCTTTTACACCAGTTATACCTTCCACCCTCGATTTGATTTCGGACTTATAAAATGGAATACCTGCTACATAGAGATTCTCTTTGTCAAAGCCTAACTGCTGAGTAGTCATGTGTCGATACTGCATGTAGAAGACTGCCGAGATAATCATCATCGCAACGGCAGCTGACAACTGAAAGGTGATAAGTGTCTTACGCAACACCAAGCCTGCACGACTGCGGGAGAATCCGCTTTTCACACCCATGGCTGCATCAACACGTGTGACGTACAACGCTGGAAATAAAGCCGAAAGGACAGCAAACACCACCGATACGAGAATCAAAACTCCAAAAGTGAGCAGATTCTGGTCGAAGCCTATGCCTCCATCTGTCAGTTCATTGATCGAACTCTTGGATATTGCCAGTATCAGGACACAAGCAAGCACAATGGCCACTCCCACATAAATGAGCGCCTCCTTGACAAACTCCCAAATGAGTGACGAACGTGATGCGCCAAACACCTTGCGGATATTAACGGAACGCATCTTCTCGGGAACCAATGCCACAAAGAAGTTGACAAAATTGATAAAGGCAATGAGGATAATCAGAAGCGCAATGCCTATCATCTCGTAAACGGTGGAACGAGAGGCACGTCTCTTGACATCATCCTGTACGTCAGAGAAATGCAAGTCTGGTAATGGTACCAACTTGAATTCGGTCATGTTCTGCTGTATGAAATCCTCACCGTAATTGGTACCGAACTGCTTATTATATTCTTCAACTCGGTTCTTCATGAATTCATAGACATTCTTGCTAAGAATGCCCAGAAACTTCTCCGCATCATCAGCATTAGCCAATGATACAATCCCGTTATAGTTGAAGTTATTATCTTCTGTCGAAAGAATCTCTTCCTCCTCATTTATAAGCACATCACACTCGTCAAGATCTGAGTTAGCAGGGTAAGATTTGAAGACACCTGTGACGGTAAGCGCCACTTTCTTCTGTTCGTAAGAATCGAACACATAAATCATCTCTCCAGGTGACACAGACATGGTTTCAGCCACCTTATCTGAGATAGCCACATCACCATCAGCCTCTGGATACTTACCAGCAGTGAACTCCAAACCTAATATCTCGGCTGCCTGATGGGTGAAATAATGATAGCTGAAATGATACAAATCTGTACCATCCTTGCCGCCATAGACCTTATTTCCTTGTTCTTGCAAATTAAAAAATCCAACTTTTGCCCCGGGTACAGCATCAGTAGTCTTGATACTTGACTGAATCGGAGAGCGTGAAATCCATCCATCGTCGAAATGCGTGCAGATCATATATTTCTTGTCCGCATCCTTAATGCTACGATTATAAGTCAAGTCATACATCACCTGCGACATAATCACATAGAATGCAGCGAAGGCGATGGTCATGCCGAGGATGTTGAGGATCGGCGAGGCTTTGGTTTTTGAGAACTTATTCATTTTTGTTGATTGGGAATAAACCGTTTATCTATTTTTCTCCATCAAATAAAATCAGAACAAATCAATTTCTGCTGCAAATATTGATTTTTTTTGATTTCTTTTGTTGGATTCTAAATCTGTAATTGTTTTGTAAGGTTTTCAACAACTGGTTCCAGATGTTGAAATTCTACGTCAAGGATTTCAACACTTGGTACCAGATGTCAATATTCTAGATCTTGGCATCCTAAACTGAGTACCGAAAGTAGGATGGCAAGCTCTGAAATATCAACACTTGTGCAGATGTGTTGATGTTTTACGTCTTGGCATCCTACATTGAGTACCCGTTGTAGGATGGCACGAAGATCAGAGCGTCTTAATGGAATCAGCGGGGTTCTGACGCACCGCGTGGATTGTCTGCCAGAGAACAGACACAAGCGCAATGAGCAGAGAGGCCACACAAGCGGCGATGAAAATCCAAGGGCTCAGGGAAATCTTCCAACTGAAATCTTCGAGCCAGCGCTCGGATATCGTATAAGCCAGAGGTACGGCCAGTGCACAGGAAATCAGTAGCGGAGCGCAGAACTTAGTGAGCATCAACATGATAACCTCCTCGATGCTACCTCCGAACACACGACGCGTAGCAATCTCGTTGCGCCGCTGACGGATGAAGAAGAGCGACATGCCGATGAAGCCGAAGATGGATAGAAGCAAAGCAATTCCCGTGAACATATATATAATATGTAGCGTATTGCGCTGATCTGCGAAATGCGATTCAACGAACTCCTGAATATCTACCACGTCTATCTCTTCACTTCCGAGTTTCTGCAAGGCTTCTTTAATAGTCATGAACGCTCCTTTCGAACCGTCTGTCTGGACGATAAGAAACGGATGATATAGCTCCAGCTCCGAAGGATCGATGATCGTAATCTTGGCAGGGGTGAACTCTTCGAGAATCGAACCCATACGGAAATCCTTGATCACGCCCGAAATCGTTTCTCCCGGGCCATTGCCAGTGATGAATTCGGAGGCGTTATCGTTCAGATCCATGTCGCGTAATAACTTCTGTGTGAAGTAAGTAGGGTTCTCTCCGTATGGCTGTTCGTGTAGCAGTTCAAGTCCTAAGATCGAGAACGCTTCCTTGTCCATCTTAGAAGTATAGTACATGTAGTTGTTGCCGTCACGATCCTTGGTGAGTTGCATTTGAGTCAGCTGACCGGTCGGACACGTTTCTTTGCCGATGCCGATTCTCGTCACACAGGGAAGGCGGCGCAGCACCTCCTCAGCTTGAGCGTGTTGGTCATTACTTATAGTCACAAGCACCAGATTCTGGCTGTTCACGCCTAAAGGAGCTTTCACCATGCCATCAATCTGCAGTGTGACCACTAGCGAGAGAGTCAGCATGACCACTGTGGCGAGATTCTGCACCAAGATGAAGAGGCGGCTAAAGAACGTTTTTGACCGATAGCGGAAAGTTCCTTTCACCACTTCGATTGGCTTGATTGAAGCAAGCTGCATGCTTGGAATCCATCCTGAAAGCAAGCCGGTGAGGAGGATAAAGGCGGCGCAGACACTGATTGACCAAACGCTGATATCGTTCTTTATTAATATCTTGCCACGGAAAAGTTCGGCCAGCTTATCTTCGAAGAGGAAGGCCAGCAGCAAGCCGAGCAGGAAGGCCACAAGCACCATGAGAATACTCTCAAGCATGAGTTTAAGCGAGATGGAGCTCTGCGAACTGCCAAGCAATCGGCGCGTAGCCATTTCCTTGGCTCGCATACCCGTATTTGCCACGGTCAGATTGATGTAGTTAGTCACGGCAAAGAGCAGCACGGCGATGATGGCGCTGAGCAGGATGATGAGCAGCCGATGATCACCTTTCTCCAAGCCGACCCCGACATTCTGCGGAGCAAACATTACCTTGCGTAAAGGTGTAAGCGTCATCTGGTTACCTTCTTTATTTACATACATGAACGAGCGTGCATGTTCCTGCAGATAATCCTCAATCTCCGTCGCATTTTTGTCAATATCTGCTCCTTCACGCAACTGATAGAAGGTCTTGAATTTGCCACTTTGGCTGAGGGGAAAGAAGAGCATACCCGTCACGCGGTAACCTAGGATCTGAGCTGCGCGTCCGATGTTGGCAATCACTTGCGTGGAGCTTGGCAGAACGGTTCTGTCCAGGTCCTTGATCACGGCGCTCACGGTGTAAACCAGCGTTGTGTCGTAAGGATCGGTGGAGCCGTCGTTAACCACCATGTCTCTATTTCCCGAGAGCCTTAACGACCGTCCAAGAGGATCAGTATTAGGGAAATACGTATTGGCCATACTTTGTGTGATGACACATTTATCAGGCGACGAAAGAGCGTCGAGAGGCGAACCTTTGAGGAAAGTATAGTCAAACATCGAGAAGAAAGTCGAATCGACGATGAGGAATGAAGACTCGCGAGAAGCTGCTTCCGAGTGACCGTCAGTGTAGATGCGGCCGCTGGCGTTTATTACTGAGCACGTACACTCCACGTCAGGAAGCATCTCACCGGCTTGGCGAGCCTCGTTCGGCCAGGTAAGGAACTGCTCATTGTTGCCGAGCAGATGGATCTGGTCAGCGTGCCGGTGCCATGAATCGACGCTGAGTTGTCGCCAGGTATAATCGCCGATGGTGATGACGAACATCAGCGCTACGGAGAGCCCTAACACGTTGATAATCGTGTAGTATGGATTTCTTTTCAGGAAACAGAAATAGCTTTTCATTATTTTGATTTTCTTTGATTGCTTTGACGGAGATCAGGGCGCGTTATTGCAGGATCAGCACGTCGTTATCTCCGTAGCTGTCGTAGCCGGAGGTGATGACTTGCTCGCCAGCGGAGAGGCCTTCGAGCACCTCATAATACTGCGGATTCTGACGTCCGATGCGAATCTCGCGCTTCGTGGCTCGCGAACCATCTGGATTCACCACATAAATCCACTTGCCGCCCGTCTTCTGGAAGAATGAGCCGCGAGGAATGAGCAGGGCGGCTTCGGGAGAACCGAGCTGAAGGTTGAGATAATAGGTCTGACCGCTGCGGATATTATCGGGCACGTCGCCTTCGAACTTAAAATCGGCCTTGAACTTGCCCTCGCGCACCTCCGGATAGACCTTTCTTAAAGCGGCATTAAAGAGCGTTTCCTGCCGCTCGAAGGTGGCGCTGAGGCCGGGGACGACGCGGTCAATATAATGTTCATCTATCTGCGCCTCAATCTTATACGAGCTCATATCGCTGATCTGACCGATCTTCGTGCCGGCCCCGATACTCTCGCCAAGCACCGCGCCGAGGATCCCGAGCTGGCCGTCGATAGGAGCCTTGATGGTGAGGTTGTCTTTGCGACGGCGGATCATCTGCATGTTGAGCAGCATGTTTTCGAGACTTTCGCGCATCCTCTCTACTTGAGTAAAACGGAAAAGACTGTCCTGTATTTCCTTTTCGGTGATCAATTGCAGCTTTTCCATCGCCAGGTCGTAGTCTTCCTTGGCCTTGATATACTCCTCACGAGCGATGAGCTTGTCTTCGTAGAGCGATTTCTGCTGCTCATAAGTACGCTTGAGGCGCTTCACATTGAGCTGATATTCGGCTTTTTGCTGCTTCACGTTGAGTCGATCCTGCTCCATCTGGATCTGCGTGTTGCGCAGGATGTTCTCTTTTTCGGCCAATTCGGCTTCGGAGTTGAGAATCTGGAGGTCTAAGCCGTCATTGCTGAGGCGAAGGATCTCGTCGCCTTTTTTGACCTGCGAACCTTCTTCGATCATGATTTCTTCCACAATACCGCCTTCGATGGGACTGATCTGTATTGTGATCAAGGGTTGCACGGTGCCACTCAGGCGGATATAATCATTAAATTCGCCCTGTTTTACGGCATTTATTGTGATTGTATCGCCATTGATCCGCAGCGTTTTGTGATTGGGTTTGGCAATGAGATAGGTGGTCAGAGCGAGGAGCGCTGCACCTATCCAATAGGGTAAATACTTCTTTGATAGCATTTTATGCCATCCTGTCTTCTGTTCTATCAACTTATCCATAGAGTCTTGAATCTTCAAAATTGGAGCAAAATCACATATCACAAATCACAATAAGAAAAAGTCAAATAAGACTCCCCCTGATAATACCTCACCACCGCATCCTTGATCTTGAGCAGGAGGAGTGCATTGACACGCTCTGCCATCGCATTAAGATAGGTTTGCGACGCTGTCTGGTACTCGATGGCTGAGATGAGGCCATTCTCGAGTTGTTTGGTGCTGAGGCGGAAGGCTTCCTGCTGGAGGGTGACCAGTTTGTCGGCTTGCAGGAAGGCTGCATAGGCGCCATCGCGGTCATTGACGGCTCGGGCCACCTCATTCTCTATGTCGCGCATCGTCTGCTCGTATTCGGCCTGAGCGCGGGAGAGGGCGTTTTTCTTGAGGTGGAGGTTGGTGCGACGCTGGAACTGATCGTAGATCGGGATGCTGAGCGAGAGCTGGACGTACTCGCCTGCATTGTTTTTCCATTGCTCGCCGAATGACATTGCCTTGTAATCTGCACGGCCGGGATAGGTGTAGTAGGTGGTTGACCAGCCGGCGTTGAGCGAGAGTTTGGGTGAATAAGCACCACGTGCCATCTGGAGGTCGAGCTTCGCCTGCTTGACGCTGAGAGTGGCTATCTCGGCGGTAGGGAGGACGGACTTGGCGGTTTCGGCCAGATCATTTATGACGCTGAGGGAGGGAGCTGTACCGCTGACGTTGCTGTCTATCTGGAGCTCATCGTCCGTCGGCCAGAACATGACGTCCTTGAGCGTGATCAGCGCGTCATTCTTATGGTTTGTGGCGTTGATGAGCTGATACTCTTTCTGAGCCAGCTCCGACTCCATCTGCAGCACGTCGGCGTGGCCTTTCTGTCCGAGCTCTTCCTGTCGCACAGCCTTGTCTCTCGCGGCTTTGGCTGTGGTGACCTGCTCACTCAGCACGTTTTCGAGCTCCACATAATAGATGACGTTGTAATATGCCTCCATCGTGGCAAGGCAGATCTCGTCCTGCGCCTGCTGCTCCTTGCTTCGTCCCATCTTCACCATGGTAGAGGCCATGCGCATGTTATTGATTGCTTTGAAACCATCGAACAGCGTGATACCTGCGCTGATGCTGTAACCGTTATGGAAGGTCGTCACTGAGTTGTAAGTATTCGTCTCAGGATCAAGGTTTCGGCCATACTGATTATAAGCGTAGGTCTGTGCATCGATATTCGGTGTGAATACTTGTAGGATGGCCTGTCTCCTCCTCCATCGCTCATCGCTCCTATCCGCGGCTTGCAGACGCACCTTGGTGGCATTGCTCACGGCGTACTGCATGCAGTCGTGCAGGGTCATGGTGCCATGTCCGGGCACTTGCGCCTCCAGCGTCATCATGTTCCCCGTCAGCAGACAGACAAGCAGTGGTAATCTGTAAATACTTCTTTTCATTTAGCTTTACACTTTTTGTTTACGTCATAAAACTTACAAAGTGCGTGCCAAAAGCATTACACTATTCATTATCAATACAATAGGAATTTCATGGTATCATCAAAGTGTAAAGTATCTTTACAGCCACTGTAAAATGTCTTTACAACCATTGGAAAAATTTCTTTAGAAAGGACTGAAATTGTATTTAGCAACCGAGATATAACAAAAAAACCTCCAAAATCTTTCGATCTTGGAGGCTGGCTGAAGCAGAAATAAATCTACTTTTAGTGCCCGAGGCGGGACTCGAACCCGCATGGCATGCACCATACGCACCTGAAACGTACGCGTCTACCAATTTCGCCACCCGGGCGCTTGGTGCTAAGACTTGTGAGGGCAAAAGCACTCACCGTTTAGCGTTTCAGCTATGCAAATTTCTCATTTGCGGGTGCAAAGATAGCAATAAATATTTACGTTTCCAAATTTCCTCTGGACTTTTTTTGAAATTTCTTCAATTTTTCATATCTTTGCACCAAAATATAAGAAAATGGATCAATTTCCCCGTTTAACATACGACTTTCACTCTGGATTTGTACTCGAAAACATAGATTGTATACTCGTTTTCGACTTATGGATTGACCGTGCGAATCTCATTCCTCGCCTGCTCCAGGACGAGAGACCTTTGTATGTCTTCGCCAGTCATTTTCATGAAGATCATTTCAATCCACGTATCCTTGACTGGAAGAAAAGAAAAAAGGATATTACTTACATTCTTTCTAAAGACATTCTTCGCCACCATCGAGCCGAGAAAGATGCTGCCAATATCTGGATGGTCAAAGGTTCTCTTTGGGAAGACCAAACATTACGAGTACTTGCGACTGGCAGCAATGATAGTGGCGTGTCCTGGATTGTAGAACTCAAGGAAAGCGGATTCAGACTCTTCCATGCTGGCGACCTGAACAACTGGTATGCTCGGTTTCTATCCGACGAAGGAAAAATACCAGAAAAAATCATCAGCGAAGAGTTTGGAGAAATCAATCCGCTAGAAGAAGAGAAACAGTTTCTTGGAGAGCTCAAAGACATCCGTCGACTACTACAAGAAAAAATGATATCTGACAAAGTCAAAGGAAATGGTGAAAACAAGAATGAATCAAAAGACTTTGACCTTGTCATGTTCCCAGTGGATGGACGTATTGGAAATGGATACACACGTGGTGGCCGACAATTTATTGAGCGCTTCTCCACTCACCTGTTTGTTCCAATGCACTTCGTCGCTTCAGGGTACGAATCAGCTTGGCGATTCAAAGAATTTGCAGAAGAAAAAGGGATTAATTTCTGGTCAATCTCGCAAATTGGTGACACAATAACATGCCTCTAGGGGCGTCTCAAGTTACATTTTAAACTTTTTTGGTCGTAGTTAATCGATTTTATGGTGTAGATTTGTTCGTTTACAAATAATTTATTAAATTTGCACCATATTTATATATAGACATGGATAGCACCGAAGATAAAAGCGTCTTATTAGCTACAAAACCGATTAGCAAGTTGCTCTGGCAATTTGCTACACCGAGTATTATAGCTATGTCTGCTACATCTATCTACAATTTCTGCGATTCCATCTTCATTGGTCAAGGCGCTGGAGCATTTGCAATTTCAGGACTCGCTATCACTTTCCCTCTGATGAACATCTCTGCAGCATTCGGTGCTTTAGCTGGCACAGGAGGATCTGCACAGACGTCTGTCCACATGGGCATGAACCAGCGCGAGGTTGCTCAGAATATTTTTGGCAATGTGCTATCTCTCAATCTGATTATCGGATTGACTCTTTCTACCCTGGGATTACTCTTTCTAGACCCTATTCTTGAAGCTTTTGGTGCTACAGATACTACATTGCCCTATGCGCGTGATTACATGCGCATCTATCTGCTCGGTATCTGCATCCATCACGCTTTCTTAGGAATGAGCGGACAGTTACGTGCCATTGGTCATCCGAATCTGGCCATGAAGGCGCAATTACTCACGGTTGTGATCAATATCCTGCTCGATGCACTCTTTATCTTCGGATTTAAATGGGGTATTTCTGGCGCCGCGCTGGCTACGGTCATCGCACAGACCTGTGGATTTATTCTTACAACCTGGTATCTTCGCGATGGTAGTAATAAGTACGTTCACTTCAAACGTAATATTTTCCAGCTCAAGGCAAAAATTATTGCAAAGATTATTTCTATCGGACTGGCTCCGTTCAGCGTAAATATCTGTGGTTGTTTTATCGTAGTAGTACTGAATCATGCGTTGCTGGAGCAAGGCGGTGCAGACGGAGACCTCTGTGTCGGTGCTAATGGCATTACCAACCGTGTCACACAGTTGCTTATTCTCATGGTAGCAGGATTCAGTCAGGGCATGCAGCCAATTGTTGGATTCAATATTGGTGCTCAGTTATTCAATCGAGTACGTGAAGTTCTAGTCAAGGCTATCATGACGGCAACAATTATCCTCACGACAGGATATATCCTGATTGCTATCTTCCCGGCGATGCTAGCCTCATTATTTACGTCAGACCCTGTGTTGATCGAGTATTGCGTTCCTGCGCTGCGAATTAGTCTGTGCACCTTCCCTGTTGTCGGTACACAGATGATTGCAACCTCATTCTTCCAAAGTATTCGTAAGCCGGGTCTATCGATGCTTATCTCTCTTTCTCGTCAGCTTCTCTTCCTGTTGCCACTCCTGCTCGTCCTTCCTCCTATCATGGGTGTTCATGGAGTTTGGTGGAGTATGCCAATCGCAGATGTATTCAGTATCACCCTATCTGTAATACTATTACTTAGAGAGTACAAAAAACTTAAGTAATAGATTTTCAAAGAAAAGTTATATAATAACAATTATCACCATCTCTGCGAATAGCGAAGATGGTGATATTGTTTTGTGATATTCTTAATAAAGATAATCGATCAGGAAATAATCGTTTATTTCTCGTCAATACTAATCAACTTATAGCTTTTTGTACCTAATCCGATCTTCTCAGCATAGTCAATGGTATGAGTGCCATGACGGCTGGAAATTCGCTCCTTCAGTGGTTCATTATTACTATCTGCTGTCTTTTCCATGCCAAAGACAATATCAACACAAGCCTGGTCAAGAGCAACAGGATCGATAGATGCGAGAATACCATAATCTGCAATCTCAACCTTCTCTGGATGAGCGACACAATCACAATCGACTGACATATTGTTCATCACAGAAATATAGACGATCTTATCTCCAAAGACATCAGCAACAGCCTGTGCAGCAGCTGCCATCGACTCTAAGAAGCCATCCTGATTATCAGTATGCTCCCACATGCCTTCAACGACCTCCTGAAGTCCAGCAGTATGGATATAAGCCTTACCATTAGCACTTGCGACACCGATGGACTGGTTCTTAATCACACCACCAAGACCGCCCATAGGATGACCCTTAAAATGTGCCAGGTTGATCATATAGTCATAACGAGTCAAATGATCACCAACAATATCATACTTTATCCAGGTTGTATCTCTGACAGGAATGCGGCTTTCTCCTTCTTCATCCATCAGGTCGACATACGTAATCTTATCATAACCATGATCATGAATCACCTTGCGATGTTCCTTGATAGTAGTACGCTTGCCTTGATATGCAGTACAGCATTCCACAAGTGTACCACCTACAGAACGTACAAATGGTCCTATCAAATCAGGACTGAGACTATTAGGATTACCAGCCTCTCCTGTAGATATCTTTACTGCAACACGTCCCATAACCGGACGATCAAGCGCCTTAAATAGCTTAATAAGCGATTCTGAACTTATGTCGCGCGATACATAAACTAAAGAAGAATCTACATAAACCTTTGCATCAACAATTGGTACATCAGGTTTAGCCTGGCTTTTGCAAGCAGACATACTAAGTACGGCAAGTAAGACCGCAGCAAATGAAAGTAATTGCTTTTTCATAAAGATTATAATTCAAATTTGCTGCAAATATATTATTTTTACACGATATTACCAAATTTTCATCAGAAAAATAACTTGTTGTCATGTAATTTTTCTTTACTTTGCAATTGAAGGCGCTATACAATAATACACGCTCCCGCTACAATCTAGTAACGGGAGCGAATTTTATATACAAACCTGAGTAGGATTAGTACTCAAGCTTGGTCTGACGAACGTAAGTAGCGTAGCGCTTCTTAGCCATCTCCTCAGCCTGAGCGAAGAGCTCTGCTGCCTCTGCAGGGAACTGCTTAGCAACTGAAGCGTAACGTACCTCGCCCTTGAGGAAGTCCTGGAACTTATCCCACTGTGGCTCCTTAGAGTCAAGGATGAATGGGTTCTTGCCCTCAGCCTCGAGCTCTGGGTTGAAGCGCCAGAGGTGCCAGTAACCGCACTCAACTGCCTTAGCTTCCTCAGCCTGGCTCTTACCCATACCAGCCTTCAAACCGTGGTTGATACATGGAGCGTAAGCGATGATGAGAGATGGTCCGTGATATGCCTCTGCCTCCTTGAATGCCTTGAGAGTCTGAGCCTGGTCAGCACCCATAGCAATCTGAGCAACGTAAACGTAGCCGTAGGTAGTAGCGATCATACCGAGATCCTTCTTACGAACGCGCTTACCAGCAGCAGCGAACTTAGCGATAGCGCCGAGTGGAGTAGCCTTAGAAGACTGACCACCAGTGTTAGAGTAAACCTCAGTATCGATAACGAAGATGTTAACGTCCTCACCAGAAGCAATTACGTGATCGAGACCACCGTAACCGATATCGTAAGAAGCACCATCACCACCGATGATCCACTGGCTGCGCTTTACGAGGTGATCCTTATAGGTAAGGATGTTCTTGCAGGTATCGCAACCGCAAGCCTCACAAGCTGCAACGATCTGTGGAGCGAGAGCCTTAGTGGTAGCTGCATCCTCCT
>JAZUDJ010000032.1:0-20003 GCA_045639585.1 Bacteroidales bacterium
CAACTCCTTGGCTCACAGAACGACATGGCTACGATCCGACTTAGGGAGCGCTCGTTGCGGAGGAAGCCTTCCTTGTCGGCGTCGAGGATGGCTACGAGTGAGACTTCTGGCAAGTCGAGGCCCTCACGCAGGAGGTTGACGCCCACGAGGACGTCGTGCACCCCTTCGCGCAGTTCGTCCATGATGCGCACACGGTCGAGCGTGTCGACGTCGCTGTGTATGTAGGCGCAGCGGATGCCGTGTTCGCGCAAGTACTCGTCGAGCTCTTCGGCCATGCGCTTGGTGAGGGTGGTCACGAGGGTGCGCTCTCCAGCTTCGATGGTCTGCTGGATCTCCTCCATGAGGTCATCGATCTGATTCTCCGACGGACGGACCTCGATGATCGGATCAAGCAATCCAGTAGGACGGATGACCTGTTCGGCCACAACGCCCTCGCAGCGCGTGAGCTCGTAGTCGGCTGGGGTGGCGCTTACATATATAGTATAAGGTGTAAGCGACTCGAACTCCTCGAACTTCAGCGGTCGGTTGTCGATGGCTGAGGGGAGGCGGAAGCCGTAATTGACGAGGTTCGACTTGCGCTGGAAGTCGCCGCCGCTCATGGCGCGGATCTGCGGGATAGTGACATGACTCTCGTCGACGATGAGCAGGAAGTCCTTCGGGAAGTAGTCGAGCAGACAGAAAGGACGCGACCCCGCTGGTCGGCCGTCGAAGTAGCGGCTATAGTTCTCAATGCCAGAGCAGTAACCCACCTCTTTGATCATCTCCAGATCGTAGGTGACGCGCTCCTTGATACGAGCAGCTTTCTCTGGTTCGCCGAGCTCCTCGAAGAAGGCGATCTGCTTGCCGAGGTCGAGCGTGATCTCATCGACGGCACTCTCCACGCGCTCCTTGGTGGTGGTGAAGATGTTGGCAGGGGAGATGACGTAGCGATCGAAATGCTGCAGCACGTGGCCAGTCATTACGTCGAGCGTCTCAATCTCCTCGATCTCGTCGAAACAGAAGTTGATTCGTACAATAAGGTCGGTCGAGGCGAGGAATACATCCACGGTCTCTCCCTTGCACTGGAAGTTGCCGCGCTGGAGGGCTACGTCGTTGCGCGTATACTGCGCGTTGAGCAGCTTGCGGAGCAGTTCGTCGCGGTCTATCTCCTGACCGACCTCCACGGTGATCATGTTGGCGTGGAAGTCTTCCGGATTGCCGATGCCGTAGAGACAGCTCACCGAGCTGATGACTACGATGTCGCGTCGGCCGCTGAGCAGAGCGTTGGTGGCGGAGAGGCGCAGCTGGTCGAGCTCCATGTTGACGGCCAGATCCTTCTCGATGTATGTGTCGCTCGATGGGATATAGGCCTCAGGCTGGTAGTAGTCGTAGTAACTGACGAAATACTCCACCTGATTGTTGGGGAAGAAGGCGCGCATCTCGCTGTAGAGCTGAGCTGCCAGCGTCTTGTTGTGGCTCAGGATGAGGGTAGGCCTCTCTGTCTGCGCAATGACGTTGGCCATGGTGAACGTCTTGCCGGAGCCTGTGACACCGAGTAGCGTCTGCGCGGGGTTGCCTTCGAGCACGCCCTCGGATAGCTGTCGGATCGCCTCGGGCTGATCGCCCATCGGTTTGTATTCTGACTGCAGGTCAAATATCATAGTACGTTATTGTACGTGGAAGGGTAGGTTAATGAGTTAATAGCTGTCCTGAGACGAGAGCGCGTCCTTGACACGGCGCTTCAGAAGATCCATGAGGGTAGTGCCATAGTCCTCACTTTCGAACTTGAGTTGTTGCACTGTGAAGACGAAGTTGCGCAAGCTGCTCGTGCCGTCGATCTTGCACTTGAACTCGAGCTTCATCTTCTCCTTGCCTTGTGGGAGAGGCAAGTAATGGATGTCCCACTGATCGTCGTAGAACTTCGGTTTGTAGAGGACGTAATAGACAGCCTCGTTGGTCGCGCGGTTCAGTCGGATGCCAGCGAACTTCGGCTGATTGGCCTGATTGGGTTCTGGCAATGAGAAGGTGAGGAGCAAGGTGCCATCCTGGAGTGCAAAGCTATTGAGCTGGATCTGATACCACAGGATCCCTGGCTTCTCGTTCGGCTTTTTTGTCTCTGGAAAAACCTGCTTCCAGAGATCGGTATCTACTAGGGCATGGAATGGCAGATCGCCATCGATGTATTGCGATAGGAGTTGAGGCAGGAATATATTGGTGAACTCTGAAATGTTCATATCGAGGTTTGTTGGATTTAGTGCTGCAAAAATAGGCAAAAAAAACGAAAACGCCAAATCAATTTAAATAAAAATGTACACGCGAGGGTGTTTTTTGCTTTTTACATGGATTCTGGCTCTAAAAGGTCTCAAAACAGCAGATTTACGGAGAAGACGAAAAATGCATAAAATATACACTTGTGTGTGCTTGGGCAGTAGTAAAAATAGAAATGAGGAGATTTGTGTCTGTATATTTGTATGAATTGAATATGCAAAGTATAGGTAATGTTGTAAATGCTAATAAATCAGCGAGATAAAGTGTTTGAGTTGGTGAATTTGCGAAGGGTGAGTGAAATTACGGAAAGAAATATATGCATAATGGGAAATATGAATGATTGGCGAGTAGTGTAAATGGTTAATAATAAGTAAATTGCTAACATTTGCCTATAATTTCATAATTGGATTATTGGGAGTTTGTTGCTACAATGATTCTTTGGTGTTGTTTTGGTGTGAGTGATAAAAATCACTAAGAATAATTTAGAAAATGCATAAAAAGAAAAATCCTCATATTTGCGTTCTAAGCGCATATCTCACAATATTTGGGGAGTTATTACGTTTAAAGCATAAAAGTCTAACAGAACGCAATTCTAAGCTTATGAAAAAATACATCACTGACTTCAAAGTGCTGAGCAACGAGGGTCTTACTGACCGTCTGTTCATGCTGCGCTTAACTCCGGCAGATGGCTCCCCTATCGCAGCTTGCAAGGCTGGACAGTTTGCAGAACTCAGAGTGGATGGCGAACCAAAGGTGTTCCTCCGTCGTCCTATCTCCATCCATCGTATTGACCGTGAAGCCAACGAACTTTGGCTCCTTATCCAGCGTGCAGGCAATGGCACTAACCAGTTGGCCAACCTTCGCGTGGGCGATCTTTTAAATATAGTTTATCCGTTGGGCAATGGCTTCACACTTGAACCTGCTCAGGGACGCTTCCTGCTCATTGGCGGTGGCGTGGGTGTGGCTCCTTTGCTTGAAACTGGCTTTGCTCTGAAACAGCAGGGAGCTCAGGTTACTTATCTTCTGGGTGCAAGAAGTTGCGCAGATTTGGTTAATGTTGCACAATATAAACTTGCAGGTGAGGTGTATGCTACTACCGAAGATGGTACCATTGTCCCTGGTTTGGAAGGAAATGATGCTGAGGGTCGTCCTTATTGTCAGAAGGGCTTCGCTACTCAGCATACTGTACTTAAGGAAGGTGCATTTGATGCTATCCGTGTCTGTGGCCCTGGCCCTATGATGAAGGCTGTAGCTAAGGTCGTCGGTCAGTGGCAGCAGAATGAGGCTCCTCGTTTCTGCGAAGTCAGCCTTGAGAATAAGATGGCTTGCGGCCTCGGCGTCTGCCTCTGCTGCGTAGAGGATACCAAGGAGGGTCACAAGTGCGTCTGCTCGGAGGGTCCGGTATTTGATATCAAGGAACTAAAATGGTAATCGACTATGGCAAATCTTACAACCAATATAGCTGGTCTTGAACTCAAGAATCCAGTCCTCACCGCTTCTGGTACCTTCGGCTATGGTACAGAATTCAGCGACTTTATTGATCTGGAGCGTCTGGGAGGTTTTATCGTCAAAGGTACTACCTTGCATCCTCGTCAGGGCAACGCCTATCCACGTCTGGCCGAGACTCCTTCTGGCATGATCAACGCTGTAGGCCTTCAGAACAAGGGCGTACAGTATTATATTGAGCATATCCACCCACAGCTTGAGCATCTCAAGACCAACGTCATTGTCAATCTCTCAGGCTCGTGCATTGAAGATTATGTAGAGGGCGCTCGTATGCTCAATGAGGTAGCTACCATTCCAGCCGTCGAGCTTAACATCTCTTGTCCTAACGTCAAGGCAGGTGGCATGGGCTTTGGTACGAAGCCAGAGATGGCTGCTGAGGTAGTCTCTGCAGTACGTGCAGTCTACAATAAGCCACTTATCGTCAAGCTTACTCCTAACGTCACCAGCATCGCCGAAATCGCCAAGGCAGTGGAGGGAGCAGGAGCAGATTCTGTCAGTCTCATTAACACTGTATTGGCCATGGCTGTCGATGCAGAGCGTCAGCGTCCTGTGCTCAGCACAATCACTGGTGGCTTGAGTGGCGCAGCAGTGAAGCCAATCGCTTTGCGCTGTGTATGGCAAGTCTATAACGCAGTGCAGATCCCTATCGTCGGCCTCGGAGGTATCATGAATGCAACAGACGCCATTGAGTTCATGCTCTGTGGCGCACGTGCCATTGAGGTAGGTACTGCCAACTTCATTGATCCTGCCGTAACAGTCAAGATTGTGGATGGAATCAACGAGTATCTTGACCGCCATGGCTGTCAAAATGTATCGGAAATTGTCGGTGCACTGAAAATTTGATTATTTTTTAGCGTTTTTGGGGCCTACTTATCACATTATTTATTATATTTGCGCCCGAAATATAAAGTAAAGCCCCAAAAACTATAAAATTCGTTATGGCAAATATAAAAGGAATGGGCATTGCCCTGATTACTCCTTTCAAGGCCGATATGTCGGTCGACTACGAAGCGTTGTTGCGTCTTGTTGAATATCAGGTAACCGCTGGCGCTGATTTCCTTGCTGTCCTTTGTACTACCGCTGAGACTCCTACTTTGAGCGCTGAGGAGCGTGCCAAGGTGCGTAAATGCGTCGTTGAGCAGGTTCGTGGCCGCATCCCTATTGTCCTGGGTTGTGGTGGAAATAATACTATGGCGATTGTCGAGGAACTCAAGAACGGCGATTGGCGTGGCATTGACGCTATCCTGAGCGTCGTCCCTTACTATAACAAGCCAAGCCAGGAAGGTCTCTTCCAGCACTTTACGGCTATTGCAGATGCAAGTCCTATTCCTGTGATCCTCTATAACGTCCCAGGTCGAGTAGGTGTCAATATGACCGCTGCTACTACTTTGCGTCTTGCTACCCATCCTAACATCATTGCCATTAAGGAGGCTTCGGGCAACTTCGATCAGATCGACGATATCATTAAGAACAAGCCAGAGAACTTTACTGTGCTGAGTGGTGATGACGGAATCACCTTCCCTCTCATTACCTTGGGCGCAGAGGGCGTTATCTCTGTGATTGGCAATGCATTCCCTAAGGAATTTGCTAAGATGGTTCGACTCGCCATGGATGGTGAGTATGCTTCGGCGCTTAAGATCCATCATCGCTTCAAGGAGCTCTTCTCGCTGCTCTTCGTCGATGGAAATCCTGCTGGTGTGAAGGCTATGCTCAATGCAATGGGCTATTGTGAGAACGTGCTTCGTCTGCCTTTGGTGCCTACACGAATCACTACTTTTGAGAAGATTGCCTCAATCTTGAGAGAATTGTAATAATCCCTTAAAATCATTAGAAAATGAGACTTGACGGAAGACGTGAGAGTCAGAATGTAGACGATCGTCGTGGCCAAAGCGGCGGTGGTAGTTTTGGAAGCATGGGAGGCGGTGGCCTCAATATCCTGGGCTTGCTCCTGCAGATGTTTATGTCTGGTAAGGGCGGTAATGGCGGCGGCAAGAAAGGCGGCTGCGGTATTATTGGCCTTGTGCTTGTAGTTGTCCTTGTTATGTCGACGTTAGGCGGCGGAGGACTTGGTAGCATCCTGGGTGGTCTTGTAGGTGGTGGAATGCCAACGCAAGGCGAACGTACTGAGCAGACCGAATATGTAGCATCAGCAGAAGAGCAGGAACTTGCTACCTTCGCTCGTAAGATTCTCGCTGGTACTGAGGACGTTTGGTCAAAGATCTTCCAGCAGATGGGTCGTACTTATCAGGCTCCTAAGCTCGTGCTGTTTACTGATGCTGTTCAGTCAGGTTGTGGTGGTGCTAGCTCAAGCACAGGTCCATTCTATTGCTCTGCAGATCAGACCGTATACCTTGACCTTTCGTTCTTTATGAATATGAAGCAGCAGATTGGTGCTGATGGCGATTTCGCCTATGCGTACGTCATTGCTCATGAGGTCGGTCACCACGTGCAGTATCTCTTGGGTACGCTCAATGAGGCTCATGCTCAGATGCGTCGCGTCAGTGAGGCTGAGAGCAATCAGATCAGCGTTCGTCTTGAGCTTCAGGCAGACTTCTATGCTGGTGTCTGGGCTTATCACGACAACCAGATGTACCATTCTTTGGAGGCTGGAGACATTGAGGAAGGCTTGAATGCTGCTCAGAAGATCGGCGATGACTATCTGCAGAAGAAGGCTCGCGGCTATACTGTTCCTGAGTCGTTCAACCACGGTACCTCAGCACAGCGTAGCAGATGGCTCCGTCTTGGTTCTTCGACAGGAGATATTACCAAGGGCGATACCTTCTCACCTTCGTATAACAGCTTGTAATTTATATTCCTAACGGATATATTTCAAATATTACGTTATCCGAAAAATAATCACCACCCTCTTGTATTGGTTAATACGGAGGGTGGTGATGTTTTGTATCTACTATTGTTTCTTTTAGAGAACTCCCTTAGATGAAGGAAGCTGGAAGTGATGAATATCGCGACGGATAGCCATCTGGAGGGAACGAGCGAGAGCCTTGAAGATGCCTTCGATCTTGTGATGCTCGTTATCGCCTTCTGCCTTGATATTGAGATTGATCTTGGCGCTGTCAGAGAATGACTTGAAGAAGTGGAGGAACATCTCTGTTGGCATATCACCCACATACTCACGATGGAACTGAGCGTCCCATACGAGCCAAGGACGGCCACCGAAGTCGAGAGCTACTTGGCAGAGACAGTCATCCATAGGAAGGCAGAAGCCGTAGCGACCTATGCCGCGCTTGTTGCCGAGGGCCTTCGCAATACACTCGCCGAGAGCAATGCCAGTATCCTCGATGGTGTGATGCTCGTCGACGTTGAGGTCGCCTTTGACGTGGATGGTAAGGTCCATGCCAGAGTGCTTGCCGATCTGCTCGAGCATGTGGTCAAAGAAACCGAGACCTGTAGAGATGTCCGTCTTGCCTGTGCCATCGAGGTCGATCTGGATATCAATGTCAGTCTCCTTGGTGGTACGACGGACTGAAGCGCGGCGATCGCCTGCAAAGAGGAGTGCGGCAATCTCATCCCAGTTCTTGACGGTGTAAGTGGCAGCAGGTGAGGAGTCAGAGTTGCTGCCTTGAGGGTCGATAAGAATCGACTTACAGCCGAGATTCTGCGCCAACTTGACGTCTGAGAGACGATCACCGATCACGTATGAGTTGGCAAGGTCATACTCTGTGCCACTGCCGTCGATGAACTTCTGGAGCATTCCTGTCCCAGGTTTGCGGTTAGGATGATTGTCCTCTGGATAATGCTCGTCATAGTACTGCTCCTCAAAGTCGACACCCTCGGTGTGGAAGACGCGGAGTATGAGATCGTTGATCTTCTCAAAGCGGTCGCGAGGATTGGCCGGAGTGCCCAGGCCATCCTGATTGCTCACGATGATGAAGTCATAGTCGAGCGTATGACGGATGAAGGAGAGGTTCTGGATGACGCGTGGGAGGAACTCCACCTGTTCGAAGGAGTCAATCTGCTCGGTGATAGGTGGCTCAATGACGAGCGTGCCGTCGCGATCAATGAAGAGAAGCTTTTTCATAAGTGAGGAGTTAGGAGTGAGGAGTTAGGAGTTGCTAGCTTTACTAGAGTATGATCGTTTTCCACATCGACCGTGAAAGCAAGGTTTTCTTCTCCTTGATGGAGGAGGAGCTGCTCACAGAGGAGGTCTTCGACATACTGCTGCACAGCACGCTTCAGAGGTCGTGCGCCATACTGCTTGTCATAACCCTTCTGGCCGAGGAAGTCCTTAGCTGCCTCGGTGATAGAGATCTCACAGCCGAGGACGGAGATACGCTTGAGGACGCCACGAAGCTCGATGTCGACGATGCGACGGATATCTGGCTGGGTGAGCTGGTCGAAGTGGATGATGTCGTCAATACGGTTGAGGAATTCTGGTGAGAACGTCTTCTGCAGTGCCTTTGTGATGACGCCTCGAGCTAGTTCGTTCTCCTGCTCGTCACTACGTGCAGCAAAGCCGATGCCGCTGCCGAAGTCCTTGAGCTGACGACTGCCGATGTTGCTCGTGAGGATGATGATGGTATTCTTGAACGATACCTTACGACCCAGAGAATCAGTGAGATGACCCTCATCGAAGATCTGGAGCATGAGGTTGAATACATCCGGATGCGCCTTCTCAATCTCGTCGAACAAGACTACCGAATAAGGATGACGACGTACGCGCTCGGTGAGCTGACCACCCTCGTCATAACCTACATAACCAGGAGGCGCGCCGATGAGTCGGCTCACGCTGTACTTCTCCATATATTCGCTCATGTCAATGCGGATCAGAGAGTCCTTAGCACTGAACATCTCCTCAGCCAGACGCTTGGCCAGATAGGTCTTGCCTACGCCAGTAGGACCGAGGAAGAGGAAGGTGCCGATAGGCTTCTGTGGGTCCTTGAGGCCAATGCGATTTCGCTGGATGGCACGTACCACCTTCTCAATGGCTTTGTCCTGACCGATGACACTGTCCTGTAGGATTCCCTTGAGCGCGATGAGCTTCTGGCCTTCGCTGGCTGCAACCTTCTGCACTGGGATGCCTGTGATCTTGGCTACACACTCGGCGATAACCTCAGCGTCGACCTCTGGACGGTTGCTCTTCTGCTCTTCATTCCAGCGATCGCGCTCTTCCTTGAGCTGACGTTCGAGCTTGCGCTGCTCATCACGGCATGCGGCAGCTTCCTCGAAGTTCTGGCTGATGATAGCAGCATCCTTCTTCTGCTTAACTGCCTCAATCTGAGCTTCAAGTACTGCAAATACATCTGGCGTATTCGCACTATAGAGATGCATGCGCGAACCTGCCTCGTCAAGGGCATCAATGGCCTTGTCAGGGAAGTTGCGGTCGGTGATATAGCGATCGGTCAAAGCCACACAAGCTTGAAGCGCCTCGTCTGTGAAGCGGACGTTGTGGTGCTCCTCATAGCGGTCGCGGATGTTCTGGAGGATAGTGAGTGTATCGGCGGCAGAAGTAGGTTCAACCATCACCTTCTGGAAGCGTCGCTCCAGAGCGCCATCCTTCTCGATGGTCTTGCGATACTCATCGACCGTGGTAGAACCGATGCACTGGATCTCGCCGCGTGAGAGTGCAGGCTTGAGCATGTTGGCGGCATCCATTGATCCCTGCGCGTTGCCGGCACCTACCATGGTGTGTATCTCATCTATATATAATATAATGTCCTGATTGCGCTGCAGCTCGTTGATTACGGCCTTGAGGCGCTCCTCGAACTGTCCGCGGTACTTGGTGCCAGCTACGAGTCCAGCCATATCGAGCGAGATGACACGCTTGTCGAGGAGGAGCCAGCTGACCTTCTTCTGCACAATGCGCTGTGCCAGCCCTTCGACGATAGCACTCTTACCAACACCTGGGTCACCTATAAGGATCGGATTGTTCTTCTTGCGACGGCTGAGGATCTGTGTGAGGCGCTCTATCTCGTCCTGACGGCCGACGACAGGATCGAGCTTGCCTTCGCGTGCAGCCTGAGTAAGATCGAAGCCGAACTTATCGAGCGCAGGAGTACCTGAAGCCGACTGTTGCTGATTGTTCTGACGCGTCTGAGTGCCACGAGGTTCATCGTCGTCCTCATCCTCATCGCTCAAATCGCTACTATCGTAACTCTCTGAATAAGTGTCGTTAGGGAGTCCTTCCGACTTTTGTTGAGCGTTTTCTTTGTTGTCATCGCTGAGTCCATGAGCGCGTGAGTTGTTCTGCTCGCTTGGGTCGATATTCTCCAGCTCGGCTACCTGCTTGTAATAAGAATTGTAGTCGACATTATATTGCATGAGAATCTGGCTGACCACTGAGCGCTCATCCTTGAGCATGGCCAGCACAATATGCTCAGGAGCAATCTGCTGCTCCTTCATCATACGGGCTTCGAGGCGAGAGAGCTTAAGCGTGCGGTCGCAGTCACGTGCCAAGTGTTGCTCCGCATCGTCGGCAGTGTCTGTGGCACCTCCGTCATGGAAAGGCACATTGTCCCAGTTGTCGCTGGTGGTGTTATAGATATTCTGCTCAAGGTGGCTACGCAGGCTCTCTACATCGACGCCCTGTCGCTGCAGAGCTTCGATAGCACGCCCCTGGCCATACTTGAGAATACCAAGCATGACAAGTCCTGTCTTGATGAGTGGACTATGAAGACGGTCGGCCTCCTCCTGACTATATTGAAGGATAGCTTGTACGCGTTCGTTGTAATTATTGCTCATTGATATTATGCTTTTGTGCTTTTACCAATACCTTATTCTGTCAAAATGTCTGCAAAATTAGGCATTATTTTTGTTTTTCTTCAAAAAAATCGTAAAAAATATCTAAACTACCCTATATTTGGCACAAGTTCGCAGAAATATTGCTATATTTGTGCCATAATATCACATTATTTATGACGAATAAGGAGTTTTTGTTAGAAGTGCAAAAATCGTGCCATATAGAAATGCCACGATGTCTGATGCTGATGGGAAGCCTCCAGAAGATGCTGGGAAGTGCTGCCGTCGATCAGATTGCTGTGTCATTGGCAGGGTTGGGTGTCTTTACTTCTCACAAGCATCCAGAATATGTTCAGGAGAATCCATCGGGTATTATGACACTCTACCCTCCGAGGATTTCTTATCGTATGCAGTCGGAGCAGAGCGCGGAAGGAACGCCTTGTGAAGAACTGTTGGCTGAGTATGCCCATGTTGAGGTCGATGAGGCTGCTGCTTTTGTCGCAGCTTTTGTCACGACTGTCAATACGCATCTGCAAGCAGGAGAAAAAATTGAGGTTCCTGGTATAGGTACATTCAATCAGGTGCTTACACATCAGTCGGATCTACAGCATGTAGAGTTCCTGCCTTGTGATCAGATGAAGGATCTTGTCAATGCACCCTTTGTGTGCTTTGAACCTTATGAGATAAATGCAGGTTGTACTCCTGAAGAACTGGTCTCTTCTGAGCCAGAAGAAGCTCAACCTGAGATGGAAGAAAACCCAGAACCAGTAGAAACTCCAGCAATGTCCGAAACTCCTCAAGAGGAGGTAAATGCACGAGAAGAGGTTCCGTTGGCTATTGAGAGTTCGGCATCTGTTGAAAGTTCTGCTCCTATTGAGGTTCCTGAACCAGAGATCAGCATTCATAAAGACGGCCATATTATGATCAAAGAACCAAAAAACGTTTCCGATGATAAATCGTATAAGCGGATTTTATATATCTCTTTGGCATTGATCATGGCTGGTTGTGCATTCTTGTTATGGCTAATGTTTGGCAATGATACACGATTCTTTGATGATCCACCGACGGAAGCAAAGGTGGTAGAGGTTAACCCTTCTAAGAAAACCCCTGTTTCTGCAGAACCTGCTAAAAAAGAGGAACCTGCAAAAATAGAGGCTCCTGCAGAAGTTAAGTCTGAGAAGCCTGCTGAAGAGCCGAAGACTCCAGAGAAGGCGATAAAGGAAGAAAAAACAAAAATAGCAGAGACTCCTGTAAAAGCAGATTCCCCTCAGCCGAAAAAGGCTGAACCTGTGAAGGAAGTCGTGAAAGAATTCCATCGCATGAAAGGTGCTGACGGCAAAGAGGTGAAAGTCACGCTTCAAGCAGGTAGTCGTTTGACCCTGATTGCATTGGAACACTTTGGTGATAAGGCATTCTGGCCGTATATCTTTGATGTCAATACGGATAAGCTCAAGGCCCCTAATCTGGTTCAGTCAGGTATGGTGCTATATCTGCCAGATCCAAGCTATTATGGCATTGATGCCAATGATCCTGAATCAGTCAAGAAGGCAAAGAATAGAGCGGCTCAGCTGCTGAAATAAGATTTCAAAAACAATAATATATGACTACACAAGAAGAACTGAAGGCGGTTACGACCCTCTGCCGAGACATCTTCACCAAGAAGACATACGATTACGGTGCTTCGTGGCGCATCATGCGTCCGGAGTCAATCACCGACCAGATATTTATTAAGGCTAATCGCATCCGATCGCTCCAGATCAAAGGTGAGAGCAAGGTAGGAGAGGGCATCCAGCCAGAATTTATCGGTATTGTCAATTATGGCATTATGGGTATGATTCAGTTGCAATATGGCCATGCGGATGATGTTGACATGGACGCTGACCGCGTTGTTACTCTCTATGATGAGTTCATGCAGAAGACTTTGACATTGCTCGAAGCCAAGAACCATGATTACGATGAGGCATGGCGCCTGATGCGGGTGAGTAGCTATGTGGATCTGATCCTGATGAAGATACAGCGTACAAAGCAGATTGAGGATCATGAAGGCAAAACACTGATCAGCGAGGGCATAGATGCTAATTATATGGATATGGTTAACTATTCGCTCTTTGCACTCATTAAGCTGGTTTGTGAGTCATGAAATTTGTGATTAGGCTGTTGCAGTTGGCATTTGCACTGACGTTCATTTTCAGTGGTGTGTCCAAGTGTATTGACCCGACTGGTACTTCGCTCAAATTCAACGAGTATCTGCTTTATTTCGGTCTTGGTGGATTGACCGATTTTACGATGGGGCTTGCTTGGGTGATGAGCATCCTTGAGTTCGTTATCGGTTTCAATCTGTTGATGGGGCGTGTGCAGAAAGTATCGCTTTTCTTGGCGGCTTGCCTGATGCTATTCTTCACGCCTCTTACTCTTTGGCTGGCTTGCACGGATGCTATTCAGGATTGTGGCTGTTTTGGCGATGCATTACACTTGACAAACTGGCAGACCTTCTGGAAAAACGTAGTGCTCGACGTCATTCTGGCACTGCTGATCTGGAAGAAAGAGTATCTTTATTCTCTTGTCGGAAAGACTAATTATACGTTTTATGCCTATTGGTGTCTCTTTATTGTGATCGGACTCTGCTGGTATGGTACGTTCCGAGATCCATATATTGACTTCCGACCCTTTCATCCAGGTATCAATGTGGCTGAGAGAGTATTAGGATCATCTCAGACGACAGCAGAAAGCGCAGATGAGATTATCTACACTTGTATCTATGAGCGCAATGGTGAGCGCAAAGAATTCCCTCTGGAGGAGCTTCCTGATGAGGCTGATGGATGGGAGTTCGTTGAGACTGTAGAAAGAAGTGCTTCAAATAGCGAGGAGTTGGGAGTAAGAAATGAGGAATTGTCTGCTGGTGGTACTGTGGATAATAAGCCTCTTGATTTCTTTGCTCGTACTCCTGAAGGAGAGCTCTTCACCGAGGATTTGCTGACACGTGACGGCTATACGCTTGTGATGCTTTCACCATCGCTCGACCATGCCAGACAGCATGACCTTGATCGCATCGAGAAACTCTATGAGTTTGCACAAGACCAGCAATATGCATTCTATTGTCTCACGGCTCGTGATACCGTGCAGCTCAATAACTGGAAGTTTAATACTGGCGCTGAGTATCCGTTCCTTTTCACAGACATGCAGATCGTAGAGACCATCACACGCGCCAACCCGGGAATCATGCTTTTAAAAGATGGTGTGCTGTGCTGGAAGGAGAACCTGTCCTCGCTCGATGTCAATGCACTTGTAAGTGCCAAGTTAGATGAGCAAAGTTATGGAGAAATCCATGAAATCGACTATAATAAACGATTTTTAGCACTCCTGATTTTGCTTTTTGGCCCAATGCCATTATCTTTGTGCTTCGAGATTCCGAATTTCTTGAAGAAATTGAAGGGCAAGAAGGAGGAAGATCACCAATAATGTGTTTATTTTTTCATCAACTAATAACTTAAAACATTCTAAAGATGCGTAAGAAAATTGTCGCTGGTAACTGGAAGATGAATACCACTCTCCAGGAGGGCGTAGCACTTGCAGAGGGTCTCAAGGAGGCTCTTGCTGGTAAGACTGTTAACTGTGATGTAGTAGTGTGTACCCCATTCATCTCTGTAGCTTCTGTAGTGAAGGCTGTTGAGGGTTCTGTAATCGGTGTTGGTGCTGAGGATTGCTCTTCTCACGATAAGGGTGCTTACACTGGTGAGGTTGCTGCTAACATGGTTGCTTCTACTGGCGCTAAGTATGTAATTCTTGGTCACTCAGAGCGTCGTCAGTATCATGGCGAGAACAACGAGATCCTCGTTGCTAAGCTCCAGCAGGCTCTTGCTAACGGCCTTACCCCAATCTTCTGCGTTGGTGAGGTTAAGGAGGAGCGTGAGAATGGTACCTTCAAGGCTGTCATCGAGGGCCAGATGGAGGCTATGTACACCCTCTCAGCTGAGGACTTCGCTATGTGTGTAGTTGCTTACGAGCCAGTTTGGGCTATCGGTACTGGTCTTACTGCTACCAGCGAGCAGGCACAGGAGGTTCACGCTTTCATCCGTGCTTCTATCGCTGCTAAGTACAATGCAGAGATCGCTGACAACACCTCTATCCTCTACGGTGGTTCATGCAAGGGCAGCAATGCTCCTGAGCTCTTCGCTCAGCCAGATATCGACGGTGGCTTGATCGGTGGTGCTGCTCTTAAGGTAGATACCTTCATGCCAATCATCGAGGCTTGGAAGTAATACACGGCTCCATATATTAGAGAGGAGTTAAGGAGTCTTAGCTCCTCTCTATTTTCCTTATCAATTATTATATTAGGAGAAATGAAACTACGTCATCTTCTGCTTCTTGTCTTCTGTGTCTTGTTTTCGGGTATTGCTAAAGCTCAGTATGCTGGTGGCGATATCTGCAATCACTTGATTTCTACAGGACGAGTATCGCTTATCCAAGATTCACGTCTGACTGAGTTGCTGGGTTCGCGGCCAAAGACATACTATGCAAATCCTGAGCAGGAGAAGGCTAATGCAAAGAAGGCTAAGGGATTCCGTATTCGTGTATTCTCTGGTAATCAGCAGAGTAAGAGTAAGACACGCGCTTATAGCATCCAGTCGGAGATGAATGCAAGTATGCCAGAATTACCAACATACGTGACTTTTAAGACTCCTAACTGGCGACTGATGGTTGGTGATTATCGTACTTCTGAAGAGGCCAATTCTATGCTTCGACAGCTTAAGAAAGAGTTCCCTTCTTTGGGAAAAGACATGTTTGTGGTTAGCTCGGAGATTGAACTTTGATTATAAGTTCAGATAAAAATCCTTTACCAGATTGAAATAATCCTCCGTATACTCACCATCTTCATTACGGATATAAAGAATCTGCCTGTCAATGTCCTTCTGTGGGTGTGACGGCAGCGCGAATGTAGCCATGCGTCTTTTGCATGGCTTTCCTTTTTTAGTGACTACATCACAAAGAGCAATAGGATGGAGGCCCGACAGCGTTGCGGCTGTCATCACCTCGCTATCATAAGACGATGGATAGATCAGGCTCAATGTACCTTCATCCGTAAGATGCTGCTTTGCAAACGATGTGATCTCAGTGAGAGGCAGAGAGTCCTTATGACGAGCCACGGCACGTGCTTCGTCACTCGGTTTGAGCGTAGCATTATAAAAAGGAGGGTTACTGACGATGAGATGGTACTTCTCGGTTTCGTCTGTACCTATTTTGCTTGCAGGATCAGACGTCGCGGTTTCGTGTGTGCGTATCTTGCTTGCAGGATCAGACGCCACGGTTTCATGTGTGCGTATCTTGCATGCAGGATCAGACGCCACGGTTTCATGTATGCATATCTTGCAAGAAGAATCAGACAAACCGAATCTCTGTAGCGCTATCTGAATGACATTTATCTTATCATGCCAAGGACTGTGGAGAATATTTTCCTGTGCCTGCTGTGCTGCATCCGCATCAATCTCCAGTGCATCAATCCGAAACGATAAATGTGATTCAGTGAGACGTTGTGCGAGCATAAGAGCAATGAGCCCTGTGCCAGTTCCGATGTCAAGGATACGTGCATGATCCGTCTTGCAGTCAATAGGTGCCCATGCCCCCAACAGCACGCCATCCGTACCTACTTTCATGGCACATCGGTCTTGTTGTATGCTGAACTGCTTGAAATCAAAATGCTCGTTGCTCACTAAAATATGAATTAAGTATCAGCTAATTACGAATTTGCTTTCTTCTTGTCGCGCCAAGCAAACCAAGAGGCAAGAATGGTGCCAGAGATGCTATGATAAGCACATGAGATGGCGCAAGGAACCACGCTGAGAGCCGCCATCGGGTTTGCTGCAATAGCAACTGGTGTAGCGAAGAAATTGCCAGCGAGAACTGTGGCCATACCTGCATTCTGCATACCAACTTCGAGGCTGAGCGTGCGGCGCTTAGCTTCGGTAAATCGGAATAATTTGCCAATGATATAACCTAAGAGATAGCCGAGGCCATTGTGGCAGGTGACTACTGCGAGGGTCAGGAAGATAAGTTCAAGGCCATTCTCCTCAAGTCGTGGATGCACGGTATAGATCACGCCTCCTACGATCAATGCTAAACAGAACACTGAGATACCCGGCATGACGCTCTGGATATCCTTGAAGTCCTTACGATGACCGAGGAAATAGTTGAATGCACAACCACAAGCCACCGGCAGGAGCGTGACGTAGCAGATATTCTGGAACATACCCCATGCATCGACCTCAATCTGCTGTCCGGCCAGCCACAGCACCATCATAGGCGTCATGATAGGAGCGAGGAGGGTGCTGACGGTGGTCATGCCTACCGAGAAAGCCACATCGCCGTGACAGAGGAATGACATAATATTGCTCGAAACACCTCCAGGACAGCATCCTACGAGGATGATACCTGCAGAGAGGAATGGGTCGAGATTGAAGACCTTGGTGAGTCCGTATGCCACAAATGGCATGATGGTGAACTGGGAGATTGTACCCAGCAGGATGTCCAGAGGACGCTTGGCCACATTCTTGAAGTCTTCGGTGGAGAGCGTACAACCCATCGTCAGCATGATAATGCCAAGAATGATGGAAGGACGCTGGCCTTGCTGCACCCAGGCAAAGGTTTGTGGAAAGAAACCACTCAATACGGCGGCAGCTATGACAATCCATGAGCAATACTGGCTCATGAAACGACTGATGCGAGGAAGAATCTGAAGCATGATGAAATGGTTGTTTCAAAAAACTGTGCAAAGATACACCTATTTTAAATATATTGCAAAAATATGGGGCAAAATTATGGTCATGTCGGCTATTTTTGCTATCTTTGCACCTCCAACAAGACAAATCATTTATGCAACATAGAATAGAACTTCTGGCTCCAGCTCGTAATGCAGAGGTCGGCATTGAGGCTTTCCGTCATGGCGCAGACGCTGTGTATATCGGTTCATCGGCCTTCGGCGCTCGTGCTGCTGCAGGTAATTCGGTGGAGGACATTGAGCGACTCGCCGCCTTCGGTCATCAGTTTGGTGCGAAGATTATTGTAGCGTTCAATACGATCCTCACAGATCCAGAATTGCGTGAGGCGGAACGTCTGGCGTGGCAGCTCTACGAGGCGGGTGCAGATGCGCTGATCATCCAGGATCTTGGCTTGCTCCAGCTCAATCTTCCTCCCATCGAGCTTCATGCCAGCACGCAGACAGATAACCGCACAATAGAGAAGGTCAAGCTGATGCATGACTTAGGAATGACGCGTGTCGTGATGGCTCGTGAGCTCTCTGTGGAGCAGATTCGTGCTATTCACGCAGCTGTTCCTGACGTGGAACTGGAATGTTTTGTACATGGAGCTTTGTGCGTGTGTATCAGCGGTCAATGCTATATGAGCGCGGCGCTGACGGGACGTAGTGCGAACCGTGGAGAGTGTGCACAGCCTTGTCGTTTGCCAATGGAGCTGTATGGAGTGAGGAGTGAAGAGCTTCGCTCAGTTAGGAGTGAGGAGTTAGGAGTGAGGAGTAATACTGCTGCTAAAGAAATCTTGCTGGCGCGTGAGAAGCATCTTTTGTCTCTCCGCGATATGAACCGCAGCGCCTACGTAGAGCAACTGATTGAAGCAGGTGTGAACTCTCTCAAGATTGAGGGACGACTGAAGGATGTGACCTACGTAAAGAATGTGGTGGCATATTATCGTCAGCTCATTGACTCATTGCTTGAGAAGCATCCTGACTGGTCTTCTATCAGTCAGGGCAAATGCAGCTATACTTTTGAACCTAAATTAGATAAGAGCTTCAATCGTGGCTTTACCTCTTATTTCGCCAACGGTGAGCGTGAGCCGATGTGGAACTTTGTCTCGCCAAAATCAGTAGGTGAGTATGTGGGCAAGATTGGCCGCATCAAGCGTGATAGCTTTGAGCTGATAGGAGAGAAGCTCAATAATGGTGATGGCCTGATGGTTGGCAGCAACGGCTTTCGCGTGAATCGCTATGAGGCTGATACCCAGCTTTGTTTCCCATTAGGCGGACAGAAGGTCTGCCAGACACTTACTTCTGGTGAGAAGGTCTATCGTAATCTCGATACGCAGTTTGAGCAGATACTTTCCAAGCCTTCTGCAACGCGTAAAATTGCACTGGATCTATCCATTAAGGTTTCTCCAACCCAGCTTCTGTTGTCGCTGCAGACACAACCTGAAGATAGGGTAGAGGTGACCCTCGACGGTCAGTTTGAACCCTCTGAAAAGCCGCAGGAAAACGGTATCAGAACCAATCTCTCCAAGTTGGGAAATACCATTTTCGAAGCTCGTGAAATCAGTTATGAAAATGAGCAGAATCTCTTCGTCCCTAACTCATTTACGGCAGATTTGAGACGTCGCGGCATAGAGGCTTTGATGGAGAAGCGTGAAAAATTGCAAACTGCATCTCGCAAGGCCTTCTCAGCTCCTGATTATACACAGCTCGCCAAGCAGCTTGATGCAAGGGGTATTTTACCCGATTCTTTTCTCGCAAATGTGCTTAATCAGAAGGCTCGAAAGACCTACGAAAGCATGCATATTGACAATGTAGATAACGCCTTTGAAATTCAGCAGAATAAGGAAGGAATGGTGATGCAGACAAGACATTGCCTGAAGTATGCTTTTGGCCAGTGTCCTAAGTATAAGAATCCTGCACCTGAAAAGTTGCTTGATCCGACCTATAAATTAGGTAGTCAGGCGCAGTTGAAAATCGGCAATCGTAAATTTTTTATAAAATTTGGGTGCAATAATGATTGTATTTCCGAAATTTTTACTATCTTTGCACCGCAAAAATAAGGAACCGCTTTGCGTGAGTTCTTTGCTATGAGAATTGTTAACTAATTTTGAAACTAAAATAATACAAAATATGAGCGCTCAGAAGAAAATTAAGACAGCCCTTGTTTCAGTATTCCACAAGGACGGACTCGACGAGATCATCAAGATGCTTCATGCAAATGGTGTAACCCTTCTCTCTACTGGTGGTACCCAGAAGTTCATCGAGGAACTTGTCATTCCTTGCAATGCCGTTGAGGACCTCACTTCATATCCTTCAATCCTCGGTGGTCGTGTCAAGACCCTCCATCCAAAGGTATTCGGTGGCATCCTTGGCCGTCGTGACAATGAGGGTGACCAGGAGCAGATGGCTAAGTACGAGATCCCAGAGATCGACCTCGTTATCGTTGACCTCTATCCATTCGAGCAGACCGTTGCCAGTGGCGCTGATTTCCAGAGCATCATTGAGAAGATCGATATCGGTGGTATCTCATTGATCCGTGCTGCTGCTAAGAACTTCAACGACGTTATCATCGTAGCTTCTAAGGCTCAGTACCAGCAGCTCGCTGACATGCTTAAGGCTAAGGGCGCTGTGAGCGATTATGAGGATCGTCTTAGCTTTGCAGAGCAGGCATTTGGTGTATCTTCACACTACGATACCGCTATCCACGCATGGTTTGCTGAGCAGAAGTAAGAATCTTTAATGTCTCCGTTGATACATGGCATTTTGGAATTTACAAAAAGAGGTCGCTATTGACCTCGGT
>JAZUDJ010000033.1:0-25081 GCA_045639585.1 Bacteroidales bacterium
CACGATGATGTATACAGGCAGGAAGTATATCAGAGAGAACTTGAACATGTAACCGAAGAACGATGGCATCTTGTTGCCAGACTGCTCTGCGATAGACTTGATCATGAAGTTAGGACCATTGCCAATATAGGTGAGGGCTCCGAAGAATACAGCACCCATAGAGATAGCCTTGAGCATAACTTCGCTGATGCCAGCTACGATAGCACCTTCACCCATAGGTAGGGTAGTGGCGGTAGCGTGGAAGACCATTGCGGTAGGTGCGTTGTCAAGGAATGCTGAGAGGCAACCGGTGCAATAGACGAACTGCCAAGGTTCGGTGACAGGCAGAGGGTTCTGCTGCAGGTACATCAGTGCTGGGGTCATGGTAGCGAAGATACCGCAGAATACGCAGGCAACCTCGAGGATTGGAGTCCAAGAGAAGTTGTTCTCCTTACGGGTATGCTTCTTGGTGGTAACCATGCTGGCAATGATGATAGCGATGAATGCCCATTCGCGGAGGAGCTTGAGGTAGAAAGGAGCGTCATGCTCACCCATAGCAGGGATGTAGGTTGCATTGATGAACATGGTCGAAGCGATGACACAGAGCAGCCAGAATACATTGAGCAAACCTGAGACGTGGATGCGGGTCTGGTTGCGGATGTCGGCCTTGATGTTCTCGATAGGCTCCTTCTTGAAATAGTAGAGATCGACCATGTAGTACATGCCGAGGAGGAGAGCGCCAGCTGCGAGCCACTCTGGCATGAGGTTCATGAACCAGGTGAATGGAGCACCCTTCTGGAAGAGAAGGAACAACGGTGGGTCACCCAGTGGGGTAAGCAGACCACCACAGTTAGCTACTGTAGCGATGAAGAACATGATGGTGTGGACCTTGTACTTGCGCTCAGAGATGGTCTGAATGAGCAGACGGATGAGCAGCATGGCTGCACCCGTGGTACCCATGAACGAGGCAAGGATATAGCCCAGGCCAAGGATGGTGGTGTTGATGGCCGGTGTGGCCTTCAGATCGCCCTTGATACAGATGCCACCAGTGGTGACGAAAAGGGCCATGAGCAAGAGGATGAATGGCACGTAGTCATAGATCATCTGATGCTCCAACTCATGGCTCATGCCGTTGAAGCAGAGCCAGATGCCTACAGGAACGCCCAGGAGGAGCGAAACGTAGAGCTTGTGGAGGTTGTGTTCCCACCATTCCTCCATCTTGGTGAGAGGGAGGATAGCGATGCAGAGAAGCATCACTACAAAGGGAATCAGCATCCAAGCAGGGATTACATGTTCCATAGACTAAAAGATAAATGTAAAATGTATAATGTAAAATGAATAATGTTATTTCTTCTTTTTGATTTCTTTGCCTTCGTTGCGTTCCCAGAAGACACCATCTTCGTAGCCTTGGATCCTGGTATCTGTAGCAGCTTTCTCCAGACGTTTGAGGGCCCAGCAGGCGTACTCAGGATTGAGCTCAATGCCACAGTAATGACGATCCAGCTTGCGGGCAACGACGGCTGTAGTTCCACTGCCAAGGAAAGGGTCGATGACTAATCCTCCCTTAGGGCAAGAGGCGAGGATGAGCTTGGCGATGAGCTTCTCTGGTTTCTGCGTCGGATGGTCGGTGTTCTCTGGCATGGACCAGAAAGGGACTACCAGATCGTCCATGGCATTATTCGGTTCGCAGTCATTCCAGTAGTTTGGTGGACAGGTCGTGCGGACTTTCTCGCCATTTTCATTCTGTTGCCAGTCCTTCGGCTGACCATCCTGCTTGTATGGAGCTTTGACGTGGCGACGGAGCTTGACGGCTTCGAGGTCGAAGTAATAGTCTTTCGGATTGCAGACGCCGAACCAGATATCCTCCATGGCATTCTTCCAGTTGCGCGAGGCTCCTCGTCCTTTCTCTCGCTGCCAGGTGATGCGATTCATCAGTGTGATGTCGCATTCTTCTAAGACACGTTGCACGCTGGCAGAAGACCTCCAGTCGGCACAGACGTAGATTGAAGCGTTGGGTTTGAGCAACTTCACGGCTTGTGGCAGCCAACTGCGCAGATATTCTTCATATTGGTCGCTCTGCTGCTTCTTGAACTTACTCCAACCGAATGAGATGGAATGGTTGTAAGGAGGATCAATGATCAGCAGGTCGGCGCAAGCCTCTGGCATCTGGGGAAGCGCCTTCAGAATGTCCTGACAAAGCACCTTGTCCTCAATCTCCTCTTTCGAAACTGATTCTTTTAGAAACATCAATTGTGCCGACAACGCATGTCGCTCAGTGTCGCTGAGTGTCAGGGTCTGATTGCGTTGGGCTCTGTGTCTGATCATTTTAATCCAATTTCAATACCGCCAGGAACGCTGTCTGTGGAACCTCTACCTTGCCAATCTGCTTCATGCGCTTCTTGCCACGCTTCTGAGCTTCAAGGAGCTTGCGCTTACGGCTGACGTCACCACCATAACACTTGGCAGTCACATCCTTACGCACCTGCTTGATGGTCTCACGAGCAATGATCTTAGCGCCGATCGCGGCCTGGACAGCCACATCGAACTGCTGGCGTGGAATGAGCTCCTTAAGCTTCTCGCACATACGACGACCGAAGCGCTCGGCGTTGTCGACGTGGGTGAGGGTAGAGAGAGCATCCACCTGTTCGCCGTTGAGCAGGATATCGAGCTTGATGAGCTTCGATGGACGGAAGTCGTGGATATAGTAGTCGAACGAAGCGTAACCCTTCGAGATCGACTTGAGCTTGTCGTAGAAGTCGATGACAATTTCGCCGAGTGGGAGGTCGAAGTAAATCTCCACACGGTTGCCAGAGATGTACTTTTGCTCCACCAGCACGCCGCGCTTGTCGAGACATAGCTTCATGATGCCACCGATATACTCCGTCTGCGTGATGATGGTAGCGCGGATGAATGGCTCCTCGATATGCTCGATGGTCATGATGTCCGGCATACCCGATGGGTTGTGGATCTCGGTTTCAACGCCGTGCTTGTCGAACACCTTATAAGATACGTTTGGCACGGTGGTGATGACGTCCATATTGAACTCTCGGCCGAGGCGCTCTTGGATAATCTCCATGTGGAGGAGTCCTAAGAAACCGCAACGGAAACCGAAACCAAGAGCGAGCGATGACTCTGGCATGAACGAGAGAGAAGCATCGTTGAGCTGCAACTTCTCAAGCGAAGCACGCAGGTCCTCATAATCTTCAGGATCAATAGGGTAGACGCCTGCGAAGACCATTGGCTTGACTTCCTCGAAGCCTGCGATGGCCTTGTCGCAAGGACATGCCTGATGGGTGATGGTGTCGCCGACCTTCACTTCTGTAGAGGTCTTGATGCCCGAGCAGATGTAGCCTACGTTGCCACAACCGACCTCGGGACGGGCCTCCATGTCCATGCGAAGAATTCCCACTTCGTCTGCGTCGTACTCCGAACCGGTGTTGACGAACTTGACCTTGTCGCCTTTCTTGAGCGTACCGTTGACGATCTTGAAGTAGCCGATGACACCCTTGTATGAGTTGAAGACAGAGTCGAAGATCAACGCCTGCAGTGGTGCATTAGGATCTCCGACAGGAGCAGGAACGCGCTCTACGATGGCTTCGAGAATCTCAGGTACACCCATGCCGGTCTTACCGCTGGCACGGAGGATCTCCGAACGGTCGCAGCCGAGGAGCTCGATGATTTCGTCTTCTACCATTTCAGGCATGGCTGAGTCGAGGTCACACTTGTTGATGACAGGGATGATTTCCAATCCGTGGTCGATGGCCATGTAGAGGTTCGAAATGGTCTGAGCCTGGATACCCTGGGTGCCATCGACGATGAGCAGAGCGCCTTCGCAAGCAGCGATGGAGCGTGAAACCTCGTAGGAGAAGTCCACGTGACCCGGAGTATCGATCAGGTTGAGCACATACATGCCAGCAGGCTGCTGCTCGCCGACGTGCATAACCTGTTCCTCCTCGTTGAGTTCACGGGGAGTGTAGTTATAGTCCATCTGGATAGCGTGGCTCTTGATGGTGATACCGCGCTCACGCTCCAGATCCATGTTGTCAAGGATCTGCGCCTGCATATCACGTTCGGCAACCGTCTTGGTGCACTCCAGCAGACGGTCTGCGAGAGTGGACTTACCGTGGTCAATATGGGCGATGATACAGAAGTTGCGTATATTTTTCATATCGTTAATTCCTATTATTGGGGCCTCCGAACAGGTCAGTAAATGGTAAGTACAGAAAAGTGCGTACTTCGCCGACGCGAAGATACGCACTTTTTTTTGTTTTTGCAAACTATTATTGCAAATAATAGAAATTAAGTAGCAATATAAAGTCTTTTAGATGAAAATGTCCTCAGGATAGCCTACATCTTCGAGGAATAAAGCTTGCGCAGGGACAGAATCTCCGGCCTGACAGCGGTTTTGTAGTTCTATAATGCGGCAGAATTCATCGACCGTAATCTTGCCTTTGCCTACCTGCATCATCGTGCCAACAATGGCGCGTACCATGTTGCGGAGGAAGCGGTCCGCCTTGATGGTGAAGACGTAGAGCGAACCTTCTTTCTCCCAGTGCGCCTCCATGATTTTGCAGATATGAGTCTTCACGTCGGTGTGCAACTTGGCAAAGGAGGTGAAGTCGCGGTAGAGGAAGAGCTTTTCGCAGGCCTCGTTCATCTTTTCAACGTCGAGGTCAAAGTAGATGCGAGTCGAGAAGTAGCGGTCAAACGGACACTTCTTGGTCGTAATATAATATTTATAGGTGCGGCTGATGGCACTGAAACGGGCATGCGCATCAGCTTTGACTGGGACGATCTTGTCAATAGAGATGTCGGGAGGGAGCAACCCGTTGAGCTTGAACGTCAGGGTGCTGAGTTTGTCGTTCAGCGCTTCAATATTTCCGATGGTGTAATCAGAAACCTTCTTGCCTTCTGCGTCGCGGTTCTCCTCGTAAGAATAGGAGACCTCTGCAATCTCGTCGAATCCATCGTACTCAAAATGAGCTGCCATGTGACGCGAATGTACTCCCGCATCCGTACGGCCGGCACCCACGATAAAGAGCTCTCGCCGCAAGAGCAGCGAGAGCTTCTGTTCGATGGTTTCCTGTACGCTCACACAATCCGGCTGTGTCTGCCAGCCGTGGTAAGCGGTACCGTCATATTGTAGGAATATAAAATATCGCATTAGCAAATCTTGCGAGCACCATCGCCAATCACTACAGGGATGACGATAGGCTTCTTGCCATACTTCGCCTCGAACTTCTCAACTACATTAGTAGTGAAGAGCTCATAGAGGTCATTCTTTACGAGGTTGATAGTGCAGCCGCCGAAGCCACCACCCATGATACGAGAACCGGTGACGCCGCAGTCGAAGGCTACATCGTTGAGGAAGTCGAGCTCCTCGCAGCTTACCTCATAGTCCTTGCTGAGGCCCTGATGAGTCTCGTACATCTTCTGTCCAACGGTCTCATAATCACCCTTCTCAAGAGCGTCGCAGACAGCGAGGACGCGATCCTTCTCGCCCATGACAAAGTTAGCGCGCTGGATATCTACTGGGTTACACTCTGGCTTGACGGCCTCGATCTGCTCCCAGGTGCAGTCGCGGAGGGTCTCTGCATTGGTGCCGAACTTAGCGTTGATAGCAGCAACGACATTCTCGCAGCTCTTACGGCGGTCATTGTATGGCGAACCGACGAGCTCGTGCTTAACGCAAGAGTTGATGAGGACGAGGCGATAACCCTTTGGCTCCCATGGGAAGTACTGGAACTCACCGCTCTGGCAGTCGAGGCGCATGAGGCAACCCTTCTTGCCGTGGACAGAAGCGAACTGATCCATGATGCCACAGTTTACACCAATATAATTATGCTCGGTAGCCTGACCAGCCTTAGCCAGTTCCATCTTGCTTACCTTATTGTCGCCGAAGAGGTCATTGATAGCGAATGCGAAGCAGCTCTCAAGAGCAGCAGATGAAGACATGCCTGCACCGAGAGGTACATCGCCTGCAAATGCACAGTCGAAGCCCTGAACCTCCACACCGCGCTTCTCCATCTCCTTAGCTACGCCATAGACATAGCGGAAGTGGCTGGCGTGTGGACCCTTAGGATCGTCGAGTGAGAACTCGTCATAGTCCTTAAGGTCAATAGAATATGCCTTGATGGTACGGGTGCCATTTGGGCGGATAGCAGCCATCATGCCCTGCTCTACAGCGCCAGGGAATACGAAGCCACCATTGTAGTCGGTGTGCTCACCGATGAGATTGATACGGCCTGGAGAGGCATAGACAGCAGCTGGTTCACCATTGAGGTGCTTTGCGAATTTCTCGCGGATTACTTGAACGTCCATGGGTGTGAAGATTTTGTGTTAGGTATGGTAAGGTCCGAAAAATAGCATGGTTAGTTTGAAAAAGCGTAAAGAGCTAAAAAGTGTACTTTGTCCAAAAGGATAACTGGTTTCACTTTTTAACTCTTTAGCTACTAATTTCTTTGAAGTCTCAGCCAAAGGCCGAGACCTCATGATTAATTAGTCCTTCTTTGCAAGATAGGCAGCCATTGAAGCAGCATTAGCTTGCTGCAACTTGCTTGGCTTGTTGAATGGGGTGTGGAAACCAAAGACCTTCTTGCGCTTCTTTTCTGACTTTGCCATTTTGGTTAGTAATTTATTAAATTGTTGTTATTATTTCTTACTTTACTGAGAAAGCGTAAACAGTTGTCTGGCTGTAGGTCTCACCTGGGTTGAGGATGCACTGCTCGAACTTAGGCTGGTTGATGCAGTCTGGGTGGTGCTGTGCCTCGAAGCAGGTACCAGAGCGACGTGGGAATACGGTGCCACCAACGCCTACGGTGCCGTTGAGGAAGTTGCCAGAGTAAACCTGGAGACCTGGCTCAGTAGTATAGGTGCTGAGTACACGACCGGTAGCTGGGCACTCGCATACAGCAGCGAGGGTCATCTCACCAGCGTTCTTCTGGTTGATGCAGAAGCTGTGGTCGATACCTGAACCATACTTAATCTGAGTGTCGTTGTCATCGATGCGGTCAGCAACGAGCGCTGGCTGACGGAAATCGAATGGAGTACCCTCAACTGGAGTCTTGACACCAACAGGAATTGCGATTGCATCAACAGGGATGAACTTGTCGCAGTTCAAGGTGAGCACGTTGTTAGTGATCACTGGAGCCTCAGCCTTGCCGCTGATACCATTGAGGTTGAAGAACGAGTGGTTGGTGAGGTTGCAGAGGGTTGGCTTATCGGTGGTAGCCTTATAGTCGATGCAAACCTCGTTCTCGTCAGTGAGTTTGTAGGTCATTACGATGCTGAGGTTGCCAGGGAAACCTTCCTCGCCGTCAACTGAAGTATAACGGAGAACGAGGGTCTGCTCGTCGGTCTGCTCTGCATCCCAAACCTTTGACTCAAAACCACTGATACCACCATGCAAGCAGTTGGTGTTATCGTTCTGTGGCAGGGTGTACTCTACACCATTGATTGTGAACTTACCATTGGCAATACGGTTGCCATAACGGCCGATAGCTGCGCCCAAGTATGGGTCAACGCGCTTCTTCATATCCTCGATGTTGCTCAAACCGAGAACAACGTTGTCGAGCTTGCCGTCACGGTCTGGCATCATGATAGACACGATGATACCACCGTAGTTACAAACACACATTTCAGAGCCCTTCTTGTTGGTGAGAACATAGAGGGCGGTCTTCTTGCCATCTACGACTGAAGCGTAGTTTTCAGGATTCAAACCTGACTTGTTAGTTGCCATGATATAGGTATTTTTTGTAATGTTCAGGGTGTATAGTCACCTAATTTTGCCGCAAAGATAATGCTTTTTATTTAATAATACAAACTTAGCTGCTGAAAAAATCATGTTTGCCTCGAATATGTTGTTTATTTGTCATATAGACATGCGTTTTTTAGCACGTATAATCCGTAAATGTGCACATTTTGTCCGAAATCGTGTCGTGCAATTTTGAAGATTGAAGTAAAAGTTCTATCTTTGCAACCGCTGTTAAAAATCAAATATTCACATTTTAAATAATATAGACAATGAAAGCATACGTTTTCCCAGGTCAGGGTTCTCAGTTCGTAGGCATGGGCAAGAACCTCTACGAGACCAACGATCAGGCCAAGCAGCTCTTTGAGCAGGCAAATGAAATTCTTGGTTTCCGCATCACAGATATGATGTTTGCAGGTACCGATGAGGACCTCCGTCAGACCAAGGTTACTCAGCCAGCAGTCTTCCTTTGTTCGGTAATCCCAGCCATCGTCAATGGCGTAAATCCTGATATGGTAGCAGGTCACTCACTCGGTGAGTTCTCTGCGCTCGTTGCTTGTGGCGCTCTCACTTTCGAGGCCGCTTTGAAGCTTGTTTCTCAGCGTGCAATGGCAATGCAGAAGGCTTGTGACGCTAATCCTGGTGCCATGGCAGCTGTCCTTCAGCGCAACATCGTTGTGACCGACGAGCAGATGGAGGAGATTTGCGCAGGCATCGAGGGCAAGGTTGTTACTGCTAACTTCAACTGTCCTGGTCAGGTCATCATCTCTGGCGAGGTTGCTGCTGTTGAGGCTGCTGGTGCTAAGTTCACCGAGATGGGCGTGAAGCGTGTTGCTCCTCTCAAGGTCGGTGGCGCTTTCCACTCACCACTCATGGAGCCAGCTCGTGCAGAGCTCGCTGAGGCTATCGAGGCTACTGAGTTCCAGACTCCTAAGTGCCCAATCTATCAGAACGTCGATGCCAAGGCTCATACCGATGCAGCAGAGATCAAGGCCAACCTCGTAGCGCAGCTCACCAGCCCTGTACGTTGGACCAAGTCTGTCGAGGCTATGGTTGCCGATGGTGCTACCGAGTTCGTAGAGTGCGGCCCAGGTAAGGTCCTCCAGGGTCTTGTAGCTAAGATCAGCAAGGAGGTCGCTGTCAGCAGCGAGACACCAGATATGATGCCAGAGGCATAATACTATTTCGCATCCCAGTCACGGTACAGTGATAAGGATGCGAAAGAAAAATATAAGTAGCAATCAAAGCTCTGCAGGAGAAAAATCTTGCGGAGCTTTTTCTATGAGCTTTTGGCCTTGGATAAGCCAGAGCTTGTCGGCGTAGTTGGTAGCGAGTTCCACGTCATGGGTAGAGAGGAGGATGGTCTTGCCTTCGGAGTGCGCGAGAAGCTGTAGCTGCTCCATGAGCTGACGCCGGCTAGGGTAGTCGAGAAAGGCGCTGGGTTCGTCGAGAAGCAGGATTGAAGAACCTTGCGCGAGGCCACGTGCAATGAGGGCTTTCTGGCGCTCGCCGTCGCTGATCTGGAGGGTGTATTTGCTGGCTATTGAATTGATTCCCAAGCGTTCGATGGCGGCGTCGGCTGCCTCGTAGTCAGGGACATTGAGCTTGCCGAAAAGACCGGTGTAGGGGAGGCGTCCGTAGGCGACGAGTTCGCGTACGGTGGTGTTGGTCAGCTCGGGCATCTTAGGAAGAACCAATGCAGGATGTTGTTCTTCTTTATTATATATAATGTGTCCGTGGAGAGGAGCGAGCTGTCTTGCCAGCGTCATCAGTAGGGTGCTCTTGCCTGTACCGTTGCGCCCAATGAGACAGGTGAAGGTGGCAGGTAGCAATTCAGCGTCAATCGAAGTGACGATTGGCGCTGAACTTTTATATCCTATAGAGAGTCTTTCTAAATGCATTATCGCTGATTCGGATTCGTAAACTTCTTGTCAGTCTCAATACCTTTCTTCCACCAGTCTGTAGGAATCACCTGCCAGTCACCGCGTAGGCGAGGGGTGATAGTCTTGATCTGCTGGATGTAATCGGCGATGTAGCGTCGTACATCCTTCGGAGAAGCATTGACGATATGAGACTGCAGCGTGGCGTCGTCCCATCCCAGTCCTTTAGGAATGAAGTCGCCACCTCCACTCGCCTGGTAGCTGTTGATGGCTACGCTATAGGTCTTATCAAGGCTGAACTCCGATCCGTCGCTCATACTGAGGATGCTGACACGCTGGCCAGCAGGCTTGCTTATGTCGACCGTATAGCGGATACCGGCAGCGCAGGTGTAGTTGAATGTAGGCGTGGCGAACTGTGGTCCGTAGGCGTTCGTGATGATCTTGCCATTCTCATCCTTCTTGAAGGCCAGGAGGTGATCATTGGCCGACGACATGGTGCTGAACTGATTGGTAAAGCCGAACTCCAGATAGTCCTTGACGTTCTGACCGGTCATCGACAGCGTGAAGAGCTGATTCTCATACTTATATAAAGTAAAGAGCTGTCGCATGGTGAGTGGCCCGGCAGGGATCTTGTCATGAGGAGCTAATACCGAAGCAAAGGAGATGTCTGCGCCCGTGGCCCAGAGCTGCGCCTCGTGAATGAAGTCCTGGAACTCCGATGGACCGTAGAGCGATGGCTCGCCTTCGAGGGTCGAGGTCAGTTCGCCAAGAGGAGCATCGACATACCCGTTGACCTCATCGATGAATGACTGGAAATGCGAGCAGAACGCTGGGTCAGCCGCATAGTCGGCCATCTCGACAAGCGATGGGGTAATCTCCTTCTGATACTTGCCGTCGACGAGCTTGAGATGGATATCAGCGCGTCCTACCGCCACGGCTTGAGTACGTGCATCGAGAATCAATACGCTGTCACCCGCCACGTTCTCAACCTTGTACATACAGGGCTGGTGGTCGTGACCGCAGAGGACGATGTCGAAGCCTGGGACCTTCATGGCTACAGGTACAGAGCCATTCTCATTATATGGTGTATCAAGGTCTGTACCGCCGGCGGTGTAGTCATAACCAGCATGGAAGAGGCCGACGAGAACATCGGGCTGCTCCTTCTGCTGGATGATAGGTACCCACTTCTTGGCACACTCCACCATATCTTCAAACTCCAGATTTGGCCACAGTGTCTTAGGAAGCCAAGCGTGGATATGAGGGGTGATCATGCCGAGGACAGCGACCTTGACGCCCTGACGCTCAATGACCGTGTAAGGCTCGAACATTGGCTGTCCCGTGCGTTGATCGATGGCATTGGCACAAATCCAAGGCATCTGGAATTGCGCAGGAAGGCGTCGTTCATAGACATCCTCGCCCGTCTCAATATCGTGATTACCCACGCCCACGGCATCATACTTCAGGTAGTTGAATACCTCGGTCATGATGTGTGTATCGGTCGTATCTACAAAGTTAGAATAGTAGATAGATGGCTGTCCCTGCAGGAAGTCACCTGTGTCAAAGAGCATGACGGCCTCCGGATGCTCCTGACGCTGCTGATCGACGTAGGTGCACACATTGGCCAACGAGATATTGGCAGGCTGGTTCTTCTTGAAGTCGAAAGGCAGGCATGCCCCATGCAGATCGGTCGTATAGAGCAGCACCAGATCGGCCTCTTCGGGCTTAGGTGCGGCGCAGGAGGCGAGGAGCATGGACGTGGCCAAAAGGGTGTAGGCAATTTTCATATTAATAGAGTGCAGATTATCCGATCTCAGCCTTGATAGCATCAGCCGTCTTCTGAGCCTCCTCCATAGTAGCGGCCTCGGCATAGATACGGATGATTGGCTCAGTATTTGACTTACGCATGTGTACCCAACGATCAGGGAAGTCGAGCTTGACACCGTCAATGTCGGTTACCTCGATGCCTGGCTGGCCCTGATACTTCTCCTTCATGCGGAGGAGTACGCCGTCGACGTCAATCTCAGGAGAGAGATCTACACGCTGCTTAGCAATCTCGTATGGAGGATAGCTTGCGCGGAGCTGAGAGACGGTGAGCGATGGGTTCTGCTCGCGGAGCTTGGCGAGGTTGGTCAGGAAGAGAGCCACACCGACCAAAGCGTCACGGCCATAGTGTGCCTCTGGATAGATGACACCGCCATTGCCCTCACCGCCGATGATAGCGTTAGTATCCTTCATCTTAGTCACGACATTAACCTCACCTACAGCAGCAGCGCTGTAACTGCCACCATGTGCACGGGTCACATCACGAAGAGCGCGTGAAGAAGAGAGGTTAGAGCAAGTGTTGCCTGGGGTATGCTGGAGCACGTAATCAGCGACTGAAACCAAAGTGTATTCCTCACCGAAGAGCTCTCCGGTCTCCTGTACGAAAGCGAGACGATCCACATCAGGATCAACGATAACGCCGAGATCGTATGACTTGCCGTTAGCCAACGCGTCTTTCATATAATTGCTGATACCCTGGAGGTTAGCCACGATAGGCTCTGGCATGTGAGCGAAGTTACCGGTAGGCTGGCAGTTGAGCTCCACGACCTCTACGCCCATGGTGCGGAGCAACTTAGGGATGATGACGCCGCCGATAGAGTTGATACAGTCGCAAACTACGCGGAAGCCGGCCTTCTTGACAGCCTCAGCATCGACCAGCTTAAGGTCGAGCACCTGCTGGATGTGGTAGTCGGTATAGTCCTTCTCAGTGATTTTGCCGATAGGGTTGCCCTCGTAGTTTGGATCAGAAGAAGTCTGTGACTCGTTGCCCGTGTAGGTCTTAGGAGTGATAGCTGGGAAGTCAAAGTCCTCAGCCTCGGCAATTGCAAGCACCTCCTCGCCGGTAGCCTTATCGAAGAACTCACCCTCGTTGTTAAGGAGCTTCAACGCGTTCCACTGGATAGGGTTGTGCGAAGCGGTGAGGATGATACCACCGTCAGCCTTCTCAGCAGTAACTGCAATCTCAGTAGTAGGAGTAGTGGCGAGGCCGATGTTGATGACATCAAAGCCCATGCCGATGAGCGTACCTGAGACACACTGGAAGAGCATCTCGCCAGAGAGACGGGCGTCGCGGCCAACGACGATGCGCTTGGCTGCTGGGTTGTGACGACGGATGACTGTAGCGTATGCAGCGGTGAACTTGACGATATCGAGAGGATTGAGGCCCTCACCGACCTTGCCGCCGATGGTGCCGCGAATACCAGAGATTGACTTGATAAGAGACATAAAAGATAAATGTTAAGAGTTGAAATTTAAGAGCGAAGAAAACCTCGCATCTTTATTCTGGAACATAACTTGGCTTGGTATAGCGCACCTTGCCATAGTAGAGCGTGAGATAGCTGCTCGAGTAATCTGACTCAACCAGAGAGAATGGGACAATCAGCTCTGCTTCGCCACCAAACCACATGAAACGGACAGGGAAGGCCAGACCTCCGCTGGTACAAGTGTTCTGGGAGGTGCTATTTCCATACTGATAAGCGTAGTAAGTGGTAGCGTAATAGCTGGTGTTCCAGTTGTAGATCATCTGGTAGCTATAAGGATCGAGATTATCTACGGCTTTTCTGTCATCAAACTCTTTGAAGTCGTTGAGCAGGTAGCAATCTTCATAACGTACCAGTACATAGCTGCCGACATTGATTTTGTTCTTGTAGAAAGACGCACCATCCTGACGGTTTCCAAAATCCTTGATACGGAAATAGAGACGCTTGAAGTCACCCTCATTGACCATATACCACTGGTCTTTCTTGACGAGTGTGCCAGGGTCGATGCTATCACGCAGAACCTTTGTGGTCCAGTTGTTAAGTACATCTTCATCTATCTCAATGGCTTCGATACCAGCGTAATTTTTGAAGTCTTCGATATAATCCTCTTCCTGATTGACGAGGTCAGCGTAAGATTGCGTGTCGCTACATGAGGCTGCAGTAAAGAGCATCAGTAGGAGAGCAAGAGCGTTAAGTGATAATTTCTTCATTTTTTACATTATAATAACGCGCAAAAATAAGAAAAAAGAGTCACATTACAAAATTTCGGACGTAAATATTAAAGATATTTATCGAAAAGCGGGAGTACTTTAACAAAAATGGCTTCTGCCTGTGCCAAACTACCGTAGAATTCTCCACCTGCTGCATTGCGATGACCACCTCCGTTAAAGAACTTCTCTGCAATCAGATTGACGGGATATTCGCCCTTGGAGCGAAGACTGACTTTGATGACTTTCTTCTCCTCGCGGAAGAAGGCAGAAACATTAATTCCATCGATGTCGAGCGGAATATTGACCACTCCTTCAGTATCACCTTTCTGGTGGCCGAATCGCTTGATCTCTGCCTGAGAGAGCGAGAAGTAGGCGGCGTGGTGATTGTAGTCGGTCTTGAGATTCTTGCTCATCAGGTAACCCTGCACGCGGATACGGCGCTCCAGGGTGAGGTGAGAGTCCTTGATGATCTGCTCGCGATTGACGCCTTCCTGCATCAGTCGGGCCATGATAAGGTGAATCTCCGGGCGATCAGAATTAAAAATAAACCAGCCGGTATCGGTCATGATGCCGCAGAAGAGAGTAGTGGCCAACTGTTTGTCGATCAGCTGCTCGTCGCCCATCTCTACGATGAAGCGGAAGATGACCTCACAGGCCGCACACTCCGAAGGCTCTGAGACGACAATATCAAAGTTCTCGACGGCAGGATCGAGGTGGTGGTCAAGCAGCAGTTTCGGCGCCTGGTGATTCATGAATACGTCCTTCATATTGCCAAGGCGGGAAGGGGTATTGAAGTCGACGCAGACCATAGCATCGCTCTCGTCGATGGCTTTGATGACCTCCTCTTTCTGCGATGGGATGCTGTTATTGTTCTGATTGTCAAAGATCAGGATGTCGCCCTCTTCTCTTGGGACGAATGACAGGTTCTCACCCGGTGCGTCATTGAAGACGATGGTCGCTTTCTTGCCCTTGGCGCGCAGATAGTGCTGCATGGAGAGCGCAGAGCCTAAGGCGTCTCCATCAGGCGACATGTGGGCAGAGATGACGAAGGTCTGGTGATTATCGATAAAAGCTTTTGCCGCAGAGACCTGCTCTGCTGACAAGATGCGGGGGATGATATCTAGGTAGTTCATATTTAGTTAGGAGTTAGAAGTTAGGAGTTGATCACTTTCTACTTATCATGTCGCGAAGCCCCTCAAGGTCGAAGCCGAGTGTGAAGCGTAGGGTTTGGTCAAGCGCAGAGGTCTGTTCACTGCTCATCACATAGCTGGCGTCAATATGGAATACATTGAGTGTAATACCAGCTCCGAATGTAAAGTATTTGCGTCCGCCTTTGTTCTCATGCTCATGGTGATAACCGGCTCGCAGGAAGAAGCGACGGTCGTAAGTATACTCTGCACCGATGCCCCAGTTGATCTCTTCGAGTTCTTCCGCGAAACCTCGTGGCGCGTCACTGAACGACTTGAAGACACCCGTGAAGCCGTTCATGGCATAATGATCCTTGAGCGCCTTCTGGTATTCCTCGTCCGAGGCGTAGTTGGCTCGCTTCGGAGTTGCGGGGATGAGGTACTTGTCTGCATCGGCACTGATGGAGAGAAGGTTATAGTCATCAAGAGGGAAGGTGAACGATGTGCCAAGGCGCATTCTCGCAGGCAGGAACTGGCTGGTCGTTCCTCCGTCATAGCTTACCTTACCGCCGATGTTTGAGAGGTTGAGACCCCAGGCCCACTTACACTCATTATACCCGACCTGAGGATAGGCCTCATAGTAGGCGGCAATATCGGCCGCAAAGGTGTTGCTTGGCTTGTTGTCCGAATCGGTGTAGGTCATCGCAGAATGCAGATAGCGGAACACCACTCCCATGGAGAAGTTAGGGCTCAGCATACGTGAGTAGCCCACGTCGACAGCCATCTCCATCGGGTTGATGACCTGCAGCTGTGCACCTTCTGAATTGATCACCGTGACCTCTCCCAAACTGAAATACGTCAGCGAGGCAGAGACGGCCTGGTTGTCGTCGTATCCGAACTTATAGTAGCCGGCAGCATTCATGAGATTGATACCTGTGGTGATCTTGCGCAACCACGGGGTATAGTTGAGCGAGATGCCGCTTCGGCTAAAGGCAAAAGCGTATTTCGCTGGGTTCCAATATTGGCTGACCTCGTCTGGCTCTGTAGCGGCACCTACATCGCCCATGGCACCGCCTCGTGCATCGGGAGCAATGCTGAGCGACATCATGGCAGGGTTGAGCGGATTGTATTTGCTCGCCTCTGACGCGGTTTCGTCTTGAGCCATAGCCGTGGCCATCGAGACACAGGCAAGGCTGAGGATAAGTATTCTTTTCATTATGTTACTTGTTGTCAATAATCAATATCTTACTGTCTGAGACCTTCTGGCTTCCGTTGGAGGTCAGGACAATGCGGTATACATAGAAGCCCGCCTCGAGATTAGGTGTCGACCAGACGACACTGGAGCTGCCCATGAAGTTCGGCGTTTCGTCTGCCAGGATCGACGTGTTGGCAATCGTCGGCTGGCTGAGGTCGGTGGCATAGAACTTAGTGGCCTGATTGGTCTTGACTTCTGTCTCGTAAACCCGGTGTCCGAGAGCATTAAACACCTCGATATGCATCTCTGTCTGTGATTCCGGGCGGTTGTGGAGGATGCGGAAGGTCAATGGCTCTCCTGCCTTGGCCGGACTTGGATAAGCCTGCACTACGACCGCAGAAGGGGCCTTGCCTTTTGCTACCGTGAAATGGAAGATCTTTCGGCTGGCGTTGTTATAGACGTCCCAGACGGTAAAGGATGCTTCATAGTCTCCATCTTCAAGCGACGGAATACTGTATTGCACGTTGCCGATGTTGAAGCGTCCTGTATAGGTCGAGAAATAGTTGTTGAGGATGTATTGCTTGACGCTTAGCAGCGGATTGCTCAGGCATTTGATGGTGAGCACCATATCATGCCCGATGCCATTGCCCGTGGTGTTGAAGCCGCTTTCGTCGCTCACTTCTGCGTAGAAATAAGGAGTACTGTTGACCACCGCACCTTCGCTGAACAGCATGTCGTTGAGGAAAAGACGGTCGATGACAGGACCCACGGTGTCGGTGCGCAGGATCTCCTGGCCTCCTGTCAGTTGGTACTTGTCAAAGTATCCTTGTGCTTCAGCCCAATCGCTGCTGCACGCATAGAGGGTTGCAAGACCCGGCTTGTTGCTATAGGCAATATCCTGGGGCACCATGAAGCTGAACTCAAATTGTCCGTTCCTGACTTCTCCTCGGCCAGAGAAGGCCTTGCGTGTTCGGGTCGTGAACTTAAATGGATTGGCGTCGTCCTGTATGTACCCTTTGTCGGCTACGATGGTGTCGAGCGCGTCGTAGAGCGTCGGGAAGACGATGCCATTAAACGTTGAGTCGATCTCTGTCTGGCTTCCCGTCTTATAGACCATGCCTTTCATTGTGACGGTCTCAAGGGCCTTCAATGCAATGTTTCCCGAAACACCCTCAACCGATTGGCCATTGACCTCGGTCACCGCAATTTTGTGCTCCGGGTAGGCCATCGTAAGCGACGGATCGCCCATCAGGCAGAAATTCAGTTTGTTATAGTCTCGTCCTAAAGAGCGCTTAGCCGCCCTGAGCACATCTCCGAGGCGGTAGCGTGAGCCGTCTTCAAATCGGTTGAACAGATTGTCGTTGATGGCCTGGTTGAGGCTCAGGTTCTGGTGTGCATAGACGATACGCACGGTGGTGAACATGGCGATGGCGCCTCCATTCGGATTGAGCGTAAGTCGCTCTCCTAATGATACTTCGTCATTGTCCCATCGGCCTACGTCGCACGAAGCGGTCACCCAGACAGGAAGGTAGCGCATGCTGAGCTGTGAGGCGATGGCGGAGGTCATCATGTTTTCGTGGGTGAGGGACGAGGTATTTCCATGCCCCGCATAGTTGACCATCAGCACGCCTTGTTTCAGGCTCTCATGAAATTCCTTTTTCGCATCCGGGTAGTCGGTGCCCGACGCCGAGCTCGTCTGCTTGTAGGCCGGCAGATAGATCTTCTGCATGGCGTATTCCTTGTGCCCGGCCTGCTCCAGGCTATTGACCAGCTGGTCGTTGTGACGCACATGCGCATTGTAGGAGTCGCCCGGCTTGTCGTCGTCGCTCAGGAAGCAGAGGCGGCTCTTCCAGTCGCCCTGATAGCGGTTGTTGCTATAGGCGATGATCTTGTCGACGGCCTCTTTGGCTTCCTGTACCGTGCTGACCGGCAGACGGCCCACACCCACATCGAGCGTCTCGTCGTTGATCTGGTAGCGGCCATTGCTGTCGGTCTTGCCTCCCTCACCATCTTCGATGAATCCGAAATAGTCGTCGCAGACACAAGAGGAGGTCTCTGCCAATGAATAATCGGTTTCGTAACTTGGCAGGAAGTACTGTCGGTCAATCTTCTGGTTGTCATAGTGACCCTTGCCCATGAGCAATAGATACCGAGGCTGTAACTTCTTGGTCAGCAGACGGATGGCTGTCGGGTCCTGACCGCCTGATGAGAACTCGTTGTAGATCTTCTCTGGGGTCAGCACCGTCACGCTGAGTCCGTCATGGCTGCGTCGATACTCTGCCAGCCGGTTAGCCTCGCTGAGGTAAGCTGGGGCGGTGACGATGAGCAAATCGCAGTGGGGCAGGGCGTGCAGGTCCTGATTCTCGACCCGGCCTATCACCTTGACCGACGCAAACTGGTAGTCCTTCATCTCGAGCGCCTTCTCGAGGGTTATCTGTGTGTAGTCAGGCGCGTCGGTAGCCCAGTTTCCCACTGCCTCGATGTAGTTGAGACGGGCCAGCTCCACCTTCGCGCTTCCTGGTTCGTATTGCAACGTCACTTCCAGCTCGCTCTCCGTGTCAAGGTGGATGGTCTCATCGAACCAACCCTCCGAGGCAAAGCTATAAGAGCCTGAGGTGGCCGACACGCTGATCTTGCCCATTTCTGCGCCATTGACCAGCACGGTGTATGAGGTCTGGGCATCTGCTTTTGTGATGGCATTGATTCTCAGGTTGAAGTCACCCGCGCCGAGTGTGCCCAGCTTGAAGGTCTGCTTCTTATTGCTCATAAACGACTCACCGTATTTCTCACGGCCCGACTGACCTATGTTGACAAGCTCTTCTTCGTGCAGCAGGGTGAGGGGGTGATTGTATAAGATACTGTCCGATGGCGGTGTCGCCTCCTCCGTCTCGTGCAGGAAATAGTAGCCTTGTGTCTCATACACATTCCGGCGGTGATGGTATCGATTTCCCTCAGCTGACCATTTCACCATGCCATGTGCCGCAAAGAGCAGACGGTTCTGTGCAGCATCGTGCACCATAGGCGCCAGTGGCAGGTCATCATATTCCACCTCGTCAATGTTTTCCGACAGTACATGACCGCCGTAGCCATAGACCTGTACATGCTCTGGATGTGCAAAGCCCATGTCGCGCAACTGGGCATAGCTGATCTGAAGAATGCGGTTCTTATCGCCATCTGCAGCCACCTTGACCCACAATCCTTCTGACAAGACTGACGTAGCCGCAAAGTCATGCTTGCCGTACGAGGCGGCGTTGGCCGTCTGTGCAGCAAGTAATAGGGTGGTGGATAAAAGTAGGTGGCGTAGTCTCATGCTATTATAAACGCATGGAGACTAATTTTATTGTATGTGCGTGTGTTAGGCGTGTAGTTTATTTGCAACGGCAATCCATAACTTTATTTGCAGCGGCATTCCAGGACTTGCATGCCTTCCAGGCTGGCCGTGATCAGGTCACCTTCCTGCACGCGCCCCACACCGGCCGGCGTGCCGGTGAAGATCAGGTCTCCCGTCTTGAGCAGGTAGAACTGGCTGGCGTAGCTGATGATCTGGTCGACGGTATGGAGCATGTCGCCCGACCATCCCCGCTGGCGCGTCTCGCCGTTGAGCTGCATCTCGAAGTGCAGGTCCTGTATCGGGTTTTCCTGGGTATTCCTGGCCTTCTTGAGGTCATCAATTTTGATCCATTTTCCGACGTACGAAGCCCCGTCAAAACCCTTCGCAATTTCCCAAGGTAATCCTTTCTGACTGAGCTGTTTCTGTATGTCACGAGCGGTGAAGTCAATGCCCAGCGTCACCTCGTCATAATAGCGATGTGCATAGCGCTCCGGGATGCTCTTGCCCAGGTGGTTGATCCTCACCACGATCTCCGTCTCATACTCCACCTGCTCGCTCCAGTCAGGCACGAAGAATGGCCAGTCTTCACGCGTCAGCGCCGTCTCCGGTTTCAGGAAGAGTGTCGGTGCATTCTCCAGCTGATGCACACCCGCACTCACCCCCTGCACCTGTGCCAGTGTGTGCTTCAATTCCTCATTATGTTTGGCATAGTTCATGCCCACGCAAATGATCTTCATCTCTCGTCTTTTTTATTTTTCAGCTGCAAAGATGATGTTTTATTTTGAAATAAAAAAATTTTTCACCCGAAAATACATCTTTTATTTGGAGATGTCGGGGAAAATCATCATCTTTGCGGCGTGAAAATTAATAAGAAAACCATGTGCACATTTAATTTGACAATGAGCGATTCTTTGATCGAGGCCGTACGCCCTACGTTCAAGACCAGAGAAGCTGTAAACAAGTGGTTACAGGAACAGGCAAATCTGCTCCTGCAGCAGGTTGTTGAGCGTCAGCAGGCTACTTCAAAAGTTGCTCAGACAAAAGTTCAGAAATATGATATGAGCGTATTTGACTGCTTCAGCGGAGATTTTGGAGGTGACCGTGATGCTCACGAAATTGCAGATGAACTTCATGCTTCAAGAATGTTTACTCACAATATTTCTGCCCTTAAATGAAATACCTTCTTGACACGAATGCTGTCATCTGTATGATGAAACGTCAGCATGGCATCCAGCAACGTATCCTGGAAGCTGGTCTTGATCAATGTGCCGTCAGCGAAATCACCCTCGCAGAATTGTATGTGGGTTTTTACAAAGGCAAGGATGAAAGACAAAGACGAGAAGTAGAAGCAGTTAAACAATTGTTTACCATTCTTCCTATATCCCCAGCTATAGAGCAGTATGCTCAATGCAGGGCAGAACTTGAAATGTCGGGTAATCGTATTGATGACTTTGATATGCTCATTGGCTGTACTGCAGCTTATCATAATTTAGTTATTGTGACTCACAATAGCAAGCACTTCAATCGAATAAGAGGAGTTATAACAGAAGACTGGGAAAAATAAATTTCTGGCAAATAAAAAAAGGTCTGCCCGGTGACGGCAACCACCGAACAAGCTGTGAAATTAGACTTCAATAGAAACTGAAATCCGAGACTTGGTAATTTCCGGAAAATTCGGCTGGAAGCCGATACAGCCTCGGAGAGGCTTAGTATCCGGGGACGAAGTCTCTAGTGGCGACACGTGAGTGCCGCTACTTTTTTTGTTTTTTTGCCTACCCGACATAGCAGAATACGCTCATTTCGGGAAATCTTTTATGCAGTTTTGAAATTAAAAAACTTGATGTTTTGCATATATATATATATATATTAACTTTGGCTCGGATTTTGTAATTTTATAAATTACGCGATGGTCGTATGACTTAGCAATAAATAACTTACTAACATAATAAAATTAATAATCATGACAGACAAAAAGAAAAAGTATCTCGCACCGGAGATGTCGGTGATAGAGATTAATCAGGCAGACATTATTGCCACGAGTACACAAACCGATGCTTTTGGCATCCAGTCTGGCACTGGCTACGAACCAGAAACTTGGTAAATCAATGTTTCAAACTAAAAAAACGAAAAGACAATGAAAAAGACATTTTGGAGTTTGGCAGCATTGATGCTCATGGCTGCCCCAGTAATGACCTCTTGTAACAACGACCTCGACGAGGTTGCTCCTGTAGAGGAGACACAGAAGAACGTAGTAACTATCACCCTGAATGTAGAACAACAGCCAGAAACCCGTGTTGGCGTAGGCTCTGACTTTAAGTTAACCAGTTGGGAAGTAGGTGATGTGGTGATGCTGTATAATAATAATTCGACAGGAGATTTTGCTGGATCACTCGACGGAGAGGGTGTAGAATTTGAATGCAAAAATGCGTCATCTGGCACATTCAGCGGCACTCTGCCAACTGGCAAATCGCTCACCGACTACAATTTGGCCGTATATGGAGGTACAGCAGAAGTAGTCGTAAAAGGTGCTAACAAGTTTTTAGCGTTAAGACCTAAAAATTATGTGTCTACCGACATCGCCGATTTGGTAGTTATGGCAGGAACTTTCGATGGTACTAGCGCGACACTGAAAATTGTAAATAACATCATAAAACTCAATAATACTTCTGGTGCGGAGGTAGTGGCTACTTGGAAAAACCCAGACTACGGTTGGCGAGATTATATTACTTGGGTTAAACTTGCTAGCATAGAAGGTAATACAGTTAATCTTGGTGGTGATTTTGCAACCTACCCTCATTATACTATCCCTACTGGTGAATGCTATCTCTACATGCCTTCAGGTTATGATACCGCGCTGTCTTTAACAACTGAAGGTGGTATAAATGTACTGCCCGCAAGAGGTCGTACAAAAGGTACGGCTGGCAAATTATATGATGGAGGCACATTCACCGGTACATCACGTGACTGAGAACGCCCGCCCCTGGCTCGGCGTAATTGTTGGAAGGGTCAAGTTATGCCCATCCCGAAACATATTTACAAAGTGGCGACACGCAAGTGTCGCTACTTTTTTTCGTGTCTGTATATCCACTTTTACTAATCAATAAATAACTAAAAACTCATGGAGAAGAAAACAAGATTCACCATCCTGAGCCGCTGCACCACGCTGCAGAAGCTCCAAGTATTCAACAACGATCAGCTGAAGAGCCTCACCGACGACTTCAAGGAGGCCGAGGTGCGCCACATCCTCATCACCCAGGCCGACGCCAGTGCGGTGAAGTCGGAACTCGTGCTGGTCAACGTGCAGCGCGACGCCCTCGACTACAACCGCGACGTATGGGCAGCGCTCTACCCCACGAAGCCCGAGCCCAGCTACTTCGACGACCTGACCCTCTGCCTCGACGCCGGCATGCCCATCCAGCCGCTGACACCCGAGGAGGAAGATGAGCTCGACGACACCGTCTTCGCCCGTCGCCTCGTCAACCTGCTCATGGGCTTTGTGGCGTGCAACCGCAACAAGGACGTCGTCACCCGCCGCTACATTCGTCACGACGTGCAGGGAATCCTCCAGTTCGCCCATGTGCAGCTCAGCGACGACGACCAGCGCATCCTCGACACCTCCGACGACGAGATCCTCGTCAAGCTCGAGAAACTGCTCAGCGAGGCCGACCAGAAGGTAGTCAACCTCCTCACCCCTATATTTAAGAATGACGCACAATGCGCGCGCGAATATTTCGACCGCATCCAGGGCCTCGATTCGAAACAGCTCATCACTGTGACCAACGATTATGTCCGCGACGGCAAGATCACCACGGGCGCCAATCACAAGACCCTCTGGCTCGTGCTCCACAACGCCCGGCTCATCACTACGGGCGAGCGCAACTGGAACACCAAAATCGTCGATCCGAAGCGCTAATTCACCCCGCAGAATCGCCCACCGATTTCCGCAAAATTTCTTTTTATTTCCTTTCTTTTCTTTTTATTTCCCCGATGTCCGCGGCCTCAGAAAAAATCTTCTGTGGTCTTTTTTTTTGCCCTATCTTTGCAGCGTCAAACAGACAACGACCCACCCGGGAGGGTCGAATTATTAATTATCTTTTCCACATTTTCTAATTATGAAGACTTACACCCACACCCACAACCTTCCAGTCAAGGTAGTCCCAGTAGGCGGCGAGTTCCGCCTCACCATCACGTCAGATCATGACGTAGTAGTCACCGAGCAGGTGCCGAACCCAGAGCCACGCGTGCGCTACATCACGCTCGGCAAGAGTAGCCACGGCAAGCTCATGCGCACCCCTATGGGTATGGTCTATAAGGTAGAGATCAGCCTGCCTATGGAGATTGCCTCTGAGGAAGAGTTCCGCTGCCAGCTCGACGCTATGTTTTATGATGCGGAGAGACGAGGCGTGTGCTTTAAGGCGACCCTCTAAATCCCCCTTAAAGGGGGACTTCCTCCCCCTAGGCGACCCTCTCAGTTACACAGTTACTCAGTTCGCAAAACTAAGTACCCCCATACTCTCTCTTATACTATTATATATTATTATATATTTATATATCAATAAGTTAAGAAATAAATAATCACTCAGCGACCGACGGAAGGCCGACACCATACCCCCCTTCGTTTTTTGAACTGAGTAACTGAGTAACTGAGATTGGCAAGCGTCAATCAAACCCTCAAAGGCATTCAACAAGAACAAAATCAATGAGTTATGAACAAGAACAAATACAACATCACGTCGCTCAGTGCGCCTCCGATGCCCCGGTCATTGCCCGGTTTTGTGCGGCAGACCATCTCTAAAGTGCCCGTCTACATGCGCCCAGCCGCCGCCAACGCCCTCTTTCCACCAGCGGTGGCACAGATGAGAAATGTGAGTTTCCGATACGTAGACAACGTTTTGCACGAGCCTTGCTGCTCCATGGAGGGCTGTGTGGCTGTCTCAGGCATAGGCAAGGGCTATATCGACCCGATGATTGAGACGATAGCCGCCTCCCTGCGCGAGCATGACGTGGAGAGCCGACGCAAACTGCTGGAGTGGCAGCGCGAGTGCAAGAGCAAGGGCGCTAACAAAGACAAGCCCGAGCGCCCGAACGACGCCGCCATACTCATGCCTGAGCCCGATATGACCAACCCGGCGCTCATCCAGCTGCTCATGGATGCGGAACGCGAAGACAACGCGTCGCTCTACACCCAGATGGCCGAGATCGACCTGCTCGACCAGTGCAGCGGCGGGCATCGGAAGGTGACCAAGGTGATCCGCCTGAACTTCGACAACAAGCGCTACGGTGCGCAGCGCGCCACGGTGGACGGTATTTCGGGCAATCCACACCTGCGCTGGAAATTCAACTTCTCGTGCGTGGAGGAGAAGGCGCGCGCTTTCTTCAAGGACTGCCTCATTGACGGCACCCTCGGCCGCATCGGCATCAGCTACATCCAGAAGCCCTCGGCCAGGAAGCAGGGCATCCCGCAGCAGGGAGATTATGACGAGGTCTACCAGAAGCGCCTTGAGGAATATCTGGTGCGCCTGCGCACGGCACGCGGCGAAATCACGGTGCCCAATCTGGGAAATCTCATCGGCCGACTGAGCACGGCGCTCGACGAGGTGGCCGACCTCTCGGACGATAACATCTTCGAGTCATTTGCCCACCGCTCGCTCATGATAGCGTGGATGAAGGGTTGCGTGCTCTATGTGGCCGAGGGCTACCGCTGGACGCCCGAGATCGCGGCCTTCGTGGAGTGGAGCCTCTACTACGACCTCTGGAGCAAGGTGGCGGTCTTTGTCAATCAGATGAAGAAGAGCCGCAACGTGGAG
>JAZUDJ010000034.1:0-78622 GCA_045639585.1 Bacteroidales bacterium
CGACAACCGCGAGCCTCTCTTCTATGGCAAATGTAAGGAATATGTCGTCGGATTCATGAGCGATAAGGCACGTCATCGTCCGCAGCCTATTCCGGATCAGGAGATGGCGACGTTCCGTGCGCTCACCGAGTCAAAATATGCGTATGAGATGGAGGCTCCGACGTTCAAGCCTGGCCAGTCGGTACTCATCCTCGCTGGTCAGCTCAAGGGCCATGTGGCGGAGCTCGTCAGCACAAAGGAGGTCATTAGCAAAACGGAGTTCCAGACCGATCGCTACGGCAATCCTGTGCTCGATAGCGAGGGTAATCCTATCCCTAAGCATAAGATCACACTCTGTGTGAGACTGAACGATATGCTCTGCGCAAAGTTTGAGGTCGATGCGGATCAGGTGAGTGTGGTCCCTAAGGGAACGAAGAGTAAGATTAGTTTTGATTAATTATCTTCCTGCGAAGGAAGACTAACAAAATGCCATAATCCCATCGATAAAATATGTTTTATAACATACTTGCAATCTGTGCAACCGATTGAATTTCGGCAATTCGATTAAAATTTGTCAAAAATTTTTGGACAGCAACCAAAATTCGACTATCTTTGCACGCTGTAACACAAGAATCATGAAATGTACTTAGTACTTTGTCGCATTGCACCTTATTTCAATAGTACATGGTACATCTCTAAATAGAATATATTAATGAAGAAGCGTCAGGACTCTCCCTGGCGGCCAATCATAGTGATGAATTATACATAACTTAAATCAATCAACACTGTTTTTTCACTATGGCAGAAAACAAAAAACGCGTTTATACCTTCGGTAACGGTAAGGCAGAAGGTAATGCAAACATGCGTAACGAACTGGGTGGCAAGGGTGCAAACCTTGCAGAGATGAACCTCATCGGCGTCCCTGTACCTCCAGGCTTCACTATTACCACTGATGTATGTAACGAGTACTACGAGATCGGCAAGGACAATGTCGTAGCCGTCCTTAAGAACGACGTTCTCGCTGCAGTAAAGCACATTGAGGGCTTGATGAACAGCACCCTCGGCGATGCTACCAATCCACTCCTCCTTTCTGTACGTTCTGGTGCCCGCGCATCTATGCCAGGCATGATGGATACTATTTTGAACCTTGGTCTCAACGACGAGGTAGTAGAGGGTCTCTCAAAGAAGACTGGCAACCCACGCTTCGCATGGGATAGCTACCGTCGTTTCGTCCAGATGTATGGCGATGTTGTTATGGGCCTCAAGCCAGTCAACAAGACCGACATCGATCCATTCGAGGCTATCATCGAGAAGGTCAAGGAGGAGTACAACGTAGTTCTTGATAAGGATATCCCAGTTGAGGGCCTCCAGGAGCTGGTTACCAAGTTCAAGGCAATGATCAAGGAGCGCACCGGCAAGGCATTCCCAGTGGATGTATACGAGCAGCTCTGGGGCGCTATCTGCGCTGTATTCGATTCATGGATGAACGAGCGTGCCATCCTCTATCGTAAGATGGAGGGCATCCCAGCTGAGTGGGGTACCGCAGTATCTGTTATGGCCATGGTCTTCGGTAACATGGGCAATACCTCAGCCACTGGCGTATGCTTCAGCCGTGACGCAGCTACCGGTGAGAACATCTTCAACGGTGAGTATTTGATCAATGCTCAGGGTGAGGACGTTGTAGCAGGTATCCGTACACCACAGCAGATCACCAAGGAGGGTTCACAGCGTTGGGCAAAGCGTGCTGAGATCTCTGAGGAGGAGCGCGTAGCTAAGTATCCTTCTATGGAGGAGGCAATGCCAGAGCTTTACAAGGAGCTCGATGCCCTCCAGAACAAGCTTGAGAACCACTACCACGATATGCAGGATATGGAGTTCACCGTTCAGGAAGGTAAGCTTTGGTTCCTCCAGACTCGTAACGGTAAGCGTACTGGTACTGCCATGGTTAAGATCGCTATGGATCTCGTAAAGGAGGGTCTCATCGACGAGAAGACCGCTCTCCAGCGCTGCGAGCCACAGAAGCTTGACGAGCTGCTCCATCCAGTATTCGACAAGACCGCACTCAAGAAGGCTAAGGTGCTCACCACTGGTCTTCCTGCATCTCCAGGTGCTGCTTGTGGTCAGATCGTCTTCTCAGCTGACGACGCAGAGGCTTGGCACAAGAATGGTCACAAGGTAGTCATGGTACGTATCGAGACTTCTCCTGAGGATCTCGCTGGTATGGCTGCTGCTGAGGGTATCCTTACCTGCCGTGGCGGTATGACCTCACACGCTGCTGTTGTAGCTCGTGGTATGGGCAAGTGCTGCGTATCAGGTGCAGGCGCTCTTCAGGTCGATTATGTCAAGAAGACTGTCAAGATTGAGGACGTTGAGCTCCATGAGGGCGATTACCTCTCAATCAATGGTTCTACTGGTCAGGTCCTCCTCGGTGAGGTTGAGACCAAGGCTGCTGAGATCTCTGGCGACTTCGCAGAGCTCATGAACCTCTGTAACAAGTACACCAAGCTCGTTGTTCGCACCAACGCTGATACTCCACACGATGCACAGGTTGCCCGCGACTTCGGTGCAGTAGGTATCGGTCTCTGCCGTACCGAGCACATGTTCTTCGAGGGTGAGAAGATCAAGGCTATGCGTGAGATGATTCTTGCAGAGGACGTTGCTGGTCGTAAGAAGGCTCTTGAGAAGCTCCTTCCATACCAGAAGGCTGACTTCTATGGCATTCTCAAGGCAATGGATGGCCTCGCAGTCAACATCCGTCTCCTCGATCCACCTCTCCACGAGTTCGTTCCACATGATCAGAAGGGTCAGCAGGAGATGGCTGAGGCAATGGGCGTAACCATCGATTACATCAAGGCACGTGTAGCTTCATTGAACGAGAACAACCCAATGCTCGGTCACCGTGGTTGCCGTCTTGGCATCACCTATCCGGAGATCACCGAGATGCAGACCCGTGCTATCCTCGGCGCTGCTATCCAGTTGAAGAAGGAGGGTATGAACCCAGTTCCAGAGATCATGGTTCCACTCGTAGGCCGTCACCACGAGTTCGATATGCAGGAGGCTATCATTCGCAAGACCGCTGCTGCTCTCTTTGAGGAGGAAGGCGTTGAGCCATTCAACTTCAAGGTAGGTACCATGATCGAGATCCCACGTGCTGCTCTTACCGCTGACGCTGTTGCTGCTCGTGCAGAGTACTTCTCATTCGGTACCAACGACCTTACCCAGATGACCTTCGGTTACTCACGTGACGATATCGCTTCGTTCCTCCCAGTTTACTTGGAGAAGAAGATCCTCAAGGTTGACCCATTCCAGGTACTCGACCAGAAGGGTGTAGGCCAGCTCATCAAGATGGCTGTAGAGAAGGGCCGCTCAGTACGTCCAGACCTCAAGTGCGGTATCTGTGGTGAGCACGGTGGTGAACCATCTTCTGTTAAGTTCTGCCACCGCGCAGGCTTGAACTACGTCTCTTGTTCTCCATTCCGTGTGCCTATCGCACGCCTTGCCGCCGCACAGGCCGCGGTCGAAGAATAAACGAAAGCTAAATTAGCTATATAAATGGCAAGTATCTGGTAGCAGATACTTGCCATTATTTTTTGTTCGTCCAATTGATTGATTACTTGTTGATGCTTAAGCCCAACTGATAAGCCTGTTCGATGTAAGGTGTTCCAGCTACGGCACCAGCTCTACCCATGGCGATAGCACGGACATAGCCACGCTCGGTAGGATTTGGCAGACACATCACAAAGCCACGGAAACCATTGAGACACCACTCTGCTGTCTCGTCAGAATTCTGGGCGCAGGCGGTGATGTAGTAATACTCCTTGTTGCCCATACGCTCGTCACCCCAGGCAAGGAATGTAGCGTCGATGAAGGTCTTCATGCGGTCATTGACATTCATATAATAGGTAGGAGAAGCCATGCAGAGGACGTCTGCTGCCAGGAATTTCTCGACCAGCTGTCCTGTCTCGTTGTCTCGTGGAACGTCAAGAGGTTTATTTGCACCATCTTCTGACAGAAATTCGAGATTCAGATCAGCAAGGAAAACCTTCTCGACATTACCTCCTGCTTCCTGTGCACCTCGCACAAAAGCATCGGCCAGGAGATCGGTATTTCCACCACGGCGAGGACTTGAGCTGATGACAAGCACATTCTTGCCCTCTTTCTTGTTGACTGTAGTTTCGCTATAAGGGATGCCAGAAACACTGGCCAGCGATGCCGTCTGAGGTGTTGTCTCAACTGTCACGTTTGTATCCTTATTGCCACTACATGATGCCAAAATCACCATCAATGCTGATGCAGTAATTGTAAATAGCTTATTCATTAGTTATAATTGTTTTTATTGCGTAAATAATCATTCTCTTATTCACCCAGCTTAGCCTTCAAATAACTGATGCCGAATTTTGCGACCTCCAGATCATCCTCAGAAAGACCTCCACTGAAGGCAAAAGCAAACTTATAGTTTTCCGATTCACCGTATGCACCACCAGTATAGTTCAGTTCTCCAGTCATGCACTTTCGATCAGGATCGCCGCTGTCTGCCCCAGAGGCAATCACTTCACCTGCTTTCGACCAGGCAATGGCAACAAGGTTCCACCCTTTGTCTCCACCTTCTGCATTGTAGGGAGTATCGACGACTTTCATCTCGCCAATCCAATCTACTTCTGACTGTTTGGGAAGTACTGAGGCGACGGCTACACCCTGCATGTTCATAGATCTGGCTTTCTTGGCCATCTCTTCAAGCGTTTCTGTTACTGCATTTCTGAGATCATTCATATTGTTTTCTTTATTGATTGTTTGTATAGATTCTTCATCATTTGTATTGCCCGAAGTGGGAGTTGCTGGTTGGCAGCTAAAAAGACTGAATACAGCAATAAGAAGACTGAAACTACGGAATGGACTTTTCATTTTCTATTTATATTTTTTTGATGTATTATTACTCATTTTAGTTTTACTACTCACCGAAACTATGGCATGATTGGCAAGAGCTACCTCTTCAAAGAAAAGTTTGGCACAAAGATACGCAAAACCTTTTGAAATGACAAATCTTTGCGCTCGAAATTCTTAATCTTTAACTATTGATAGATTTTTGTTGATACTTATGATCCTCGTCGGTCTTAACTTATGTCCGGCCGTTGGCATAACTTATGACCTCGAAAATCGCGCTGCAAAGGTACTGCTTTTTTCTGGAGCAAACAATACTTTTCCCGTATCACGAGATGCAGTTTCCCGCACTACGAGACGTCTGTCTTTTCTGGTCCTTCTCTTTAGGAGTAAAAATGTTGAATTGTTAACTTGTTAACTTTAATAATCTCACTTTCTCTCTATTCTTCTCATCTCTCATCTGTTCTCGTTTTTCTCTTTTCTCTAAAGAGCTCTTTAGAATATATATAATAATATATTTATATTACATATAATAATGCGCGCGATATTAATATATAAAAACATAGTTAATCTTCACCTCTTTTACATCATAAAAGCTAAGAATTTCTGGAGTTAACAAGTTAACAAATTAACAAATCAATAGAGTAAAGATGACATTGGTGATTTGTAATCGTCTTTGAGTCATAATTTTGATTGATATTGTCATTTTTGAGTAGTAATTTTTGACAGAGAGAAGCAAAATCAAATTATCTTTTCATTTTTATATAATAATATTTGTTACTTTTACTTATTATTATTATATTTGTGACGGATTATGCTTAGAAAAGCTGTCTGGAAAAATTGATTGTCTTGTTTACTCATTAACTATATTCGATATGAAAATTTTACTTCCTGGTGGAGCTGGATTTATTGGCAGTCACACCATTATAGAACTTGATAAGGCTGGTCATGAAGTCGTCGTAGTTGACAATTTTGTAAACTCTCAGCCTGAGGCGCTTCGTAGAGTGGAGAAGATCATTGGTAAGCCTGTGCCATTTGTAGAGGCTGACATCCGTGATCGTGCTGCTATGGATAAAGTTTTTACAGATTATCAGATTGATGCTGTAATCAACTTTGCTGGTCTCAAAGCAGTAGGCGAGAGTGTAGCTAAGCCACTTGAGTATTACGAGAACAATATGAATGGCGTTTTTGTTCTTGTTGACGTTATGCGTCAGCATGGCTGCAAGAACATCATCTTCTCATCAAGTGCTACCGTTTATGGTGATCCTGCAATCATTCCTATCACCGAAGAGTGTCCTAAGGGCCAGTGTACCAACCCTTATGGTTGGACCAAGTCGATGCTTGAGCAGGTTTTGATGGACGTGCAGAAGGCTGATCCGGAGTGGAATGTTGTCCTGCTTCGCTACTTCAATCCAATCGGAGCACATGAGTCAGGTCTCATCGGTGAGAATCCTAATGGTATCCCTAACAACTTGATGCCATACATCACCCAGACAGCTATTGGCATCCGCAAGGAACTTGGTGTCTTCGGTAACGATTATGATACGCCAGATGGCACAGGTGTACGCGACTACATCCATGTTTGCGATCTTGCTGCTGGTCATGTTGCTGCCTTGAAGTGCTTCCAGAACGCTTCTGATACAGGTTCTCTCTACATTTACAACTTAGGAACTGGCCATGGATACTCAGTGCTCGATGTTGTCAAGGCCTTCGAGAAAGCCAATGGATTGAAGGTCCCTTATGCTATCAAGCCTCGTCGCCCTGGTGATATTGCTACATGCTATTGCAACCCTGCCAAAGCCAAGGCTGAGCTCGGATGGGAGGCAAGATTTGGCATCGAAGAGATGTGTCGTGATTCTTGGAATTTCCAGAAGAACAATCCTAAGGGTTACGAAAGCAAATAATCTTGATGACATTCATGGAACAGAAAATTACGGATTTCCTGAATATGATCAATGAGCCGATGGGTACAGTACTGGTGGTAGTGCTGGCACTCACCGGCCTCTGGTTTACGATCAGGACGAAAGGAATGCAGTTCAGGATGATTGGGGAGATGACGAGACTTTTGTTTCAGTCGTCACCTAATCAGAAAGAGGGTAAGACGGTGAGCAGCTTCCAGGCATTTACGGTGTCGCTGGCTTCGCGTGTAGGCACTGGCAATCTGGCTGGTGTGGCTACGGCTATCGTAGTAGGTGGCCCAGGTGCGATCTTCTGGATGTGGGTCATGGCGCTTATCGGTAGTGTGAATACCTTCATCGAGTGTACGCTGGCACAGCTCTTCAAGGAGAAGGGTGAGGACTCGTATATCGGAGGTCCTGCCTATTATATCACCAAGGGTCTGAAGAAGCGCTGGTATGCCTGTATCTTTGCGGTGGCTATCATCGGTCAGTTCGGCTTGACCAATAATATGGTGCAGGTCAATACGATTTCATCGGCCTTTACTGTGGCGTTCGGCTTTAGTCCGATGGTGATGGCGGTGGTGCTGACGGTGGGTTCGATGGCGGTGATCTTCGGTGGTATCCAGCGTATTGCTAAGGTATGTTCGGTGATTGTGCCATTCATGGCGTTGGGTTATCTGCTCATCGCGCTGTGGATCATCGTGACCAATCTGGATCAGATTCCAGCGGTGCTGTCGATTATTGTCAAGAATGCTTTTGGCTTTGAACAAGCGCTCGGTGGTACGGTGGGTACTGCTATCATGATGGGCTTCAAGCGTGGTATCTTCAGTAATGAGGCTGGTGAGGGCAGTGCTCCTAATGCTGCTGCTACAGCTGAGACGTCGCACCCAGTGAAGCAGGGTCTTATACAGACGCTCGGTGTGTTTACTGATACGCTGGTGGTATGCTCTTGTACAGCCTTTATCATCATGTGCTCTGGTTTGTATGACTGTGGCGAGAATGGCATTGAGCTGACGCAGGTGGCGCTCTCGGCTCATATCGGAGAAATCGGTAAGACGATCATTGCGGTGGCAATCCTCTTCTTCGCTTTCTCAAGCGTCTTGGGCAACTATTACTATGGAGAGTGTAATGTGCAGTTCCTCTTCGAGAAGACGCGTATGGAGAAGCATGGTGTACTGATCTATCGTCTGATACTGACCGTTGTCTTATTCCTGGGCGCGCTGATGACCATCGATATTGTGTGGGCATTGGTCGATTTCTTCATGGTGATCATGACTGTATGTAACCTCATTGCAATCTGCCTGCTCGGACATTATGCTATACGTCTGCTGGATGACTATATCGAGCAGAAGAAGGCTGGAAAGGATCCTGTGTATAGGAAGGAGACTTGTCCGGAGATTCAGGATGAGACGGAGTGCTGGTGATGAACCCACCCCCGGCCCCTCCCGTCAAGGGAGGGGAGTAAGATGTGATTTGGGGTAAAGAATAAAGACCGCCCTCGTTACGAATGTGTAGCGAGGGCGGTTTTTTATATGCTGAACTAATCACTCCCCTCCCTTGACGGGAGGGGCAGGGGGTGGGTTTACTTCAATACGTATACCGCGAATGACTTAGCACCGAGCTTAACGCTGAGAGTCTGGCCATCGATAGTGAGAGCGCTCTCCTTTGGAGTGATCTTCTCAGGCTCGTCGAGAGTATTCTCTGCATCCATCTCAGGATAGGTGAGGAGAATCTGCTTTGCTGACTGGAAAGTCTGACCCTTCTTCATGCCCTGGAACTGGAGGTTGAGATCCTGAGCCTCGTCGCCTACGTTAGCTACCTTGACGATGTATGAGTCGGTCTCCTTGTCATATACTGCACTTGCGAAGAGACCATTCTGATCTGCATCGCCAGCGACTGACTTCTTGTTCATGGTCAGCGAGAGGACGTTGGTGCCCTTGTAGTGGCAGTAGAGCTGCTGAACGTAGTATGAAACTGACTTGAATGAGCGGAGGTTGTCGAACCAGATCATGTCAGGACGCCACTGCCAACCCTTGACGTGAGCGAAGAGAGGAGCGTAGGTAGCCATGTGTACGATGTCTGCATTGCGCTCAATACCAGTCATGTGTGCAGCCTCAAGGAGAGAGGTGTAGAAGTGATTCCACTTCTTGCCGTCGCCGTGGCATGCATACTCGCCTGCGAATACCTTTGGACCCTTGCGATCGTAGTTGTCATAACGATGACCGTGGCTGAGGAACCACTGCTCGTTGCGATAGTAGTGCTCGTCATAGAGATCGACCTTGAGCTCCTTCATCTTAGGCTGGGGGAGATCGAAGTCCCAACCCTCTGAGTTAGGGCCAGTGGTGCCGATGAGCTTGAGGTCAGGATAAGCTTTGCGGAGAGCCTCATTGAACTTCTTGAGACGATCGGTGAAAGCGTTGTTAGGACCTCCGTGAGCCTCATCATAGTCCCACTGCTCGTTGCCGACGCCGAGGTACTTGAGGTTGAATGGCTCTGGATGACCCATTTCTGCACGAACCTTGCCCCACTTGCTGTCTACAGGACCATTGGCAAATTCTACGAGGTCGAGAGCGTCCTGGATGTATGAGTCGAGGTCGTCGATAGCAACGTGAGCGGTCTTCTCATTCCAGATTTCGTTTTGGAACTGGCAAGCCAAACCACAAGAGATAACTGGGAGCGCCTCGCAACCGAAGTCCTCACAGAGCTGGAAGTACTCGAAGAAGCCGAGGCCATAGGTCTGATGGTACTCAGGATAGAGACGGTATGGGAAGGTGTTCTCCCAACGGTTCTCGTTGAGTGGACGGTTCTCTACAGGACCTACAGAGTTCTTCCACTGATAGCGCTGCTCGAGGTTGGTACCCTCGACGATACAACCGCCAGGGAATCGGAAGACACCAGGATGGAGGTCGCAGAGAGCCTGAGCGAGGTCTTTGCGCATGCCGTTCTCACGACCCTTCCAAGTGTCGGTAGGGAAGAGGCTGACGTGCTCGATGTCGATGCTATTCATAGGAGCCCAGAAGTCTCGGCCTTCCTCAGGACGGAGGAAGAGACGGAGGTGCGAATCCTCAATAGTGATAGGTGACTTGATGGTGAGGGTGTACTTCTTCCACTCTTTGCCAGAGACAACGATCTCAGCGTTAGTGAATTCCTGATTCTCGCCCATGGTGTCATTGTCGACGAGCTGAACCTGCAGTACGCCACTGCCGCCTTCTGGAACGCGTGCCCAGAGGGAGAAACGATAGGTAGCGTCTTTCTTGACCGATACGCCGAAGAAGCCTTCGTTCTCGATGCCAGTGCGCTTGTGTGGGTGACCTGGGTCAGAGAGGCGTACGTAGTGTGGGTTCTTGTCGAATGGGCCATCGTCGAGCACCTGGAACTTGCCGAAGGCTGTCCAGCCCATGAGGTTCTGTGGGAATTCGAACGAGCGGTTCTTGATCATCTCGGCATAGAGGCCGCCATCAGCTGCGAAGTTGATGTCCTCGAAGAAGATGCCATACATGGTAGACTGGATAGGTGCGCCCAGTTTCTTGGTCTGGATCACCATGTCGTTGGTGGCAGCGTGTGTGTTCATTGCTGCTGCACCTAAGGCGAAGGTGGCCAGGAGTGTTTTGTAGGTGTTCATAAATATATAATTTAAAATGTATAATTAAAAATGTAAAATGAAAAATTAAATGTGTCTGTGTGTGGTGCAAAGATAGTCATTATTTTGATTTCTCCGAAAAAATTGGCGAAAAATAATGATTATTTGCCGTATTTCATGACTTATTTGACGATATACTTGAAGACTGCACCATTCTTTCGTGCAGGATCGGCACCCTTATAATCCATTGAGTAAGGGCTTCCTGTGGTTGGGCTCTTGCCGATGTAGGTGTGGGTGCGAGTGCTCATGAGCATGAATTCCTGATCGAGATAATCCTGCCACATGAACTCCTCGGCCAGATTGATGTCCTGGGTGAGACGCACGTCGCCTGGGAGACCCATGCCGCTGACGAAAACGTATCGTCCATCTTCGCACTGGAGGAGAACTTTGCCATTGCCTCGGTCGATGAGGTGGAAGAGGTCGTGCTGCTCGCTGGCATCCAGCTGAACTGCATCGGCAGGAGCTTCGCGGATAGGTTCGGTATCGTGCAGCAAGCCGTGAGGCATAGCATACATTGGACGATCGGTGGCAAGGTTGATGATCTGGAAGGTCTTGCCGTAAGGAATATTCTTCGAGCGGTCGGCATCGAGTTCCTCACAGGTGAAGTTGTCAAACTCTGCCATACCACCGTTCTTGCCGTCCTTGTTGAAGGCGAAGAGCGAGACGCGAACGCCCTGGAAGGTGACGAGCTGATAAGAGAGCTTCATCTCTGGACCGATCTGCTTGAACTCCTTGCCATCGAGCGAATAGGTGTAGTGAGCTACGTTACGGTCATAGTCGCCTACGAGCTGTAGCCAGATGCGACCATCTTTAGGAAGGGTGATCTGGGTATCGATGGTGTCGTTGTTAAGCTGCTCGAAGCAGCGAAGGGTCAGCAGATTGCCTTCCTTGACGATACCTGCCCATGAGCAAGGGACGTTGATATTGCCGAGACCAGCTACGTCTCCGCTCTTCATCTTGGCAGTGTAGAGTTCTACGGTGCAGATGCTACGAGGGCCTACAGCGCGCTGTGTGAGCGTGTTACGAGCCCACATGAGCTGATCTGCTGGCATAGTGTTGAGCTGGATGCGGCCACCTTTGAGTCGCCACATCTTGTCGTCAGGATTGTGGTTCCACTGCCATACGCGACCGAGCTGCTTGCCGTTGAAGTCCTCATCGGGCTCATAAGCTGCATGTGGCTTGATGTCTGCGGTGCCATCGATATCTGGCTTGGTCCAGGTGCGAGGAGCACGTCCGAGGTTGCCTGCAAGTCCGATCATTGGCCAACCTTCTTTCCAAGTCATTGGAGCGAGGGTGACGGTGCGACCTACAGAATGGAAATCCTGCATCAGTAGTGCATACCATTCGCCTTTCTGGGTCTGTACGATACCTCCCTGGTGGATGTTGGTTGCAGCGGTGGCGTTGACGTCCTCAAAGCCGATGGCGAATTTTGAGCCATCAGGAACGATGCGACCGTCCCACTCGGTGAGTCCTACAGGATGGTAGCCGAAGGTCTCATCTGCCGTGATGACACAGGTCTCGTAAGGCCCCCAGATGCTCTTGGAACGAGAGCAGAGGGTACGGCCATTCGGACGATAGTCGGTCGAGATGAGGTAGTACATGCCATTGATCTTGTACATGTGATGACCTTCGCCGACTGCTGAACCATTAGGAATGATCACGCGGTCAGTCTCTTCGATAGGTCCGCTCATATCTGGCTTGAGCCCAGTGCAATGCACCTCTCCGTAGCCGTGGATGGCGTAGACCTTGCCATCGACGTCAAAGAGGACACTGAGGTCATAAATGCGGCCTTCCATATTGTGGTGAGTCCAAGGTCCGTGGATGTCTTTGGCTGTGTAGCACTGGAGGCCCTTGCCATTGACATTAGAATAGATGTAGAACTGATCGTTGGCATAGCGGATACATGGTGCCCAGATGCCTTGACCATAGATTTCCTGACCGTTCTTGAGCGAGAAGGCGTCATCCTGGAAGTCGAAGCGATCGAAGCAATAAGAGATATTCTCCCAGTTGACGAGGTCGCGAGAATGGAGAATGACGAGGCCAGGGACCGTGTGCATAGTGGTGCCAGCGAGATAATAGTCGTCACCGACGCGGAGGATATCCGGATCGGAGAACTCATCATAAAGCAGCGGATTGGTAAATGTGCCGTTGCCATTGTCTGCCGTCCAGCGTGTGGTCTGTGCCATAGTGTGGCAGCAGGCGGTGAGAGCCAAGGCAGAGAGGAGGAGTTTGGTTGTTGTCATGTGTGTATGTGAATATATTTATGAAATACTAATTTCGGATTACTATTTATTTTTTCTGGTATTCCGATGGAGTCACACCGAAGACTTCCTTAAACGAGGTGCGGAAATACGCCAGATTGCTGAATCCGCAGCGATATGCGGCCTCTGAGACGTTGCAGCGCTCATTACGAAGCAGTTCGGCGCTATGCAGGACGCGTGTCTTACGGATGAATTCTGCACCAGATAAGCCTGTGAGCGCCTTGATCTTTCGGTAGAGCGTCGAGTGACTGATATGCATTGACTGAGCCACATCTTCCATACGGATATTGTCTGCCTCGATGTGCTCGATAATGAAGGCCTTGACATCGCGTAAGAAATTCTGATCGTAGGTGCTGAGCACAGGTATAGGCTCGTCTTCTGTCTCCGGAGTCGTTGCCTCTGTATGAATAGGAGAGGTCTGCAGCGGATGAAGCCCCTGTGCATTGATCCATGCCACCATATGAGCACGAGCGCTGAGAATGTTCTGCAGTCGCGCACGTAGCATCATGATACTGAATGGCTTGGTGAGATAGATGTCGGCTCCATCAGTAAAGCCTTTCATCTGGTCTTCTGGAGTATCCTTGGCCGTAAGCATGATGACAGGGATGTGGCTGGTGCGGATGTCGTTCTTGAGCGTGCGACACAGGATATTACCATTCATCACAGGCATCATGAGGTCGGTGATAATGACGTCAGGCATGTGGACGAGTGCCAGATCAAGGCCTTCCTGACCATTATGAGCTCGCAGGATACGATAGTCTCCGCTGAGCGACTCAGACATGAAATGAAGGATCTGATGGTCATCCTCCACGAGGAGCAGCAGCGGCCGTGTGTCGCCTTCGGTCAGTATTTCTTCTGCATGTGTCTCTGCTTCGTCCTGCGAACCGTATTGGCTCTGTGTGTGGAGTGCATCCGGATAGGTCTGGCTGCCATCGAGCACGAAGGTGAACGTTGTACCTGAGCCTTCCTGACTCTTGACCTTGATCTCTGCCTTATGCAGTTCGGTCAGCGAGCGGACGATAGAAAGGCCGATGCCTGTGCCAGAGGCCTGATGAGGTCCGCTGACCTGATAATAGCGGTCGAAGATATGCGGCAAGGCTGAGGCTGGGATGCCGTAACCTGTGTCGGTGACAGAGATCTCTGTATACATCTTCTCGCCGAACATATACTGTCGCTGCAGGAGCTGGATGCTTCCCTTTGGCGTATATTTCATCGCATTTGACATCAGATTGGTCACGATGCTACGGATCACGTCGGCATCGAACAGAATCTGCTGCTGAGGCTGGCTGACATTGACCAGAATCTTCAGGTTTGGATTGGTATTGAGTTCGATGAACGACTGTCCGATCTCTTGAACGAGCTGTCCGAGATCGCCCAAGCTGACCTTGAGATGCTGTGCATGTGTCTCTGACTTGCGGAACTCCAATAGCTTGTTACATAGGTCGGTAAGACGGCAGGAACTGTCATAGACAAGACGTATACGCTTCTCGTCGGCAGGGGAGAGGCTGTTGTTTTGCAGGAGTTCCTCGAGCGGAGCCTGAATCAGCGTGAGTGGCGTTTTGAGCTCGTGGGTGATGTTGGTAAAGAACTGTAGTCGTTCTGCACTATTCTCATGCTCAACGAGGTTCTTGCGCTTCTCCAACTCGAGCTCTGAGGTCAGTCGGATGCGATGCAGATAGTGGAGGATGTAGATGACAATGATAGCCAATGCCAACAGCACATAGAGGCAACGAGCCCACCATGACCACCACCAGTGATTGCGGACATGGATATATATATCAAGGACGTTGTCGTCAGTCCATGGCTGGCCTTTCATCCTTGCGCGTACACGAATCTTATATTTATCTGGTGTGAGGTCTCGGAAAGTGATGATGTTGCGTGTAACATTGATCCAGTCTCGCTGGTCGCTGCTGGATTTATATTCCAGTTCGATGAATCGGTTTAGTGCATAATCCTTGGTGCCGAAAAATAGTCGGAAAGAACTTCGTGATGGATCGAGCTGATAGACTCCATCTTCATCGGGCATGACAATATTCTGCGAGCTGAATACTCCATCGGAACTAAGCAATTGCAGAGACTGCAGATGGAATGTGGTTGGATTGCTCGAAATATTGAGACTATCTGGATAACAGAGGCATAAGCCACTCATGGAGTTAAAGACCAAAGCTCCGTCAGAGAGCAGGATTGCACCACCATTCATATTATTGAGAGGCAGATAGTCTGACTGATTGTAGTTGACGAATGTCTGAGTGGTGTGATCGAGCATCGAGATGCCGTTGATGGTAGAAATCCAGACATTGCCGTTTCTATCTTCTTGAATAGCACGGATAAAGGTGTCGTGCAATCCTTCGGCATAACCGTACGAAATGTACTCCTCTGGATGATTCGTATCTGGTATGCAGCATGGACCATCTGGCGTTGACATCCAGAGTCTGTCCTGACTGTCGAACTTGAGATGCTGAATGCAGTTCGTAAAGAATCCTGATTGCTGAGAGAGATTGCTGATCAGCTTCAGATCCTTGTCAAACAGATACATACCATTCTCGAAGGTCGCTACCCATAGCTTACCTTGTTTGTCGCGTCGGATGCCGTGGAGGGATTGCTGGTTGATGGCTTCGTTGATCGGTTGGCATGGAACGGCATAGCCATCCTGCAGGCTGTAGATGCCTTCGGAGGTAGTGATCCAGAAGGTTCCATCGTCTTCGCGGTAGAAGGTGATTGCATCAACATTGCGACCGTCGGCTGTCGTGACGTAAGAAAGGGCGCCTGTAACTTTGTTGTAAGCAAGCATGTGATTTGGTACAGCGAGGTAGAGCAGATCCTTGCCATTGCCATTGATAGATAATACGACTCCGTGAGCAAAGCCTTTGGCTGCCAGATCGATATCTTTGATACATTGGGTGCCCTGGAAGGCCAATATCCTATCTCGTGAACCTACCCAGAAGATATCTCCTTCGGCATAAATTCCCCAGACAGGTTCGCTAAAGAACTTGCGGAAGAAGGGACTGATATGGCTAATGAATTCGATACCATTGCCACTGCTACCGATCCAGATGTTGCCGTATGGATCCTGATAGAGCGACTGTATTTCGTCAAAGAGTGCAATCTCTCCTGTGGTGTAGAGGCTGGAAACTTCCTCGTTATCCAAATTGATCTTGTAGTTGGCTGAACGTGTAATAACCCAGAGATGCTGGTTGTCAATCTCCTCGATATGAAAGACTTCCGCTTGGCTTAGCGCTTGGAAGGGGAGTAGCTGAGAACTGCCAGGAAGATAATACCAGAGACCAGCATTCGTAGCCACCCAGATACGGCCGTGATGATCTTTCAGAATCTCGCTGACGTTGACATTCTCGTATTCTTTTCCTGTCTGGCCGAGGGTGAGAGGAATAAGCTGATGGGTACGTGCATTGAGCACGCTTGCACCATGCATGTGCGAACCTATGACAAGATTACCATTGCCATCGTCGACTCCACAGCGGAAGTGCTGACTGAGCTGTCCGAGATCGACACGTTCGATGCTGCCAGAATCCATGTTGAGCAGCATGATGTCATTGTGGCAGATGAGCCAGAGCTGTCGGTTATCTGCAGGAGTGATGTCGAGGACATTGGTGAGGGTGCTGTCCGACACGTTATATACAGTCACTTCGCCTGTGTCAGGATGTACTCGGCAGATGCCTTCGCCTTTGGTGCCAGCCCAAAGATAGTTGCCTTGGGCATCATACCAGAGGCAGTTGACCATGTTGGCTGTGAGTCCGGAATTCGAGACATTGTAGCTAATGCAAACCGACCCATTGTAGGCGTTGAGCCCAGATTCGGTAGCAACCCAGAGACGTCCCTTGTTGTCGAGCGTCATCTCGCAGATGAAGTTGTTCGACAGACCCTCGTTGATAAGGATATGTTCGGTAATATGGTACTGCGCCAGTGCTGGTAGCGTCGAATAAAACGCTATCAGAAGGAGCAAAAGCCGATGTCCGAGGTGTTTGAGAAGGGTAGTGAGTTGCATCGTGTGGTGTGTTTCTGTTTTGATGGTGCAAAGATAGCGATAAATGATGAGATGACAAAGGAAAAATGATGTAATTATAGGTGACGAATCGGTCAAATAGCGTTATTTTTCGGTCATGACCGATATGTATACCCTTTTGACGACCTGAAAATGAGGTAGGTGTGAATTATTGCCGTATCTTTGCGTCGTAAATTAAACACTCACATGTCTTTTTACTCTTATTATAACACACACACATTGTTTTTAGTTTTTAGGTAGTTGTGCAAGTACTTTGATGTGAAAGGTTATTCCTAACCAGAAGGATCGGGTACTTGCATTTTATTTGAAAACATCAATAACACAAAAATGAAACACCTTATTTATATATTTAAGAACAGCCTTTGCTGTCTCATGATCGCAGGTCTGATGCTTGCCAGCACAAACGTAGGCGCTGAGAATCTTGATGAGGTCATCGAACGTGGATTATCAGTCTCTCGTAGTCAGAGCTTGATCATGGCCAAAGCGCTGGAGAAGGATACAGAAGCCTTCCCGCGCAGTTTTGAGAACGGTAAGATGGTCACGAGCGATTATCACTGGTGGTGCTCAGGATTTTTCCCAGGCGTTCTCTGGCAGCTTTATAGCGATAAGCCATCCGAAGAACTGAGACGCTATGCTGAGCTTTACACCGATCGCACGGAACCAGTCAAGAAGATGTCCGACACGCATGACCTCGGTTTTATGCTCTACTGCAGCTTCGGTCAGGGTTACCATCTTACAGGCAACGAGCATTATCTTGACGTCATCAAGGAAGGTTCGGACAATCTGCTGACACGCTATAACGATAAGCTTGGCGTGATTAAGTCCTGGGACTGGTCGGACAAATGGAAGTATCCGGTTATCATCGATAATATGATGAACCTTGAGATGCTGACCTTCATCTCACGAGAGACTAACGATCGTAAGTATGCACTGGTGGCTGAGACACATGCCAACACGACGATGAAAAATCACTTTCGTGATGACTACACCACTTATCACGTCGTCTCATACGATCCTGCCACGGGTCAGCCTCACGCTAAGCAGACAGCGCAAGGATTTTCGGATGGTAGTGCATGGGCAAGAGGTCAGGCCTGGGGCCTTTACGGATACACGATGATGTATCGTGAGACGCTCCAGCCGAAGTATCTTGAGCAAGCTCGCCACATTGCACACATGATCACTGAGCATCCGAGACTGCCAGAAGATGGTATTCCTTATTGGGATTTTGATGCTCCGGATATCCCTAACGCTTATCGCGATGCTTCTGCAGGTGCAATCATGGCTTCGGCTTTTATCGAGTTGAGCCAGTTGGATAAGACAGCAGATGCTGCCAAGTGGCTGGCAATGGCAGAGAAGCAGATCCGTTCGCTCTCTTCTCCTGCATATCTGGCCAAGATAGGGGAGGTAGGAGGTTTCATCTTGAAGCACAGCGTGGGTTCGCTGCCAGGAAAAAGCGAGATCGATGTTCCTCTCACTTATGCGGACTATTATTATGTAGAAGCATTACTCCGCATGAAGAAGTTGCTCGCTAAGCCAAGTGCAGCACTGGACCGACAGGTTTGGGTCGATGCTTTGACAAAGATCGCCACTCCCGTACTGAAGAATCTGGCTGATGGTACGCTCAAGCAGAACTTCCCTTTTGAGTCACTCTCAACCGATCCTGATCGTCGTGAAGTCTCTTATCTTGAGGCTTTTGGCCGTACCCTTTGTGGTATTGCTCCTTGGTTGGAGTTAGGGCCAGATGGTACTCCAGAAGGCCAAAAGAGAGCGCAGATGCTTGATTGGGCCGTGAAAGGTCTGGCCAATGCAGTGAATCCTAAATCACCTGATTATCTGCGATTCAAAGCCAATCATCATCGTCAGCCTTTAGTCGATGCTGCATTCTTGGCAGAAGGACTTCTGCGAGCTCCAATGCAGCTATGGGGTAATCTTGATAAGACCACACAGAAGAATCTCATCAAGGAACTGAAGGCAAGTCGTAACATTGAGGCTTACGAGAGCAACTGGCTCCTCTTTGCTTCGATCATCGAGGCCGCGCTACTGGAGTTCGATGGCAGCTGTGATGAGAAACGACTCAACCATGGCGTGGAGTGTTTCTGTGACGGATGGTATAAAGGCGATGCATGGTATGGCGATGGTCCTGATTTTCATCTCGACTACTACAATAGTCTCGTCATTCAGCCGATGCTCACCGAGGTGCTGATGGTGATGGACAAGCATCAGATGAAACACGCAGACCTGTTGGCAAGTCAGCAGAAGCGTATGGGACGTTATGGAGAGCAGCTGGAGCGACTGATTTCTCCAGAGGGAACTTATCCTGCTATCGGACGTAGCATCACCTACCGCTTCGGATCGTTCCATGCATTGTCTGATGCTGCTTTGCTGCATATCCTGCCAGCACATCTTAATCCTGCACAGGTTCGTTGCGCACTCACATCGGTCATCAGCAAACAGTTGAGTCAGCCCAACACCTTCGACCAGAATGGATGGCTGAGAGTCGGCTTCACAGGTTCGCAGATTCACATGTCGGAGGATTATATCAACACAGGAAGTGAGTATCTCTGTTGTGCAGCTTTCTGTGCATTGGGTCTCCCTACTGATGATGCTTTCTGGACTAATCCGTATGCAGAGTGGACCAACAAGATGGCATGGGCTAATATGGAGGTGCCTGCTGATCATGCAATCCATTGACAAAATAAGCTTGTTTTGGTGCAATATTGATATGAAAGTACCATATTTTGCTATAATACTTACTTTTTTTCGCAGAATAGTTGGAACTTGTTAAAAAAAAACTCATATTTGCACCCACTTATTTATTATTTGGACTTATGCTTGAAAACACATAATGCACTTTACATACATTAGTCCTAATACACTTTATAAAATACTATTTAACTCATATTTCACACACAAAATTTTCTTAGTACAATGAGAAAAAGATTTTGTCTTCCCTATCTTTTGGGAGCTGGTGTCATTGGTGGGTTTGCTGTATTACCAAATACAGTGACTACTCCAACGGCATACGCGCAGGCCAAGACCATTAAGGTCACTGGCCAGGTTGTTGACGATCTTGGTGAGCCTTTGATGGGTGCTACCATCAAGGTGAAAGGTACTGCCAACGGTACTGTGACCGATCTCGATGGTAACTTCGAGCTCAACGTCGCTTCGAACGGCGTTCTCGAGGTCAGTTTCGTAGGTTTCCAGGCTACCGAGGTTGCAATCAATGGCAAGACCGCAGTTGGCGTCATCAAGTTGACTAACGATGACAAGCTTCTTGAGCAGGTCGTAGTCGTTGGTTACGGTACACAGAAGAAGGCCGACTTGACCGGTTCTGTATCTATCGTCAACGCAGATGAGCTCAAGCGCTCTTCTAACTCTAACATCTCTACCATGCTTGAGGGTAAGGTTCCTGGCGTTCAGATTACCTCTGACGGTCAGCCTGGTGCCGATCCTTCTGTTCGTATCCGTGGTATCGGTAGTTTTGGTTCTACCGCTCCTCTCTACGTTATCGATGGTGTACCTATGGGTACTTCTATCCGTGACTTCTCTCCAAATGATATCGAGACCATCCAGGTGCTCAAGGATGCTGCTGCAGGTGCCATCTACGGTTCACGTGCTGCAAACGGCGTTGTGATCATTACCACCAAGAGCGGTAAGAAGGATCAGCCAATGAAGCTCGATTATAAGGGCTACTTTGGTGTTGACCAGATATCTAAGGGTGTTTATGACGTAATGGATGCCAAGCAGTACAGCCAGTACCTCGGTGAGGCTTGTTTGAACTCTGGTACTCCTCTCGCTGGTGGCTATACTAATAATAATGGTGTATTCAGTTTCCGCGATAACACTGACACTGATTGGTTCAATGAGGTCTTCAAGACAGGTATCCGCCAGAATCACAACATCAGCATGAGCGGTGGTGGTGCTAACAATACTTATAATATTGGCCTCGACTACTTTAACCAGAAGGGTACTCTTGAGGGAGCTGGTCCTAACTACGAGCGCTACACTGCACGTATCAACAATACCTTTGAGACCAAGTTCATCAAGTTCCGCACTGGTATCGTTTACTCTCACTCTAGTCAGGACGGTATGGGCCTCTCTAATGCATCTGAGTATGTACAGGGTCTCTATGGTGATGTTACCAACGTGCTTCGCGGCACTTTGCTGATGCAGCCAACTATCAAGGCGTACGATCCTTCTACATGGGTACTTGATGATATGGTAGGTTCTGCCAGCGGTTACAACTATGATGCATATGGCTATGGTGTTTACTACGATACCGTACATGGCGATATCTCTGCTTCGAACCCATTGCTGGTTAACAATAAGTTGACTCGTAATACCCTCGTAGATCGTTTCAATGGTACACTCTCTGCTAACGTTGATCTCCTTAAGATGATCGGTATTGAGAGCAAGAACCATAAACTCAGCTACAACATTAACTTGGCTTATAACAAGACTCTCGTTTCTGGTAAGACTTGGGTTGGTGCATGGATTCAGTCCAATCGTGTATACCTCGATAAGACCAATGAAAGACTTGACGAGAACAAGCGTACTTATACTGATGCTTTGATTGAGAATACTCTTACTTATGATGGTACCATCGGTAAGCACCATATCAATTTGGTAGGTGGTCAGACTTATGAAGAGGAGAATACTCATGATCTCAATGGTTGGGCAAAGAACTTCACCGAGCCATATTACCTCCAGCTTCAGAATGGTGCTTCTCGTGATGCCAGCACCTACGAGTATAAGCACGCTATTACCTCTTACTTCGCTCGTTTGAACTACGACTTCGATGGTAAGTACCTTCTTTCTGCTATTGTTCGTCGCGATGGTAGCTCACGTCTTACCAAGAGCATCCGTTGGGAAACCTTCCCTTCAGTATCTCTCGGTTGGCGTCTTGATCGTGAGAACTTCTTCCCTGTTGATGAGAGCATTATCAATATGATGAAGGTGCGTGCATCTTATGGTGAACTTGGTAACGAGAACATTGGTGAGTACGTATATCAGGCTACTATGGATCGTAACAACATGTCATATAGCTTCGGCGGTCAGCCTATCTATGGTTCTGCAATCTCAACCTTTGTAAACGAGAAGCTCGCTTGGGAGAAGAAGAAGACTACCAACGTCGGTATCGATATGGCCTTCCTCAACAATAGTATCGAGTTCACCGCAGAGTGGTATCTCAACAAGTCTACTGACCTTCTTTATTCAGTTCCTGTTCCTGCTAACGCTGGTGTAGCTAATACCGCTGTTACCATGAACGCTGCTGCTATGGAGAATAGTGGTCTTGAGTTCTCGCTCACTTATCGTAATCACACTGCATTTGGCCTTGGCTACGATATTACTGCTAACATGAGCACCTTGAAGAATAAGGTTACCTCACTCGGTTTCGGTACAGAGTCTTATATTACTGGCGCTTACAAGACTGAAGTTGGTCAGGAAGTAGGTAAGTTCTACGGCTGGAAGTACCAGGGTATCGCTCGTACACAGGCTGATCTTGACAATCATGTCAATGCTAATGGTCAGAAGATTCTGCAGGAAGGTGCTGGTATTGGTGACTGCCTCTATGAGGATATCAATAACGATGGTGTGATCGATGATCTTGACCAGACAGTTCTTGGCAGCGGCCTTGCTAAGGTTAACTTTGGTCTCTCTGCTCACCTTTCTTATAAGAACTTCGATCTCGCAGTTTCTACCTTCGGTGCACTCAACTATCATGTATCAGATGATATCTATAATTCACTCAACTCTTGCTATGGTCCTGGTAACAAGTCTGTAGATATGCTCAATGCTAACAAGTTTGATAGCAATGGCAACTACACTTCTGCTAATCCTAAGACTTACTATCAGGCTAATGGCCGTGCTTGGAACGATATGTTCAGTGACCGAAAGATCCAGAATGCAGCTTATTGGAAGATCGCTAATGTTGAGATTGGTTACAACTTCCCTGACAAGTGGTTCAATGGCATTGTAAGTGGCGTTCGCGTCTACGCTTCTGCTCAGAACCTCTACACCTTCACTGGTTATAAGGGTTACAATGTTGACTACGCTGGTGGTACCTTCACCCCAGGTTACAACTTCTGTTCATTCCCAACTCCACGCACCTTCATGGGTGGTGTCCTCTTCTCATTCTAATTATATAAGAGCTATCTGATATGAAACTATATAAAATTTCCTTTGCCCTTATGTTGGGCATCGGCACGCTTTCATCGTGCGACGATAAGCTGGATGTCACTAATCCAAACCAGCAGACTTCTGCTACCTTTGGTAACACGGTTCAGGAACTGGAGGAGTGCATCAATGCTTGCTATAACCACACCCGTATGGAGGGTACCTACGCTCGTGTAGGCTATAATATTGATGTATGTCGTGGTGATGAGGCCTGGAACTCTTCACAGGTTTGGTATATGCCTTTCGATGATCTCAACATCTCTACTACCGATGAGATCGAGCAGTGGTCATGGCGTGATTGGTACTACACCATCAACGTCTGCAATTTTGTCCTCTCTCGTACTACAGATGAGGCTATTGCCAACAATGAGGCCATGAAGCGCATCAAGGGTCAGGCTCTCTTCCTCCGTGCTCTTGGTTATTATAATCTCGCAGGTTATTACAATAATCCAGCACTTATTACTGACTATAATCAGTATTCATCTCTCGACGGTCTCTTTGCATCTAATGTTCCTGAGTCTGGATATCAGTACGATATCGTACTTGATCAGGTAGAGACGGATTTTAAGGAAGCTCTCGAACTTCTCCCAAGCAAGACTGTCGGCGGCCAGTGGGCACAGGGTCGTGCCAATAAGGGTGCAGCTGCTGGTTTCCTTGCTCGTACTTATATGATGCGCCACAAGTACACTGAAGCATACTCTGTCTTGAAAGATATCATCAGTCAGAAGGATGGTGGCAAAGAACAGTATGGTTTTTATAAGCTCATGCCAAACTACGGAGACAACTTCCGTGAGGGTCCTGCTTTTGAGAACAATGATGAGAGCCTATATGAGGTACAGTACCTAGACTTCGGTAAGCAGGGTACTGACGATGAGTGGACTCCTGTAAATACTTCTAAGGATGCTACTCAGGGTCATGCCATTGAATCGAACTTCGGTCCTGGTGACTTCGGTGGTTGGGCAGATATCTCTGCTTCTCCTTGGCTTTATGACCTCTTTAAGCAGGAGAAGACCATCAACGGTACTCTCGACCCACGTCTTTACTGGACCATCGGTACTTATGAGAATGACTGGGAGGGCTTTGAGTTCGGCAATGTATGCTACACATCTCCTATGGATCCTAATATGCCTGTTGTAACCAACAACAATAATGGAGGTCTTCCTATCGCCAAGAATACCAACCTTCGCACAGGTATCTATGACAAGGTTGTTACTGGTCTTCATTGTGGTATCAATCTCCGTATTCTCCGTTATTCTGATGTATTGCTTCGTGCTGCAGAGTGTATCAATGAGATTAAGGGTCCTGATGCTGAGGCAATCGGTTATATCAATCTGGTTCGTGAGCGTGCTAACCTCAAGCCACTTGATTTGAATGACTTTATAGGTGATGCAGACAAACTCTTCGAGCAGATTGCTAACGTAGAGCGTCCTAAGGAGTTCGGTTGCGAGTACGGTCGTGGTTTCGACCTCATTCGTTGGGGCTTCTTCTATGACGAGGGTCGTCTTGCTCAGTTGAAGGATCATGGTTCGTTCTTGAAGTCAACAGATAAGACTACAGCTAAGAACTTGGTTACATACGCTGACGTTCAGGCAGATCCTGAGAACTGTAAGAGTTCTTACGATACTTATCTCCTCGGTCATGAGTTCCTCCCAATCTATCAGGGAACTTTGAATGCTAACTCTAACCTCGTAGGCAACTCAGCTAACAGCGGTTCTGCTAACAACGAGACAAAGGAGTATTTCCAGAGCAAGAATTGGACCGTTCGTCCTGTCGTCAAACTCTAATCAATGTGTAAAAAACAACAAAGGTTTTTCTACATTTAAAAATTGAACAATTATGAAAATTCAAAATAAATTGACTTCAATCCTGGGCGTTGCATCACTCGCTGTGATGGCTTTGACCAGTTGTGAAGGAGGTGATCTCTACTCGGTAGATTCTCCTGACTGGATTGCTGCACGCGTTGACTCAATTGCTGAGGCAAAGAAGAATGATGTTCCTGAGCAACTTGACCTCATGGAGGATGTCTATACCTTTGGTAAGACCGACTTCTCTTCAGGTTGGTGGGCAGAGTTCTCTAAGTACTATGTAGTACCTGATGGCAAGAAATGGCAGGCTCAGTTCAACCTCAACATTAATCCTTCTGACGATACCTATTATAAGAATTTTGCACTCGTAGTAGCTAATACCGTCCGTGGTGGTGATGGCTACTCGGAGTATGGTGCTATCCGTTACGACCTCACAGGCGATGCTAATGCATTCAACTCAAACTGGGGTACCGTTTTCGGTCAGATTGAGGGTAATGGTTTCAAATACACTGAGAGCAACCTTATGCTGGCTCCTGTCGATAACAAGGATGCTGCTGTCCAGAAGCTCGGTGGCAAGGTGACCTTGACCATTGATCGTACCGATGCTAATCGTTTCTATATCGAGATGAACAATGGTACTGCTGTCAAGACCTTCAATATGCCTGCGAATATCGAACCAGGTGGAGATATCTATTGTTTCCTTGTTCCAGAAGGTTCATACATCAACTTCATCGGCACAGACATCGAGCCAATCGGTGGCTGTACTTCAAAGGAAGACAAGCAGCCTCTTGGCATCACCTTGAAGGGCGTTCCTGGAAAGGTAATGCAGGGCACCGTACTTGATTCACTTATTACAAGTGTTTCTGCTATCATTGACTTCGAGACTGGAGTCACCAAGGAGGTTTCTTATAAGGATCTTACTTTCCAGGCTATCCCTGATCTCAATGGTCTTGGCGAGAAGACTCTCATCGCAGTTTATAACCAGACCTATAAGGGTGAGGGTGCTGCTAAGCCAGTTATCGGTAACGCTACCTTCAACGTTGTTGACAAGATGTACAACACGCTTGGTGAGTCTAGCTGTACTACTGGATGGTGGGGTGCCCACTCAACAAACATTAAGGTCGCTCCTGGTGAGACCGTAGTCTCAACCTTCACCAACTACACCAGCGGTGGAAGTAACTGGAATAACTGGGTAATGGTTCTCTGTAAGGAGGATAACTCTGAGTATGCAGTAGTTCGTGCCGACAACTATGGTTGGGGTGCTGGTTATGAAGGTATTGCTACTGCTACTTGCGATAATGGTGGCGACTGGGGTGCTTGGCTCGCAGCAATGAACGGTGCAAAGGTTACCACCTTCGTTACCAACTATGGCGATGGCACTGCTGATGTCAATGCAGTCATCATTGGCAATGATGGCAATACATATACTCAGGCATACACTGGCATTGCAGTTAACGATCCAGATGATTTATGGTTCCGCTTTACTGTCGATGGTTCTTGCCTCGTATTCGATGATGTTCTTGGTGCAGAGGATTGCACTTCAGGTTGGTGGAGCGCTCACTCACAGAATATCAATGTACCTGCAGGTATGAGTGTAACTCAAACTTTCATCAATCGTTCTTCTGGTAATAGTAACTGGAACAACTGGGTATTGGTTCTCTGTAAGGAGGACAACTCTGAGTATGCAGTAGTTCGTGCAGATAACTACGGTTGGGGTGCTGGTTATGAAGGTATTGCTACTGCTACTTGCGATAATGGTGGCGACTGGGGTGCTTGGCTCGCTGCAATGAATGGTGCTCGTGTTACCGTAACCGTTACTAACAATGGTGATGGCACAGCAGACATTTTGGCTACAATTATTGGCAATGGTGGTGAGGAATTCTGGCAGAAGTATGAGGGTATCTCAATTTCTGATCCTGATGATGTCTTCTTCCGCTTCACTGTCGATGGCAGTTGCCTCATATTCGATGCTAACTAATCTGTAATAGAAGAGGTTCGTCTTCTACGATAAACCTCTTCTGTGCGAAATACTTATTAATTTCGGGGGAGTTCCCAAGTAGGAAGCTCCTCCGAGATTTACCATTTTAACAATACATCATGCTGAAACATTTTTACGCCTTAGCATTACTTTCTTCTGTTACATTGGCCTCTTCAGCTCAGGTTTCTATTGGCCGTGTAGTATGTCATGACCCTTCCATCTTTATGGACGGTGTTACCACTGGTACCCCAGAGTCTCCTGTTTATTATATCTATGGTTCACACCTCGGACATGGTAAGACTACAGCAGAGAAGAATTATATCAATTGGAGTACTTGGGCCAGCGATGAGGGGGCAATGACTGCAGACAAATCTCTCTTTGTCGATCAGAATGGCAATAATGTACTTTACTCTAGTGCTTATGGAGATGCTCATGACTGGCAGGCCAAAGGTAATAGTGTAAGAGGGATGCAGTGGGCTCCAGACGTCATCTACAACAAGCAGATGAAGAAGTGGTGCATGTATATGAGCCTCAATGGCGATAGCTGGTGCTCTGTCATAGTCCTCTTCACCTCTGATCGTCCTGATGGGGGTTGGAAGTATGCTGGTCCTGTCGTATACTCTGGTTTCCAAGGAACTTATGACCACAATGGTTATACTAAAACAGATGACTACAAACATACAGATCTTGAGAAAGTTATCGGAGAACAGGCCTCTCTACCAGCTCGCTATAAGGTATCGGACAAATGGGGTGAGTACTGGCCAAACTGTATTGACCCATGTGTCTTCTACGATGCAGAGGATCAGCTCTGGATGTCATATGGCTCATGGAGTGGAGGTATCTTTATGTTCCAGCTTGATGAATCTACAGGTCTTCGCGATTATTCTATCCAGTATAAAGAAGAATTGGATAATGCTGGCGACTATCATACATGTACGTCCGATCCCTATTTTGGTAAGAAGATCGCAGGCGGATATTATGTCTCAGGTGAAGCTAGCTACATCCAGCGCATTGGCAAATACTACTATCTCTTTATGAGCTATGGTGGCTTGAGTGCCGTTGCAGGTGGTTCTTGGCCATACGGAGCTGTCGGTTATCAGATGCGTATCTTCCGCTCGGAGAATCCAGATGGTCCATATATGGATTGCAACACATCAAAGGGGCAGAAAGCTTTGTTCTCGCAGTATCAGCTTAATTTCGGTAAAGATGCCGTTACTGATCGTGGCACACGCCTCATGTCAGCCTATAAGTGGGATAGCATGACCAAGGCCGAGATTGCGCAGGGACACAACAGCGCTATTGTCGATCATAAGGGTCGCGCTCTCGTGGTTTATCACACTCGTCAGGTCGCCTCTGGTGAAGGTCACTCAGTACGCGTACACCAGCTCTTCCAGAATCAGGATGGCTGGCTCGTCGCTGCGCCATACGAATTTTATGGTGAGGAGATCACACAGGAGGATATTGATACAAAACAGATATATAACGCTAATCAGGTCGCTGGTGAGTATGACCTCATCGTACATAAGATTCGTCAGGATGCTGTAACTCAGGACTATGCTAAGCCAGAGAAGATCACCCTTGGTACAGATGGCAAGGTCACTGGTGCGTATGCAGGTACTTGGAAACTGGTTGACAACACAGGCTACGTGAGTGTAGCTTTGAAGGGTGTCAATGGAGGTAGCAAAACCACAACCGTAGCCTTCAAAGGTGTCGTAGTTGAGCAGACACTCAAGGCTAACGTTGATCCATCCAAGGTTACTAAAGCTCTCTGCTTCACAGCACTCAGTTCGTCAAGTGGTGTTGCTGGAATTAATGCAACTCGCGGCCTCTGCATCTGGGGTACACAAACCAAGGCTGCAGAACCTTCTGGCATCGAGGCGGTGCACTCAGACGATGCTGTAGAAACAAATGAAGATGTCTTCGATCTCTTCGGCCGCAAGCAGGAGGATTTACAGAAGGGCCTCAATATTAAGAAGGGTCGCATATTGCTGGTTAAGTAATTTTTGAAATGGGAAAGGACGTCTTGCTTGCAGGACGTCCTTTCTTATATCAAGGAATGGATGTCTTGCTTGCAGGATGTCCTTTCTTATATCAAGGAACGGATGTCTTGCTTGCAGGATGTCCTATCTTATATCAAGGAATGGATGTCTTGCTTGCAAGATGTCCATTCTTACGTGTAGGAAGGTCTCGCAGGAATTCGTGTGATCCCTTCTTGCAATCAGGAAGGTCTCGCAGAGAATCGAGTGATCCCTTCTTGCACAAATGAGAGGAAAGTGTATTAATTAATGTTATTTTTCTACTCGAAACTTGCAAGTATATTTTAAAAGGTGTATATTTGCAGCGCAAAATCGGTTTCCGATTCGGGGTGCTTGCTTTGTGCAGGCTGAGATTATACCCATTGACCTGATGCAGGTAATGCTGCCGTAGGAAGTGCTTATTATTTCAAGACAATTTGTATACCCCGCAGTGAAGCAGTTTCGCTGAGGGGTATTAATGTTAATAATTATGACTATTCTGATCAACAACAAACCAACTGAGACGCAGGCTACTAATCTGCAAGAACTCGCCACCGAACTGGCATTGCCAGAGAAGGGTGTGGCTATGGCCATAGCTAACAAGATGGTGCCACGTGCAGAGTGGAGCGCAAAGTCGCTCCAGGAGAATGATAGCGTAGTGATTATCAAAGCTGCTTGCGGAGGATGATACAGTTCATATCGCATTATACAGATAGGATCGGCTATCTTGACTCTATTCGTCTGGCTCTGGAGGGTGGCTGCCGATGGGTACAGTTGCGCGTGAAAAACGCTACCATCGACGAACTGAGACCTATGGCGCTCGAAGCTCAGCGTATGTGTCGTGAGGCTGGAGCAACGTTCATTATCGACGATCAAGTGGCATTGGTCAAGGAAATCGGTGCTGATGGTGTGCACCTCGGTAAGAACGACATGCCAGTCACAGAGGCACGTAAGGTCTTAGGTCCTGATTTCATCATCGGTGGCACGGCCAATACGTTTGATGACGTCAGGATGCACTATGAGGCTGGAGCAAACTACATCGGCTGCGGCCCTTTCCGTTTCACAACGACAAAGGAGAAGCTCTCTCCTGTACTAGGGTTGGAGGGTTATCGCAGTATCGTGTCTCAGATGCGCGAAGAGGGTATTAATCTTCCGATTGTGGCCATAGGTGGTATTACGGCCGACGACATCCCTGACATCATGAAGACGGGAGTGACGGGTATTGCGCTCAGCGGTACGGTGCTTAGAGCGGAGGATCCGATCCAGGAGATGCAGAGATTGCTGACCATAGTCAATAGCTCTATCGACAAATAAGAAAATCTACAATTTGAAAATATTAAATATTCAGATAAAACATGAAACCACTTGTAATTGCAGGTCGTGAGTTCAATTCACGCCTCTTCCTGGGAACAGGAAAGTTTAGTAACAACCAGCTTATGGCTGAGGCTATCAAGGCTTCGGAAACTGAGATGGTGACTGTAGCAATGAAGCGTATCGAACTGGAGGACAAGCAGGATGACCTCTTGCAGCATATCGTTCAGAATCAGGGCATCCAGCTTCTTCCTAATACCTCGGGTGTCCGTAATGCTGAGGAGGCCGTCTTCGCAGCTCAGATGGCTCGTGAGGCCTTCGGTACCAATTGGCTCAAGCTCGAGATTCATCCAGATCCTCGCTACCTCCTGCCAGATAGCATTGAGACATTGAAAGCTACTGAGGAACTCGTAAAGCTCGGCTTCGTCGTACTGCCATATTGCCAGGCAGATCCTACGCTCTGTAAGCACCTTGAGGAAGCTGGCGCGGCTACCGTCATGCCACTCGCTGCACCTATCGGTACTAACAAGGGACTTCGTATGAAGGATTTTCTTCAGATCATCATCGAGCAGGCTACCGTTCCTGTCGTAGTCGATGCAGGTATCGGTGCACCAAGCCATGCTGCTGAAGCTATGGAGATGGGTGCTGACTGCTGTTTGGTCAACACGGCCATCGCAGTAGCTGGTGATCCTGTACAGATGGCCGTTGCCTTCAAGGAGGCTGTCATCGCTGGTCGTCGTGCTTACGAGGCAGGATTAGGAGCTATCAGCGATTCGGCAGAGGCCAGCTCACCATTAACTGCGTTTTTGAATTAATTCGCTTGTAAGAAATAAATTAAGAATTTTCGGACACCCCATTATTCGAATTAAAATCATTTATTATGCCACAAGATAACAAAGCATACGCGCAGAGGGAAAAAGCATACATGCAGGGGCGTCTTTTTCCTAGCGTTAAGGTAGGTATGACTAAGGTCAATCTGACACCTACTGTTACTAAAGATAAGAATGGCGTACCTCACTCAGAGGAGAACGCTCCAGTTTATATTTACGATACGAGTGGATTGTATAGCGATCCTAACTACACCGTGGACCTGAAGAAGGGTCTGCCACGTATGCGTGAACAGTGGATCATTGAGCGTGATGACACTGAGGTCCTCAAGGAGGTGACCAGCGATTATGGTAAGATGCGCCTGGCTGATAAGAGCTTGGATAAGTTGCGCTTCGAACACATCGCGCTGCCACGTCGTGCGAAGGCCGGTAAGCACATCACTCAGATGGACTACGCTAAGGCTGGCATCGTGACTCCTGAGATGGAGTACGTGGCTATCCGCGAGAATATGAACTGCGAGGAGCTCGGTATTAAGAGCCACATCACTCCGGAGTATGTCCGCGATGAGATTGCTCGTGGTCGCGCTGTATTGCCTGCTAACATCAATCATCCTGAGTCGGAGCCAATGATCATTGGTCGTAATTTCCTGGTGAAGATCAACACTAACATTGGCAACTCAGCTACGACTTCTTCGATCGACGAGGAGGTGGATAAAGCTGTTTGGAGCTGCAAGTGGGGTGGTGATACTTTGATGGACCTCTCGACTGGTGAGAACATTCATGAGACACGAGAGTGGATTATCCGTAACTGTCCGGTACCAGTAGGCACCGTACCTATCTATCAGGCTCTTGAGAAGGTTCAGGGACGCGTGGAGGATCTCAACTGGGAGGTCTATAAGGATACCCTCATCGAACAATGCGAACAGGGTGTGGATTACTTTACCATTCATGCCGGTATCCGTCGTCATAACGTGCATCTGGCAGATACACGCCTCTGTGGTATTGTGTCTCGTGGAGGTTCCATCATGTCTAAGTGGTGCTTGATCCACGATCAGGAGTCGTTCCTTTATGAGCATTTCGACGATATCTGCGACATTGTACGTCAGTATGATGTAGCTCTCTCTTTAGGAGATGGCCTTCGTCCTGGTTGTACCGCCGATGCCAATGATGCTGCACAATTTGCAGAACTTGACACCATGGGAGAGCTTGTGACTCGTGCATGGGAGAAGGGTGTACAGGCCTTTATCGAGGGTCCTGGCCACGTGCCAATGCATAAGATCCGTGAGAATATGGAGCGTCAGCTCGACCATTGTCACGAGGCTCCTTTCTATACTCTTGGCCCTATCGTTACTGATATAGCTCCTGGTTATGACCACATTACCTCTGCTATCGGTGGCGCTCAGATCGCTTGGCTCGGTACGGCTATGTTGTGCTACGTAACTCCAAAGGAGCACCTTGCTCTTCCAAACCGTGAGGATGTACGTAATGGTGTGATTACCTACAAGATCGCAGCTCATGCAGCAGACTTGGCTAAGGGTCATCCGGGTGCTGAGATTCGCGACAACGCGTTGTCTAAGGCGCGCTTTGATTTCCGTTGGCGTGATCAGTTCCACCTTTCGCTTGATCCTGAGCGTGCATTGCAGTACTTTGAGGAGGCTGGTCATACTGATGGCGAGTATTGCACGATGTGTGGTCCTAACTTCTGTGCTGCTAAGCTGACACACGATTTGAGGAAGCTATAAGAGACCCACCTCCTTTACCAATAGGGAGGAGGAGTGGTTACTTATTATTAACGACTCTTCGAATGAATTTATCATTTGAGCAAAAAGACAGATATGATCGCCACATCCGCTTGGAAGGATTCGGCGAAGCAGGGCAGGAGCGACTGCTGAAGGCCAGGGTGCTGATCGTCGGTGCCGGTGGCTTAGGATCTCCTTGTGCACTATATCTGGCTGCTGCTGGTGTCGGGACGATAGGTATTGCCGATGCAGATGTTGTATCATTGAGCAATCTACAGCGACAGGTGATACATGCGTCAAAGGATGAAGGACGTCTCAAGGCTGAGTCAGCAGCAGAAAAGATGACATCTATCAATCCGGAAGTTAAGGTGGTGACATACCCTTATTATATAAATAAGGAGAATGCTGCTGAGATTTTCGCGCAATATGACTTCATTGTGGAGTGCACGGATTCGTTTGAGTCAAAATACCTCATCAATGACGTCTGTGTGGAGCTTGGCAAGCCTTTCTGCATCGCAGGTATTGTGAAGTACAGCGGCCAGATGATGACGTATGTACCTGGTTCGATGACTTATCGTAACGTCTTCGCAGAACCTCCTACAGGAGATGTAGAAAAGGCTGCAACTGTGGGAGTGCTTGGTAGTGCAGTTGGTACGATGGGAACGCTTCAGGCGACTGAGGTGATCAAATACCTCACTGGCATCGGACGTTTGCTTACAAATCGTATGCTTATTTTTGATGCACTGAATTTAGATTTTCAATGTTTTGAATTATAATAAAATGTTTTCAGACGAACTATTAAAGATTGATTGGGACGAAACAACCCAGAAGATTGCGTCGAAGACCGATGCTGATGTGCGTCGTGCTTTGGCCAAATCTCGCTGTGATGTAGAGGACTTCATGGCCCTCATCTCACCAGCGGCAGAGCCATACCTTGAGGTGATGGCCCGTCTGAGCCAGAAATATACCAGGGAACGTTTCGGCAATACGATGTCGATGTTTATTCCCCTCTATATTACCAACTCATGTACTAATTCCTGTGTGTATTGTGGTTTCCATCGAGAGAACCCGATGGCGCGAACAATCCTGACCATTGACCAGTGTGAGGATGAGTACAAGGCAATCAAGCGCATCGCGCCATTCGAGAACCTGCTCATCGTGACGGGTGAGAATCCGGGTGTGGCAGGCCCTAAATACTTGGCCGAGGCACTTGATCGTGCAAAACCATACTTCTCGAACCTCAAGATCGAGGTCATGCCACTCAAGGCCGAGGAGTACGAGATGCTGACACATCATGGTTTGAATGGTGTCATCTGCTTCCAGGAGACCTATAATCGCAAGAACTATAAGCTTTACCATCCTCATGGCATGAAGTCACACTTCGAGTGGCGTTGCGATGGCTTCGATCGTATGGGTCAGGCAGGTGTTCACTCCATCGGTATGGGTGCTTTGCTCGGCTTGGAGAAGGAGTGGAAGACCGATGTAACCATGCTGGCTTATCATTTGCGTTACCTACAGAAGCATTACTGGCGTACCAAATATAGCGTCAACTTCCCTCGTATGCGTCCTGCTCAGAACGAAGGCTTCCAGCCAAACTGCTTCGTTAATGATCGCGAATTAGCACAGGTAACTTTTGCCATGCGAATCTTTGATCATGATGTAGATATCTCGTATTCTACTCGTGAGCCAGAGTTTATCCGCAATAACATGTGTACCCTTGGTGTGACTACTATGTCGGCTGAGAGCCGTGTTAATCCTGGTGGATACTATACTTATCCTGAGGCACTTGAGCAGTTCTCTGTAAGCGATGACCGTAAGGTCGACGAGATTATCCGTTCACTAAAGGAACGTGGCATTGAACCTGTCTGGAAGGATTGGGATGCGTCGTTTGATTTCACAAGAAGCCAGGTGAAGTAATCTTTTTCTATGGTTATCGTAATCACCCTTCCGACCTTTATTGACGGAGAAGCAGATAAGATTGTTGCTCTTTTTGAAACGCGACATATCGATTATCTGCATCTCCGTAAACCAGAGGCTTCTGAGAAGGAAGTTGAGCGTCTGCTAAAGGAAATACCGAAGAAGTATTATCCGCAGATCACCTTGCACGACTTCCATGATTTGGCCGTCAAATACGATGTCGGAGGTATCCATCTGACTGGTCGACATCCAGAAGCACCTTGTGATTGGAAGGGGAGGATTTCTACCAGCTGTCATAGCATAGAGGAATTAGCACAACGCAAACAGGAAGGGTATGTGATGAATGGAATACAAAGGTCTTTCGCCTACCTGTCACTGAGTCCTATTTTCGATAGTATCTCCAAACAAGGATATAATGCAGCCTTCTCTGAAAATGAACTAAAAGAAGCTCTTCGTCGGGGTATTATTGATGATGGAGTATTGGCTTTGGGAGGTATCACTTTTGATCGAATTGAGAAAGTACGTAGTATGGGTTTCGGTGGAGCGATGATCTTAGGAGATGCATGGAGATAAATTGCAGAATATGGAAGTAGTATTGACCATTGCCGGGAGTGATACTTCGGCAGGAGCTGGCATTCAGCAGGACCTCAAGACAATCACAGCCTTGGGGCAATATGGTGCCACGGTAATCACCGCTCTTACTGCGCAGAATACCGTCGGTGTACAAGCTGTCGAACCTGTTTCAGGAGAGATGGTTGCCCGTCAGATTCGCTCAGTGATGGATGATCTGGATGTACGTGCCATCAAGATCGGTATGATACCGACGCTCGAAGTCGCTAGGGCGATTGTGGAGCAACTAACAAAATATAAGGATGAAATAGCAAATAATTCCTCACTACTCACTACTCACTACTCACTGAATCTCGTCTGGGATCCTGTCATGATCAGTACTTCTGGTACTCGACTGATGGCCGAAGATTGTATCGCTTATCTCCAGGAGCATCTGTCGCCACTCTGCTCGCTTATTACACCTAATTTGCCAGAATCAGAGTTATTTATGCCACCTTATAAGACTAGTATGCTTATCAAAGGCGGCCATGCGATAGGGGATGAGATGACAGATACACTCATTCTTACAGACGGTACTCAGCACAAGTTCACCGCACCTAGAATATCCTCTACAAATCTCCATGGTACGGGATGTACACTCTCTTCAGCTATCGCCTCGTATCTGGCCTCAGGACGTCCTCTGCCTGAAGCTGTTGCTTTAGCAAAAGATTATCTTACACGAGCCATTTTGGCTGGTCAGCATCAGCATATTGGCCATGGAAATGGTCCTTTAGGCTTGTTATAAGAACAAAATGGAGCATTATACGAATAATAATTGTGAAAAAAAGATGTTTTAGTGTCTTTTTTTTGTTTTTTTCGTCATTAATTACGATATTTGCAGCGAAGAAGTGCTCGTCATTTCCTCGCTGTTTTTTTGCTAATTTCATTCTTAATATATGCCATCCGCTTCTCTTATCTCTAAGAATAGCCAGATATTCAAACTTGCTGACTATATCGCCAGTAGCCATCTTTCATTCGATGTATTAGACACCATACAGCGCGTCTTTCTGTTGAGCAACAGGGTCAGTTCTGTATTGATTAGCGTTGAAGATGATAGTGTAATCTATATTTCCTCACATTTGATTTCTGATGTCTCGAAACTGACTCCAGAAACCAATATTGAGGTCGTTTCTTATAATGAATGGCGTAAAGAGGTGTCAGAGTCGTTTGCTTACGATTATGATCGAAGCAGGTTCACAAGAAGTACTTTGCTTGAGACGTTGCGATATAAAGTTCGTGACCATCAGCGTTATTCTTTTGTGGCTCATCGTCTAGAGGACGGTCATGAGAGTGTCGTGAAGCAAACCTTCATCAGCTTGGGCAAGGATGCTAAGTTTATTCTTTCCACCCAGCAGGAGATTACCAACAACCTTGAGCATGACGTGCTGACGGGAGGTCTTAATCGTGCTGGCCTATTGCGAGAATTGCAGAATAAGATTGAGATGAATGAGGTGGGTACCGAGTTGTCTATCCTCTATTTCAATATCCAGAACTTCCGAATGATCAACGAGTTCTATGGAGATGAAATAGGCGATAAGGTCCTCCAGTTCTTATACACTCGTCTTGTCTATTCTGCTTTGCATCCAGTGTCTTATGCTCGCATGGAATCCGACAAGTTTGTACTTCTGGTTCATAAGGAGAACTGTGACGTGGAGGTAATCGACCAGCTCTGCCGTCAGGAATTCGAATCGGAACAGCAGAAGATTCCTTTCCAGTGCTTGTGTGGTATCTATCACATCAAGGACATGCTCATTTCGCCGATCAACGCCATCAATCGAGCTAAGCTGGCGATCTCATTTATTCGAGATCTTTTCATCAAGCCATGGATGGTTTTCGAGGAATACATGCAGAGTTCGTATTTCTCAGATAATGAGATCTTGCTTTCTTTTGAAGAAGCTCTTAATAATAACGAGTTTGTCCCTTATTTCCAACCTATTGTCAATGCACAGACAGGTCGTATTGAGATGGCAGAGGCGTTGGTGCGCTGGGTGTCGCCTAAGCATGGTATCATTTCTCCGACACTTTTCATTCCGATTCTTGAGCGCCATGGAGGACTCTCGCGTATTGATATGCTCATGGAGGGTAGGATCATTGAGTTGCAGCGCCGCCGCCTCAGCAAAGGTCAGCCTGTTATTCCTATCGATATAAATCTATCGTGGGTCGACTTCTCTGATCGTAAGTTTGTAGAGCAGCTCTTCCAGCATATAGAGGATCACTCGTTGCCAAAAGATCTTGTCTGCTACGAGATCACGGAGACAGCACTCTCAGACATTGCGGAAAACCGTCTCGATGTTCTCGCTTTCTTTAAGAAGCATGGCATCAACATGCTTATTGATGATTTCGGCCAAGGCTATTCGTTCGGTTCGATGAAGGATGTTGAGTTCAAAATCATCAAGCTCGACAAGTCGCTCATTGATCGCATTGGCCAGAGTCGCAAGAACGATCTTCTTCTGGAATCGCTCATCACGATGTTCCACAAGATGAATGCCAAGATCATTGCAGAGGGTGTTGAGACAGATATTCAGCTCAAGTTCTTGCGTGAAATGGGTTGTGATTATATCCAGGGCTTCTATTTCTACAAGCCGATGGATGAGAACGCTTTCCTTGCTTTGCTTGAGCAGCAGCAGATTGCTGTAGAATATAACAATGTCCAGGTTCCACTTGCATCTGCACCGAACTATAGTCAATGGACTTTACCATCTGTCGGAGCTAAAAAGGAGTCTTTTGCTGCTAATGACAAGCAGAAGCAGGATGCTTCGGAATTGAAATGTCTGCGTTTCCTCCTTGATGAGCAGGATGTGCATATCTTTTCATGGAATGTCAAGACACATGTCACTACCTTGCCTGAGAAGTTCTGCAAGAAGTACGGTTTGCCTTCAGAATTGTCTAATATGCCAGAGAATGGCAATCTGACTGTTCCTGAAGACATGGAACGTTTTATCAATTTCTATAAGCGGATAGAGCGTGGCGAACAGATGGGTACCGACTACTTCCGTCTCCTCAATCCCGATAAGAAAGGCTATCGTTGGTACCGTAAGACCTTCTATACAATCTTCGACAGCAATGGTTTCCCTGTCAAAGCCATCCTCGCTATGCAGGACTGTGGCGACAAATACAATCTTCGCGTACACCGTACCCGTGAATTGATGCTGACGCAGGAGCAGGACATTCTGACCTTCATCTACACTTTGCCAGATGACTCTTTGCGTTTCAACTACCTTAATGCTAATGGTAGCGTTGTGTCTCGTGTCTTCCCGGATTATCTTAAGACAGTTACTAGCGAGAATCGGCTTGCCAGTAAGATCAAGAAGACGATAGAGGATATCGATGGACCTCGTACTGGCTGGATAGATTTTTATAATAACTACAGTAAGTGTGAGCAGCGTGCGCACTTCTCCAAGATTGATGGTGAATACGGTCATCTTTATGCCATTGTCGGTCAGGCAGAAAACATCAATCGTACCAAGGAACGATTGACTGAAACCATCAAAAAGCAGAGCGAGCTTTTGGGTATGACCGAGAGCCTCCGTAGCATTTATAACCTCGTAGCTTATTATGACATAGAGGAAGATAAGCAGAGTACCTTGATTCTTGATAAGGCTTATGAGAGATATCTTTCTCCACACATGGATATCCGTACGTCATTCCGAATTTATGTTGGTCGAGTGCTCAAGGAAAACTATCGCGAAGACTTTGTGAAATTTGAGGATCTTTCTACGCTCGACGAGCGAATGAAGGGACAGAAGTTTATTTCGCATGAGTATGAGGATAATGTATGTGGTTGGATGCGTGCTTTCCTGATTCCATCAGAGTACACACCAGAGGGAAAGATTCGTTCGGTCCTCTTCGCTGCACAATCTATTGGTCAGGAGAAGAGTATGATGGAGCGTCTCATCTATCTCTCAGAGATTGATGGCCTTACACAAATTCGTAACCGTTATAGCGGTATGCGTGAGATCTCTAAGGCGTTGCAGCAAGGAGGTCCTGGAGTCTTCGGTATCCTCGATAGTGACAAGTTTAAGTTTGTCAATGATAATTATGGACACATTGTAGGTGATCATGTCCTTGAGTGTATTGCCCAGGGTCTTACTGTCATGAATCCGGATGGCATCAATATGCGTCTCGGAGGAGATGAGTTTGCCTTCTATATATCAGGTAGTCTTACAGACGAACAGATACATCAGAAAATGGAAGAGTTCTTCGCATACCTCAATGAATTCAGATATAAAGAAGGAGACAACAATCATATATCTGTGAGCCTCGGTATCGTTGCCATTGAAGAGAATCAGGTTATTGACATCGATGAGGCTTATCGTCGAGGTGACGCGTTGCTTTATCAAAGTAAGAAGACTTATGGCAACGCTGTGACCATCGAGCGAATAAAATAATCTCATCATAAAAAATTCTCATCGCTTACGGACAAAGTAGCATCCCCATCGGCAATGCATGCATAGATGATGCTGACAGTAGGTGCGATGTAGATGAAGTAATGCTTGTGTATCAAATGCGGATCGGACGGGAATTCCTCGTTCGATCCATTGTTGTATATAGCGGTTGTTCTCTGCAGGAACACGTTCGAGCATCATCAGTGCTTCCTCGCATTTCTCGTCATCACCACGCCATTGTGCATAGCCTATGAGAATCGGTACAACGGCATTGATAATCAAGCTATGAATGGTCTGCTGACCAATACCATTCACGGAGAGAATCTTGTAGATAGAATTAAGGTCTGTCGCACTGCAGATTTCATCGAAAAGATCCTTATGTGTGAAGAGTAGCTGTGCCAGTGCGATTAGTCGGTTATGAGGCTGCGCCTGAGGTCTGACTCCTCCAAGTTTCCAAACTTGAAAAGGTAATGGATTGAGTGAGAATTTTTGTCTTAAGAAAGCGTATTCTCGTATTAGTATCTCCTTTTTGGATGTACTTTTTTCTCCCTTTGATATACTTGCTTGATTTTCTTTGGAAGTACTTTGTGTATTAGAAACTTCAAAACAATTCTCAGGAAGTTCTAATAATCCTGCTTGTCCTAACAAAAGTGCTTCTATCTGCATCAAATTATCTTTATGATGCAAGATGCAAGAAAGCCGAAGAGATCTTGCCAACCGCTCCATGGCATCACTATTTACACCTGTTCCTAAACTACGTGTCAGTACCACATAAAACGCCTCTCTCCAGCCAAAGAGCTGATTGTCGACCAAGTCACGTACTCGGTTTGTTTTCTCGATCATCCTTTGTGTGCAAAGTGCTGTCTGCCAGTCATGAATCAATAAGGACGGGAGCTCTCCCAATCTAGGTGCACAACGTATCGGACAGAAAGGATCGCGGTCGGTCAATAATTCGTTATGACGAGACATGATATCATTAGGAATGAGCATCACAACTGTACGTAATAGGGTGCCATCATGAAGTCGGATCATTGCATCGGCTTGCATGACCACGTGCAGAATCACAGAGTCATACGCTCGGTCATCATTATGTTTATGACGATACCAATCTGAAGACCTTACATGCATCTCAACATTTCCTGCAAAAGTTAGGCCGTCCATTCGTATTTTCGCATTGAAGAAGTCTGGACCAGCTTCTGTATTGCGCTGGCCAGGATGTATTATTTCGATAGGTTCTCCATCGACGGTGGCTATGCTGCTGAAGAGTCTCTGCTGCCAGACGTAGTACATGAGATTTTCCATATTTACTTTTTATTTGAGTTAATTTTCGTGGTAAATATACATCGATTCTCTTGCTTGACTGCGATTAAAATAATAATTATCAAATTCTATGTTTTTCCGAGGACATAACACTCGAAATTGCTATCTGCAATAGGCTATTTTGACTTTATTCAACAGAAATGACGTCGTCCTATTTGGTCTGAAAATATGATGTCGCGATTTCGATTGTGCTAATTATAATTGTTATTTGATTTACAATTTCTTTTGAATTTCTCCTAAAATCTAAAAATAACTTATTTTTTGGAAGTTTTTGTTCCGAACATTTCCGAATGTGATTTTTTTTTGTTATCTTTGCGCCGTTATATGCGTGTGTATATGCTCTACGAGCAAATCCGCTCCAATTACAAACGAATAAACTACTAGAAAAGATATGAAAATTGCATTGATCGGTTATGGCAAAATGGGCCATATCATTGAAGAGATAGCAGTGAGTCGCGGCCATGAGGTTGTGTGTACTATTGATATTAACAATTTGGAGGACTTTGAGAGCGAGGCGTTCAAGAGTGCTGACGTTGCTATTGAGTTCACGACCCCTAAAACTACACGTGGCAATATGGCCAAGTGTTTGAAGGCAGGTGTGTCAGTGGTGGTGGGTTCTACTGGTTGGTACGATCAGCTCGACGAGGTGAAAGCCGAGGTCGCTGCTGCTAATGGTTCTCTGTTCTGGGCTTCGAACTTCTCGATTGGAGTTAACGTCTTTGTGGCAATGCAGAAGTATGTGGCTAAGATTATGAACGCCTACCCTCAGTATGACGTGGCCATGGAAGAGACTCACCACATTCATAAGCTCGATTCTCCTTCGGGTACAGCGATTACCATTGCTAATGCTATCACCGACAATCTGGATCGCAAACAATCATGGAAGGAGACCTCTTGCCTCTGGCTTAACGAGGACATGAGCGTCAACGTGGATCGCAATGCCGAGATGAACACCACCTTCGCGCCACACAATGAGGACGAACTAGAGGTCGTCGCTTTCCGTCGTGGCGAGGTGCCAGGTATCCATACCGTAGTGTATGACAGTGAGGTCGATACTATCACCATGACCCACTCTGCCAAGAGTCGCCGTGGTTTTGCTCTTGGTGCTGTCTTTGCTGCTGAGTGGATGGCTGACGGCAAGAAGGGTGTCTACACAATGACAGACCTCATGAAATTCTAATATAAACCTAACCAAAACTAAAATGACAGAAAACAAGACGAGTGAAGATTGTCAGCGTGGCTTTGATCGTAAGATGACAACCTTCGACAAAGTAAAGATGGCCTTCTGGCTGCTGGCACTGGCGCTCTTTGCGCTGTGGGCATCGAGCTGGGTGCCATTTGTATTCATGCCTTTTGTGGTAGATCTCTACTGGATGCACTTCATCAAGTGGGATTGGTGGAAAGACCTTAATAATAGCTTACTGCGCAACGTGATGTCGTGGATCGACGCTATTGTTTTTGCGCTCTGTGCTGTATGGGTATTGCAGAACTTCTTCTTCCAGAACTTCCAGATTCCTACCACCTCGCTCGAGAAGACTATGCTGGCAGGTGACTACTTGATGGTGTCGAAGTATCACTATGGACCTCGTGTGCCAATGACACCACTTTCATTGCCTCTCTTCCAGAATACTATCACGCTGGGAGGAACGAATCTCGGTAAGTCGTACATCGAGCATCCACAGATCAACTACCGCCGTATGCCAGGATTGACCGACATCGAGCGTTATGATATTGTCGTGTTCAATTACCCGAACGGTGATACAATCTGCACCAAGTGTGAGAATCCTGACTACTACAGTCTATGTCGCGCTTATGGCCGTGACAAGGTATGGAACGACAAACGACAGTTCGGTGATGTGGTATACCGTCCTGTAGATCGCCGCGAGAATTATGTAAAACGTCTTGTCGGTATGCCAGGCGAAACGCTTCAGATTATTGATCGTAAAGTGCTTGTTGATGGCAAAGAGTTGCCAGAACCTCAGTATCTACAACATTTCTATCTGGTGCTCAGTAAGAATGGTATCACTGATAACTACTGGCGTCGTGAGCTTGGTATCTATACTAAGGGTAATGGTTCGACTCTCAGTCCTGACGTCTATCAAATTAACGATCCAGGCGTATATGACTACCTTGGCATTAAACCTGATAGCGTTTCTGGCCAGTACAAACCGCTTTATCAGGTCAACATGACTCGTGAAATGGTAGCTAAGCTCGAAAAGAGCGGTAAGGCTGAATGGGTGCGAGAGATGCCAATGGAGTGGGAGCAGCCGGGTCAAGTGTATCCACAGCGAGAACTCAGCGAATGGACATCTGCTAACTTTGGACCTATCTGGATTCCTCGCCGAGGTGCTTCTATTAAGTTGACTGACGAAAATGTAGAACTCTATGGTCGTTGCATCCGCAGCTACGAGCAGAACCTCAAAACAGGAGATGGCCAAGGTAATGAACTAATTCGCACAGGTAAGGACAGTTATGAACTCAATGGTGAGCCAGCAAAGGAATATACCTTCCAGATGGATTACTATTGGATGATGGGTGACAATCGCGACAACTCGCTCGACTCACGCTTCTGGGGCTTCGTCCCTGAGGATCATATTGTGGGTACACCGCTATTCGTATGGTTCTCAATCGATCAGGAGACGGGTGAATGGAGAAAAGATCGTTGGTTCAAACAGGTGAAAGGATTGTGAGAATTCATAATTCATAGTTGAGAATTCATAATTGGGAATTTCTGTGAAAGTATTACCAACCGCATATCTTGCTCCAATAAGCTATTATGCTGTTCTTTTCCATGAACCAGAGGTTGTCATTGAGGCGCATGAACACTATGTGAAACAGACGTTGAGAAACCGCACGGTGATCAGTACTGGACAAGGTCCTCAGACGCTCTCGATCAATGTGCAGAAAGGTAACAAACTCAAGATGCCTATCACTGAGATCCTGCTGAGTGACCATGGGAATTGGATGCACCAGCATTTGTATTCGCTTGCTACATACTATGGTAACAGTCCTTTCTATGAGTACTATATCGACGAACTGAAAGAGGTAATGCTGCATGGACACGACGGCTCGCTCTTCGGACTTAATGAAGCGCTACGAAAGAAGATCTGTGAGCTCATCGGCTTTGAACCAAATGTGCGATATAGTGAGGAGTGGATGGGCGTGAACCGATTGGGAGAAGAGCTTGTAAACCCTGACATTGTGACTCCAATGTATTATCAGGTAGCTGGTTTGGGAACAGAGAAGCAGGCTTTTATGCACAATCTGAGCATACTGGATTTACTATTTAATATGGGCAATGAAAGTATACTTGTACTGAACCAAATGAATGTTGTTAATTGTTAGCATTTTTTTGTTGACTGTTTTATAAATGGATCAGAAATTGACTGACATACTACAGAAAAACGGGTATCCTGAAGACCTTCGCAAGTTGCCTGTGAACGACTTGCCAGAGGTATGTGAGGCTATCCGTCAGTTCATCATTGAGCAGGTGAGCGTTCATCCGGGACATTTCGCCTCAAGTCTTGGCGCTGTGGAACTGACTGTAGCATTGCACTATGTATATAATACTCCTGAGGATCGTCTCGTTTGGGACGTCGGTCATCAGGCTTATCCGCATAAGATTCTTACAGGGCGTCGCGAGCGTTTTTCGACGCTCCGTCAGAAAGGAGGTTTAAGTGGCTTTCCGACTCCGATGGAGAGCGAATATGATACCTTTTCTACAGGACATGCCAGCAACAGTATCAGTGCCGCTCTTGGTATGGCCGTGGCCAACAAGCTGAAAGGTGATGATCGTAAGGTTGTAGCTGTAATCGGCGATGCATCGATAAGTGGAGGTATGGCCTTCGAAGGATTGAACAACGCATCTTCGCACCCCAATGACTTGCTCATCGTGCTTAACGATAACCAGATGGCGATTGATCAGAATGTAGGAGCCCTCTATCACTATCTGACCACTATCACTACCAGTCAGCGCTATAATCTATTGCGTTATAAGGCTTACAATGTGCTGAAGAAGCATAACCTGATTGGAGACAAGTTCCGCCGAGCTATGGTGCGCTTTGCCAACTCAATTAAGTCATTGGTAAGTCGCCGTCAGAATATTTTCGAAGGCCTCGATATTCGTTATTTCGGTCCAGTGGATGGTCATAATGTTGTAAAGTTGGACAAGACATTGCAGAAGATTAAGGATCTCCATGGCCCAAAGATGCTGCATGTCTGCACCATTAAAGGCAAAGGCTTCAAGCCGGCAGAGGATGAGGCGACGATATGGCATGCTCCGGGTAAGTTCAATCCAGAGACGGGTGAGCGTATCAAGGAGAGTACCCAGGGAATGGCGCCAAAATTCCAGGACGTCTTCGGTAAGACGCTGGTGGAGCTGGCAGAACAGAACGAGCGTATTGTGGGTATTACGCCTGCTATGCCGACAGGTTGTTCGATGAACTTCATGATGGATCGCTTCCCTGATCGCACCTTCGATGTGGGTATTGCTGAGGAGCATGCTGTGACCTTCAGCGGCGGTTTGGCCAAAGAGGGACGGTTGCCATTCTGCAACATCTATTCGGCCTTCATGCAGCGAGCTTTGGATCAGGTGATCAACGATGTGGCATTGACCCATCTGCACGTGATCTTCTGTCTGGATCGTGCCGGCATCGTAGGTGCGGATGGTCCTACTCATCATGGTGTGTTCGACATCGCACAATTCCGTGCCATTCCGGGTATGACCGTATGTTCGCCAATCAACGAACACTGGTTGCGTCGACTGATGTATACGTCTACGCTTAATACAGAAGGTCCTTGGATGATCCGTTATCCACGTGGCAACGGTAGCATCGGTGGAGAAGAAGCTGATGGCACGCCACACTGGATGTGTCCGCTCGAAAGGGTAGAGGTCGGCAAGGGCTACTGCTTGCGCGAAGGTAATGGCGACACCGCCATCCTGAGCTTTGGACCTATCGGTACAGAAGCAGCGAAGGCCATCGAGCAGAGCGGTAAGGACGTCGCACATTATGATATGGTCTTCTGCAAACCGATAGATAAGGCGTTGCTCGCAACCATATTTAATAAGTATACTCGCATCATTACTGTAGAGGATGGCATCGCTGACGGAGGCTTCGGCTCGGCCGTGCTTGAAGAAGCCAACCGCCAGCAATATAAAGGTCAGATTGTACGTCTGGGTGTACCAGATGAGTTTGTGACACATGGTGCGGTCAAGGAGTTGTATCATGATTGTGGCATTGATGCTGCAGGAATATTACAGAAGTTATGAAAATCATTGTCGCCGGTGCCGCTGAGGTTGGTACCCATCTGGCCAAACTGTTGGCCAAAGAGAACATGGACGTAGTGCTGATGGATGCAGATCCAGAAAAGATTGCACAGCTCACGTTCATGAACCTCATGACTATGGTCGGTAAGCCTACCAGCATCACGTCGTTACGTGAGGCGGGAGTTCCAACGTGCGACCTTTTCATCGCTGTAACTCCAGACGAGAGTATCAACATCCACGCCTGTATACTGGCAGCTAACCTCGGCGCTCGTAAGACGGTGGCTCGCATTGATGATAAGGAGATGCTCAAGCCGGCCAGCGTGGAGTTCTATAAGCGCATTGGCGTAAGTCATCTCGTTTATCCAGAGATGCTGGCAGGTCAGGCGGTGTCGTCGGCTATCATGCGTCCATGGGCACGTCAGAGCTACGAACTGTGCGACGGTAAGTTGCAGCTGGTAGGTGTCAAAGTGTATAAGGATGCACCGATCGTAGGGCAGACGCTCATCGAGATCGGTAAGCGCCACCATGATCACTTCCATGTGGCTGCTATTAAACGAGGCGACGATCTGATGATACCGAGCGCTACCGACATGGTGCTGGCCGATGATGTGGTGTATTTCGTCACGGTGCCAGAGAAGCTCGATGTGATACGCCTTACTTGCGGCAAGCGCGAGGTGCACCTACAGCGCGTAATCATCATGGGAGGTACACGTATTGGTGTACAGACGTGTTATCATCTGCCAGACAACCTTGATGTACTCTTTATTGAGCCGAATCGTCACCGAGCCGAAGAACTTATGGAACTCGTTCCAAAGGCGCACGTTATTCAGGGAAAGGTGGCTGATCAGGAAGCTATGACCTCGGTGCATATTGAAAAGTCAGATGCACTGGTGGCTTTGGGCATGGAGAGCGGTTCGAACATCCTCGCCTGCCTGTCGGCCAAGAAGATGGGTGTGGGTAAGACCGTGGCTGAGGTTCCGGATGTGGAGTATATCTCATTGGCCACGAACCTCAACATCGGTTCGGTGGTCAACAAGAAGATCGTTACCGCCAGCGCCATCTACCAGTTGCTGCTTGATGCGGATAAGACCAATGCCAAGTGCTTTAGCCTTGACGACGCTGAGGTTGCCGACTTGGTGGCACAAGAGGGTAGCCGTATCACCGCCAAACCAGTCATGAACCTCTCGTTGCCAAAGGGAATCACCTTGGGTGGTCTTGTGCGTGACGGTAAGGGTATGACTGTTACAGGTCAGACTCAGATCCAGCCGAGCGATCATGTTATCGTTATCTATATGAACGAGAAGATTTCGCAAGTAGAGAAGTTGTTTGTCAAGTAAATAGTACATGGTGCTTGATTAAATGATAAAATGAATAATATTAACTGGTCATTGATTCGCCACATCTTCGGTGTGCTGCTGCTTATGGAAGCCTTCTTCATGGGCTTGGCAACACTTGTGGGTGTATACTATCATTATCAGATAGGAGAGGGCGACTGGTTGGCATTACTCGTCACTACGCTGATCACAGCGACGGTGGGAGAGGCGATGCTGATGACCAGTAAGGGGCATACTCGACGGATAACTACACGAGAAGGCTTTCTCGTCGTCTCGTTGGCATGGGTGGTGTTTTGCACCTTAGGTATGATACCGTTCCTGCTCACGGGTACAAGTCCGACGGTAGGAAGCGCTTATCTTGAGGCTATGTCTGGCTTCACGACTACGGGTTGCACCACGATTACCGACCTCGAATCGGTGCCTCATGGATTGATGTTCTGGCGTCACATCATGCAGTGGCTTGGAGGCTTGGGCATCGTGGTCATCAGCTTGGCACTAATCCCAATGATCGGCACGGGAGCCACACAGGTATTCAGTGCAGAGACGAATGGATTGAGTGTGGATAAACTCCGTCCGAAGATCCAACAGACGGCACAACGCCTCTGGACGATTTATCTTGGCTTGAGCGTACTCAACGTATTGCTCTATTGGTTAGGCGATATGTCGTGGTTTGACGCTGTCTGCCACACGTTCTCTACGATGGCTTCGGGTGGATTCAGTACACATTCTGCATCGATTGGCTTCTTCCAGTCTTCATATATAGAATATGTGTGCATTGTCTTCCTGTTTGTCACGTCGGTCAACTATAATCTGTTCTATTTCTTGGGTATGGGTTATTTCCGGCTGACTTGGAAGAATGAAGAACTTCGATGGTTTACCTACGCCGTCATAGGTTTCACGTTGCTCTTTATGTTTCTTAACTACTTGACGGCAACGGGAGTTATCGGAGATGTTACTGATCCCTCAAGTCTTGGTGATGGCACGTGGGAATGCCGATTCCGTACTTCGCTCTTCCATACTTTGACCATTATCTCGTCAGCAGGCTATCAGGCGCAGTATTTCGACTATGTGGCATGGGGTCATGTCTTCTGGCTCCCGACGCTCATGATGATGGCTATGGGAGGTTGCTCATCGAGTACTGCAGGTGGCTTAAAGGTGGTTCGATTTGTGGTACTTTTTAAGAACGCCAAGCAGGAGTTTTTTCAGGCTTTGCATCCGCGTTCGGTAAGTGCAGTACGTCTCAATGGACATACGCTGCCACATGATACGGTTTTCAAGATACTGGCTATGCTGAGTATTTATCTCATTCTGCTGGTTATCTCGATATTTATACTGCAATGCATGGGTATTACATTCGACACGTCTATCGGCTGTGTCATCTCTGCATTAGGTAATACTGGTCCTGCTTTGGGAGATGCAGGTCCTGCTTTCAACTGGGCTTTCCTGCCGGAGGTTGCTAAGTGGTACCTTGCATTTCTGATGATGGTAGGACGACTTGAAATTTTTACGGTGATACTGTTATTCTCACCGATGTTCTGGAAGAAGTAAAGAAACAAACAAAATAGAATTTTCAAATATAATGGCAACAAAAGATAAGAAATCAACTGTAAAGGAAAGTAAGGCTCCAAAGAAGCCCAGCAAGCTGAAAGCATTTTTTCAGAGTGAGCGTTCCCGGTTTATTGCTGGCTTGTTGATCCTGGTCTTTTCAGCTTCATTAGCTGTAGCTTTCCTGTCATTCCTCGTTACGGGTAAGGACGATCAGGCTCTGCTCGAGAATATGCCTCTCTCTGCCATTTTTAGTACAGGTAATGGTCTGAACAACTGGGGTGGTACTATAGGCGCGTTTGCTTCTGAATACTGCATCAATCGCTGGATTGGCCTTTCTGCGTTCTTGTTCGTGGTGTTCTTATTCCGTTTTGGATATAGTATGATTCAACGTCTGAGCCTTCGTCCGATGGTCGGTATCTTTGTTCGCACAGCTTTATGGGCTATCTGGTTCTCGTTGTTCTTCGGTATGGTCTGTGCGGTGCTTGATGCATGGTTCGACTTAGGAATGCAGTCGCAATTCATCTACCTAGGAGGTAAGCATGGTTATGACTTTGCCCAACTACTGATTGCCAATTTAGGTACGATGGGACTTATATTCGTCATCATCGCTACAGGATTGATTCTGAGTGCTTTCGTATTTACAAGCACGATGGATCGAACACGTCGTCTCTTCGAGGTGGCTCCTTGGTTCAGGGTTCGATATAGTGATTTGCGAAAGAAGGTCCTTGAGCGTCAGGCTAAGCGCAAGGCAGAGAAAGAGAAGCAGGAGGAAGAGGCTCGGCAAGCCGCTCTTCTGGCTCAACAGCAGCAAGAAGTAGTGGATCCTCAAGAAGAACCATTAGATGTTGTTGATCAGGAAGGACAAGACCAAGACCCTGTGGTCGGTACAGAAATTCCAGTCATTATCCCAGCTGCTACTATTACCCCAGAAGTTCCTGAGGTAATTACAGACGTAGTCCCTGAGACTCTTGCTACCAATGACCCAACCTTCACGGTTAAGACCAATACTACTGAGGTTGTGGATGAGCCTGTAGCTAAGGATACGGATGATTTGCCGATGGAGGATTATGATCCTACGGCAGACTTGTCTCATTACCAGTTCCCTGGCTTCGACCTGCTCAAGGCTTATGACAGCAATGTCTCGGTAGATATGAACGAGCAGAATGAGAACAAGGAGAAGATCCGTCAGACATTGAGTGACTATGGTATTGAGATTCAGAGCATCTCCGCTACTGTTGGACCGACCATTACATTGTTTGAAATCGTTCTGGTATCAGGTACGAAGATCAGCCGTGTCAAGAACCTGAGTGACGAAATCGCCATGTCTATCGCTTCGAAGAGCGGTATCCGTATCATTGCGCCAATCCCTGGTAAGTCGGCGATCGGTATTGAGGTACCTAACAATGATCCGCAGACCGTCTCGATGCGAGATTGTATCGCTTCTCGCGCCTTCCAGGAGGCGAAGATGGAACTTCCTGTTGCGTTGGGTAAGACTATTACCAATGAGGTGTTTACATTCGACCTTGCCAAGGCTCCACATCTTCTTGTTGCTGGTGCAACTGGTCAGGGTAAGTCTGTAGGTTTGAATGCTATCATTACTTCGCTACTTTATAAGAAGCATCCTTCTCAGTTGAAGATTGTGCTTGTAGACCCAAAGATGGTAGAGTTCAGCATCTACAAGCGTATCGAGAAACACTATCTGGCCAAGTTGCCTGATCAGGAGAATCCTATTATTACTGACGTCACAAAGACCGTCGACATTCTCCGCTCGCTTTGTGCAGAGATGGAGGATCGCTATGCTTTGGTCGAAGACGCAGGCGTACGTAATATTAAGGAATATAACGAGAAGTTCATCCATCGTCACCTTAATCCAAAGAAGCACATTACAGCTCCAATCGGTAGCCGAGAGGGTACACATCACCGTTATCTGCCTTATATCGTGGCTGTTATCGATGAGTATGGTGACTTGATTATGACAGCAGGTAAGGAGGTGGAGCTTCCTATCGCTCGTATTGCACAGAAGGCGCGCGCTGTGGGTATTCACATGATCATCGCTACCCAGCGTCCTTCTGCCAAGATCGTGACAGGTATCATCAAGGCCAACTTCCCTGCACGTATTGCTTTCCGTGTATCCCAGAGCATCGACTCAAGTATTATCCTTGATCAGCCTGGTGCACAGAACCTGATTGGTCGTGGTGACCTGCTCTATTCGTCTGGTAATGTTCCGGTACGTGTGCAATGTGCATTTGTTGATACACCTGAGGTGGATCGTATCAACCACTTTATCGCTGACCAGCAGAGCTATCCTACGGCGCTTATCCTTCCTGAACCTAAGTTGCAGGAAGGAGAGGATGATGGAAGCGGAAGTGCTGAAGTTGATCTGAACCAGCTTGATTCCATGTTCGAAGAAGCTGCCGAGATGGTAGTTGCCACAGGACAGGGTAGCACCTCGATGATCCAGCGTAAGTTCAGTATTGGATATAATCGTGCTGGCCGCATTATGGATCAGCTCGAGGCTGCTGGTATTGTAGGTCCTTATACGGGTAGCAAGGCGCGTGCCGTGTTGGTTGATAGTGATAGTGAATTACGACAGATTCTGGAGGATCTCAAGAACAGATAACTGGCATCTATTGTGAAGCGAAGACTACTTTTGATTTTCTTTTCCTTGCTGATTACTACACAGTTGATAGCAGGCCCGCGCTGGCGCTCGTTTATCAACTGGGTAGATAGTGCAGACATAGCTGGCGCTGATACTAGCTATGTTCGTTGGCCGAAGCAGGATTTGATTGCGTCTATCAATTCAAAGATAACCAGTTCTACACTTCATGTCCATTATCATTATCCTACTGAATATGGAGATCTGAGTTACGATGGCTCTGCCACTGCCGAACTTCAGACTCCAATCTCTCTTAGCTTGGCTTATCGTGGTTGGGGTGTGAGTTATTCGCGCAATTTTGAGAAGAATGTCGATGATGAGTTTTCGTTCTCAACATGTGGCAGGAAGTATGGTGCGGAGCTTCGTTATCAGCATAGTCATTCTTATTCGGGTACTATCGAAGATGATATGGGCTATCAGGAAGACATTGATATACAACCTGGTGATATTACACAGGAATTGTATTATGCCAATGTCTATTATGTCTTCAATAGTAAGCGCTTTTCCTTACCAGCTGCCCTTTTACAAACCGTTATTCAGCGTCGTAGTGCAGGCAGTTGGTTGGCGGCGATAAATTTCCAGCGCAATATCCTGAATTTTCAAGATATACCTTTCTATAAGGTTACTTCTACGAAAATCAGCTTAGGAGGTGGATATGCTTATAACTGGGCCTTCGCTAAGGAGAAGTGTCTTTTACATGCCTCTATAATGCCATTGCTCAATGTCTATAATCATAATAGTATTTATTCGGATGCTGGCAAGGAAGCAGCTACAGAGTCTATTTCACTTAATGGAAACATTCACTTAAGTTTCGTATACAATGTTTCCAGATATGTGATGGGAGCCTCAAACATATATTACTTGTCATGGCAGAATTTATCCGATCGTATTGCTGTTGTTGATTTGAATTGGTCAAGTAGACTTTTCATTGGTGTACGTTTTTAACGGAAAAGCTGCTTCATTATCAGTTTCTGAATTATTTTTTTGCTATTTCCAATAATAATTATTATCTTTGCCCCAATTCTAATTTTTATTGATGAAAAGATTGATTAACCAGCTCAAGACCTACTACTCGTTCGGCATTTTTGTGCTGTACATTTTCTTTGTGGGGGTTCCTATGGGTTGGTATTATTCATTGTTTTATAAAGACCTTGCTAAAAATCAGGATAAGTACCACAAACATGCTGCACATTTCTTCCGTCGTTTCATGCGGCATTATCTCTGTTGTGGCACTCATGAGGTACGTAATCCATATTGTGAGGACTTCAAGAAGCCAGCTCTGATTATTGCCAATCATCAGTCTCTCCTCGATCTTCCGCTTACCATGATGATGTCTCCTAAACTGGTAGTCATGACAGGACAGTGGGTGTGGGAGAGTAAGATTTACGGAAAAGTTGTCAAGTTCTGCGACTATTTCCCTAGCAGTATGCCGATGGACGAAATGCTGGCTCACCTCAAGGATGTGATGAACCGAGGTTATTCCGTGGTTATCTTTCCTGAGGGCACGCGATCTGAAGATTGCCAGATTCACACCTTCCGCCGTGGCGCTTTCCATCTTGCAGAGCAATTACGCTGTGATATTCTTCCGATGGTTATCTGGGGTACGGGTAAGGTGCTCCCGAAGCAGGACTTCTGTTTGCAGAATGGTCACATGATTCTTGATATTGGCAAGCGTGTAAGTTTTGAAGAAGGTATCATGGGAGAGAATCATGGCCAGTTGACACGATATTGGCACAAGTTCTTCCTGAAGAGATATGCTGAACTCGAAGAGGAGAACGCTCCTCAATAATTCCGAAATTAATTCATTTGATTATATAATAACATAAAATATCCGAGTATGAGTTTCCTTTCTGACAAGGTTGTTCTCGACGGTTTGACATTTGACGATGTCCTTCTCGTCCCACAGTACAGTGAGGTGCTTCCACGAACCGTGGATCTCAGCACCCAGTTCTCACGCAATATTCGTCTGAATGTACCTATCGTATCCGCTGCTATGGATACTGTTACCGAGGCTACCATGGCTATCGCTATGGCTCGCGAAGGTGGTATCGGTGTCATCCACAAGAATATGAGCATCGCTGATCAGGCTCATCAGGTCAGCCAGGTAAAGCGTGCTGAGAACGGTATGATCTACGCTCCTGTATGCTGCACTCCTAACCAGACCGTTCGTGACGTGCTTGGCATCATGGCAGAGTATCACATCGGTGGTGTACCTGTAGTCGTTGGTGCTGAGCGTAAGCTCGTAGGTATCGTTACCAACCGTGACCTCCGTTTCCAGAAGGATCTTGGCCGTCAGATCTCTGAGGTAATGACTTCAAAAGAACTCATCACCACCAAGGTAGGTACTACCCTGGCTCAGGCAGAGGATATCCTTCAGGAGCATAAGATTGAGAAGCTCCCTGTAGTTGATGCTGAGGGTCATCTCGTAGGTCTTATCACCTATAAGGATATTACCAAGGCTAAGGATAAGCCACTCGCTTGCAAGGATGAGAAGGGTCGTCTCCGCGTAGCTGCTGGTGTAGGTGTTACTGGCGACGTGATGGATCGTGTAGCTGCTCTCGTTGAGGCTGGTGTCGATGCTGTTGTCGTTGATACCGCTCACGGTCACTCTAAGGGTGTTGTCGGCGTTCTTGAGAAGATCAAGGCTACCTATGACTGCATCGACGTAGTAGTAGGTAACATCGCTACTGGTGCTGCTGCTAAGTATCTGGCTGACGGTGGTGCTGATGCGGTTAAGGTAGGTATCGGCCCTGGTTCTATCTGTACCACCCGTATCGTAGCAGGTATTGGTGTTCCACAGCTCTCAGCTGTCTATGACGTTGCTAAGGCTCTCCGTGGTACTGGTGTACCTCTCATCGCTGATGGTGGTATCCGCTACTCTGGTGATATTGTTAAGGCTATCGCTGCTGGTGGCTATTGCGTTATGCTCGGTGGCTTGCTCGCAGGCGTGGAGGAGTCTCCAGGCGAGACCATCCTCTTTAATGGCCGTAAGTTCAAGGGCTATCGTGGCATGGGTTCACTCGACGCTATGGCTGCAGGTTCTAAGGACCGTTACTTCCAGAGCGGTGAGGCTGATGTTAAGAAGCTCGTACCAGAGGGTATCGTATCACGCGTACCTTACAAGGGCAACCTCTATGAGGTCATCTACCAGATGGTCGGCGGTCTCCGTGCCGGTATGGGTTACTGCGGAGCTAAGGATATCCCAACTCTCCATGAGACTTCTAAGTTCACCCGCATCACCAATGCAGGTATCCTCGAGTCACATCCACATGATGTAACTATTACTAAGGAGGCACCAAACTACTCAAGAGGCGACTAATGAAAAGACTCTATACACTGATAATGCTGCTCCTTTCAGGGGCAGCATTATTTGCTCAATCTCACGAAGTCCTTATCAGCACTAACATGGGCAATATGCGCGTCGTGCTTTATGATGATTGTCCAAAGACGGTTGCCAACTTCCTCGGCAAGGTACGTGCTGGCTACTATGATGACTCACTCTTCGGTCGTGTCATTCCTACCTTCATGATCCAGGGTGGTGCACCGGATAGTAAGACGGCTGGACCTGGCCAGAGCATTGGTTGGGGAGATGTCAGCGAAGAGATCCCGATGGAGACCACCCGTCATATTCCGAAGAAAGGCGCTCTCTGTGCTCCTCATCGTGACGGTGTAAGGAAATCTGATATGTCGCAGTTCTTCATCGTCGAAGGTTATCCGATGTCTGACGCAACGCTCAACAACTGGGAGAAGACTCACAACGCTGAGGCTCGTAAGAAGGCTAAGAAAGTGGTCATGACCAAAGCGGTGGTCGATAGCCTTGATATGCTGAAGACTGTTGACGCCAAGATGTACAACCAGCTGGCGCGTCGTGTCAATCATGACATAGACAGTATTGCACGCTCTTATCCAGGTACTCGCTTCTTCACTCCAGAAGAGCGCGAAGCCTATACGACAGTAGGCGGTGCCTACCACATCTATGGCGAATATACCTGCTATGGAGAGGTTGTCGAAGGTCTCGAAGTCATCAGCAAGATTGCTGCTCTTGAGAGCAATGTTGCAAACCGTCCTCGCACGGATGTGCGAATGAAGATTAAGGTAATAAAATGATGCTTAGACATTAAAGCATATATTCATTATAATAATAACGGACGTCCTGCAAGCAAGGCGTCCGTTATTTTATGTAGGAAAGGACATTTTGCAAGCAAGGCGTCCATTCTTATATGTGGGAATGGCTCTCCTGCAAACAAGACGTCCATTCTTTTATGCGGGAACGTCCATTCTGCAAGCAAGGCGTCCATTCTTTCGATTAAGAACGTCCGTCTTGCATGCAGGATGTCCATTCTTTAATTACTTGAAGATAGCACACCAGCCACCGGCAGGAGCCAGGTTGATGTTAATCTTTTCTGAAGCTGAGACCTTGCGGGTCACGTGCTTGTAATCCGTAGCCTCACGATCAGCGTTGATGCCATCGGTGAAGCTGTCCATGCTCACGTCAGAAGTCAGGAACTTAGAGAGGTCGATGGTCATGGTGCGAGGCGACCAGTTGTTCATGGCTGCCACGTACCAGGTGTCACCCTTGCGACGAGCGATGGCAACGTATTCGCCCATTTCTCCGCTGAGAGGGATGGTCTCGTCGAAGGTGGTAGGTACAGCGGCAATGAAGTCGGTGCACTCCTGGTTCTGCTCGTAGTGTGTCGGCGAGTCGGCCATCATCTGGAGAGGAGCCTCGTAGATGACATACATAGCCATCTGGTGCACGCGGGTACCCATGCTCATAGGGTGGTTGTTGTTGCCGAAGAAGTGGTCGCGGGTAGCGTTGTGCATAGCGCCTGGGGTGTAGTCGAGTGGGCCAGGGAGCATGCGGAGGTAAGGGATCGAGACGTCGTAGCGTGGCATGTCGTGCACAGGGCCATTGGCATTGCGCTGCTCCCACTTGCAGTTCTCCAAACCCTTGACGCCCTCGAAGTTGACGACGTTAGGATAGGCGCGCTGCACGCCCATTGGCTTGAGGCCGTGGTAATCTACGAGCAGGTGGTGCTTGGCAGCATACTCAGCCATCTCGTAAGCAGAGGCGATAACGATCTGATCATCACGGTCGAAGAAATCAATCTTGAAGCCTTTGACGCCAGCTTCCTTGTAGTGATTCATGTTGCGCTCCATGTCTTTGATGAGGTTGCGCCATGAGCTCCAGAGGATAATACCAACGTTCTTCTCCTTGCCATATGCCACGAGCTCAGGAATAGAGAGTTCGTCGTTGGCGTACTTGAGGAGGTCTTCTTCATCGCTCCAACCTTCATCGACGATGATGTATTCTACGCCATTCTTCGATGCAAAGTCGATGTACTTCTTGTAGGTGAGGGTGTTGATGCCAGCGCGGAAGTCGACGTTATAGAGGTTCCAGTTGTTCCACCAGTCCCAAGCCACCTTGCCCGGCTTGATCCATGAGGTGTCAGCGAGGCGGCACTCAGGAGAGAGGCAGAATGGGGTGTCTGTGTCGAGCAACTGAGTATCCTGCGCAGTGACAAGCACCAGACGCCAAGGCAACTGCTGGAGAGGCTTGAGGTCGGCGATGTAGTCGGCACGCTTTGTTGGCACGAGGTTCAGACGGTCGAAGCCACCTACTACGGTTTCGAGTGGCAGAGGTGCGAAGTCGGTGAGGAGCGTGTTGGCTGGGGTAGCGTCATTGCGATAAAGGAACATGCCAGGGTAGTTCTCGACGCTGGTTTCCATCACGATGGCCTTCATCTGGTTAGGCAGACAGACAGCCAGTGGAGTGATGGCTATAGAGTCAGGGAACATCTTCGAGATTGGCTGTTCGTCGTAATATGACTCAAAAGAATAGCAGTACTTCTCGCCGCCGCGGTTGTCGTTGACGTATGGCACGAAGGCCTTGTAATCGTCAGCGAAGCAGAAAGCGTTGTTCTCGCTCACTACGCGCACTGGCTTGTTTACTTTGCTCACGAGGCGGTATGCGCAACCGTCGTTATAAGCTCTGACCACGAGGTTGAATTCGCCGCTACATGTGAGGGTGAGCTCGTTGCAAGTCTCGTTGACGGTACTCCTTTTGTAGTTAATAGGGTTGAAGGTACGGCTGATGGCCTTCTGCTTAGCGCCTGAGATGCGGGTCTTCTCGCCCCACTCTGTCTGCATTGTTTTCTTACCGACGCTTTTTGTGGTCTTGATGCTGATAGCCGATGGGAGAAGCACTGTGGCGCCGTCGCGCTCGATGCTCCAGGTGATTTTCTCTGTGTCACAGACTGTGGCTTTCAGGTGGCCATCAGGAGAGGTCACGACATAGTCCTTGGCCTGCATGCTCATGCCAGTAAGGAGCAGAAGAGCGGTTAGTGATAGTGCTTTGTAGTGTTTCATAAAATAATTAGTTAGTAGGGTATAGTTGTAATTTGTAAGCAAATTCTGTGCATATTCTCCATTGCATTTTCCTTCCTCATCAGTTCTTCAATGGGTCTATTGTCTCCCTCATTGATTGATCGAACCTCTGAGAAACCAGCAAGGAGCAGTTCTTGTGAGTCTTCTATTGCACCAGAAAGAAGCGTGCAGGGGATACCTAGCCTTTTAGCTCTTGCAAGTACTCCCATCGGTACTTTCTTCGGAGCTTCTGCACAACTTCTTTGGTCAATATTTTCTCCTATTATATTATATAATGTCTGTCCATCCGTCTTGCCTTCGCCTGTCAGCACCAGGTCGGCATCTGCAATTTGCTGGTCAAAGTGGATGGCATCAAGAAGCAGGTCTACGCCAGAGGTGAGCTTGGCGTTGAGATAGGCCATCAAGCCATAACCTAAGCCGCCTGCTGCACCTGCGCCTGGATGATTGACCAGTACGGGAGAAGCAATCCCTGCTGACTCTGTTTCTCGTGCGAAGTCCCTCAGTCTTTTGTTCAGGAGGATGACCTGCTCAGGGGTAGCACCTTTCTGTGGAGCGAAGACGAATGCTGCACCCTCAGGTCCATAGAGCGGATTGCTGACATCTGAGGCTACGATGACTTCTACAGGCAAGGGTACGTAAGGACGCAGACACTCAATCATACCCTGTCCACCATCGCACGTGGCGCTTCCTCCTATGCCCATGATGATCTTCGTACATCCGCGGCGAATGGCGTCAAGAATCATTTCTCCAATACCGTAGGTGGTCGTAATCATCGGGTTGCGCTTCTCCATTGGCACTAAAGTCAAGCCGCTGGCAGCCGCCATCTCCATATACGCGGTCTTCTGCTCTTGGTTCGTGCTATTACTTGATGAGAAAGAGACCGCATACTTCGCTTCAATCTCCTGCATCAACGGGTCATGAACCTTGACTGTAATCATCTCCACGTCAAGAGCCTCTGCAATACAATCCACCATTCCTTCTCCGCCATCGCTCATCGGCAAGCATACTACCTCAGCGTCCGGATAGCACTCCTGCAATCCAGAGGCTGCTGCATGGCATGCTTCCTGTGCACTCATGCAACCTTTGAACGAGTCGAAGGCGGTGATGATCTTCATTGTGATTATTCAGGATATGATATGTTTTGTCAAATACTTGTCAGCTCCAGTATCTTAGCAAACAGTGGCGTGAAGAGTGTATCATCGCCAAAAGCCAGACGCTCAGGATGGAACTGCACGGCGGCGATAGGGTAGGTGTCGGACTCTATGGCTTCAATAACTCCATCAGGAGATGTGGCAGTGACGCGGAGTGTGCGACCTAAGTCCTTAAGCGCCTGATGATGTGTGCTATTGACATAGGCTTTGTCGACTTGCAGCACTTGATAGAGTCGTGACTCCTTATTAATATATATATCATGCACTCCTGCCCATTCTGAATCCGGACGTGAGTGATTGATCAGCGGAGCAAGGCCACGAGTGGTAGGATCGGGATATTCGGTCGGAAGGTCCTGATAGATTGTTCCCCCTAAAGCGATGTTGATGAGCTGATGGCCTCGGCAGATTCCCATGATGGGGAGTCTTCGCTGCAATGCCAGCTTGAACAGCAGCATCTCAAACTCATCACGTCTCTGGTTTGGGGTTCCTGCCAACGGAGATTGTTCTTCTCCAAACCATTTCGCTTCAATGTCGCCACCTCCCATAAACAGGAGGACATCCAAGCCATCAAGCATCTGCTGACAAGTCTCCTCATCCATGTTATATGGAAGGACACGCACCTCATGGCCAACACGCTCCACAGCGTTGACATAATTGACAGGAACGATAGGCGGCTCCTGGGGACACGTATCTGGAAGGCCGATAATCATCCGAAGAACAAATAATTGACCAGAATAGCCGAAGTAATACCAATGAGGTCAGCCATCAATCCATACGCAGCTGCATAGCGGAATTTGCTTACACCCACCGAACCAAAGTATACAGCAAGGATATACATAGTTGTATCCGTGCTTCCCTGGATGGTGCTACATACGTGTCCGACAAATGAATCCACACCGTAGGTCTGGAAGACGTCGAGCATCATGGCACGAGCACCAGCTCCGTTGAGTGGTTTGAGGATAGCGCAAGGCAAAGCTGGCACGAAATCCGTGTTGAATCCTAAATGTGCGAAGCACCAACCTAAGCCATCTGTAATATAGGTCAAAGCACCACACTCGCGGAAAAGGCTGATACCGACGAACATCGCAATCTGGTAGGGAATGATAGTCACGACCGTCTGAAAACCCTCCTTCGCGCCTTCAACGAAAGTCGGGAAGAGTTCCACCTTCTTGCGGAGTCCTGCCAGCAGGAACAGCATGATGGCACTGAAAAGCAATACATTACTGAAAACACTACTATACAGCGTCAACTGTTCTTGTGAAAGCGATGAGAAGAACCATCCAATGCCACCGATGGTAGCTGCTGCGCCGAGGAAAGTGCCGATGATGACAGGATCGAGCAACTTGACCTTCTGCTTGAGACAGCATAGGAACAAGGCTCCGAACGATGAGCAAGCCGTAGCAAGGAGCAATGGCAGGAAGACGTCTGACGGATTAGCTGCACCGAACTGAGCGCGGTACATCATGATCGAGATCGGGATGATGGTCACGCCAGAGGTATTGAGCACCAGGAACATGATCATCGCATCGCTGGCCGTGTCTTTCTTCGTGTTGAGTTCCTGCATCTCCTTCATTGCCTTGAGTCCCATAGGTGTAGCTGCATTGTCAAGGCCGAGCATGTTGGCACTGACATTCATCAGGATGCTACCCTGAGCAGGATGACCAGCTGGAATACCTGGGAAGATGCGAGAAAATAAAGGATTGATGAGACGGCTGAATGCTGCAATGACACCGCCTTTCTCGCCGACTTTCATCAAGCCGAGCCAGAAACTCAGTACGCCCGTCAAGCCGAGACAGATCTCAAAAGCCTTGGCCGAGGAGGTGAATGATACATTCATCAGTCGCGACCATATCTCTGGATCTCCACCGACGGTTGAGATCAGGATGGCCGAGAGGAAAGCCACGACGAAAAACGAAAGCCAGATGTAATTTAGCACTTTCTAGTGAGGAATTAGGAGTGAGGAGTTAGGAATTACTGCTTACCCGCAGCCTTCTTCAAACCAGCAATAACCGCATGGTCAAAGCCTTCCTTGGTCATCTCATTGAGTCCCTTGATGGTAATACCGCCAGGGGTACAGACCTTATAGATCTCTGCGTCAGGCATAGTACCATTATGCTCGAGCAATGCCACAGCACCCTGCACCGTCTGATCGATCATCTGCTTAGCTACGTGTGGATAGAAGCCGAGCTCGATTGCTCCTTGGATAGCTGCACGGATATAAGCGAAAGCGTAGGCAATGCCACAAGAGGTGATAGCTGTACCAGCTGCCATGTGAGCCTCGTCGGTGACGATACTCTGTCCGAGTTCGTCGAAGATAGCCTTGACCAACTGCTGCTGAGCCTCGCTCATAGCCTCGTTGAAGCACATTAAGGTAGGACTCATCTTGATAGCAATAGCGGTATTAGGGATGACGCGAGCCACAGGACGGATATCACCCGCCATCATAGTCGAGATCTGCTCGAAACTGATACCTGCAGCCACATTGATAATCATCGGATTTGACTGATTGATGGCAGGATAGATTTCCTCCAATACAGGTTGTACAAGCCAAGGCTTGATGCACAGTACGATGATGTTGGCACCTTCTGCTGCCTCACGGTTATTGAGCGTAGTGTTGATGGTAGGAATATCTGCCTTCAGTTTGTCGAGCGTGGCTTGTGTATGTGCTGTGACTACGATTTCTTCAGCCTTGATAATGCTACCAGTGGCCATGCCACGAGCGATGGCACCGCCCATGTTGCCGGCACCGATGATTGCTACTTTCATAATTAGAATACCTTAATATGTATATATTTCTTTGGATTAGCCTTGATGTCGTTGATCAACGAATCCACATCAGCAATGGTGCGGTTCAGCTGGTCATGAAGCTCGGTTGTATTGAGCATCTTACCCACGGTTCCGTCCTTGCTCTGCATCTGCTTAAGCAATTCGTTGGCTGTCTGCATGGTGGCGTTGGTGTTGGCCAACAGCTGCTTGATGTCTGCTTCCTTGGCCTGAACGCTCAACGTGTCGAGGTTGGCCGTAGCACTCTCAAGGTTGCTCATGATACCTGGCACGTCTTTGCGGAGTAGCTGGTTGAGCTGGTTGACGGTGGTGTTGAGATGCTGGGTCAATGCATTGATCTGCAGCAGGCTCTCCTGCATCTTGCTTTCGTTGACCAGGACATTGATGCCCGAGATCAGGGTGTCAATCTTTGGCATGAGGCTGTTGATCTGGTCGACGATAGGATCAGCTTTCTCCATGAGGCTTGCCGATGCAGCTGGCGACTGAATGGTGTCCCAAGGAGTATAATACTGAGAGCTTTCGCCCATTTCAATGACCACATCCGATGTGCCCAGTAGTTCAGACTTGATACTAACACGGCTGTCTACAGGAATCTTCATGTCGCTGTCATAGATATTAAGCAGAACGATGATGTTGTTCGATTTTGCATTATATTCCATCGAGCGTACCATACCTACCTTGAGACCATGTAAGGTGACATGGCTGGATACTGCCAATCCGTCGACCTTATCGCAGGAAAGATAATAGAACTGACCCTCTTTGAAAGAGTTGATTCCCTTAAGGTATCGCATGCCATAGAACATGACAACGATAGCGACAATGGCCCAGAAGCCAATTTTGAGTTCGTTATTGATCTTCATATTATTTCAGTTTATTCCCTTCGCTGTCAAACTTGACTGGGAAGGCGTCCTTAAACAATTTCTTAACATACTGCAAATCCTTGTTCATCTGTGCACGGGACGTAGTGTTGCCGTATGTGTATTTATAAGCATTGCCATCTTTATAATACTGCACTGGCGAGAGTCCCTTCAGCTGTTTAGCATTAGCTTTTAGCTCAACGTCTGAGAGCAGGAACTGGATGCGATAATATACAGCGTCATCTTTTGCCGCAGCGGATGGCGTATTTTTCTTCTCTGCGGGTTTAGTCTCTGCAGGTTTAGTCTCTGTGGGTTTTACCTCAGCTGGCTTTGTCTCCGTCTTTGCAGGCTTTTCTTCCACAACAGGCTTTGTAGGTTGTTCTTCTATCTCCACTGTACCTACATTGCTCAACTGTCGCTTATCCCAATTCTTCTTATAGTTGCTGACAGCGTAATAGATGCTTTGAGCAAAGTTGTCCTGTGCAGCATCACTGGTGATGAACTTTTCCTCGGCCAAATTGCTCATATAACCGAGCTCGATAAGGACGGCTGGCATAGGGGAGTAGCAGAGAACGAAAAGATTCTTTGGTCTTACGCCGCGATTATTTACATTCTTGGCATACGATGTTTTCTTGACTCCGTTGATAATGGCATTGTGCACTGAGTTTGCAAACTCCAGACTCTGCTTATTGTGCTTCTCGCGCTGCGCCTGGCAGAGGATTTTGGTCTCAATATCAATGTCTGTATCGAAGTTGACCAGTTTGCCGTTGATGTCGAGGTTCTCACGCTCTTCCTCCATACGCTCCTTCAGTCGCTTCTGCTCATCCTCACGCTTGCCTTTCTCGCCAGATACGCCGAAGACATAAGTCTCAAAGCCACGTGCACTGGCATCAGGAGCAGCATTGACATGGATGGAAATAAACAGGTCGCCTTTAGCGTTCTTGGCAATCTGGGTACGGTCAGGGAGCGAAGGATAGATGTCCTTCTTACGGGTATAGACAACCTTTATATCAGAGTTGTTCTGTTCGATGAGCTTGCCGAGTTTGAGCGCCACATTGAGTGCGATGGTTTTCTCGTCCTGCTTGCATTTTCTATGAGGGGTTCCAACGTCTCCGCCGCCATGTCCAGGGTCAATGACCACAGTGAACTTGTTCTTAGCCTCTGCCACCATTGGTAGTGTAAAGGCAAAAAGTAGGATAAAGACGATCGAAATATATGTGTAAAGCGAGCGCATATGTTCAATTTTACATTATTTGGGTGCAAAAATAGTAAAAAAATTTGTATCTTCGTCAAAAAGTGTCTATTTTTGCGCCATCTTTAGAATAATTTGACAAAATTGATTGATTATGACACTTAAATACGGTTTATTAGGCCATCCGCTCGGACATTCTTTCTCTCGCAAATTCCACAATGAGCGTTTCGAACGTTTGTCTATCGATGCAGAGTATGTGAACTTTGATCTGGAGAGCGTTGACCTCCTCCCGGATGTTCTGGCCAATGAGCCTTCGCTTCGTGGCCTCAATGTGACTATCCCTTATAAGCAGCAGGTGATGCAGTTCCTCGATGAGCTTGACCCTGTGGCGGAGCGTATCGGAGCCGTCAACACCATCAAGGTTAGACGCGCACCAGAAGGGGCAAAGACCAAGCTCGCTGGTCTCTACCTCAAAGGTTATAATACTGATATCATAGGATTCCGCGACAGCATCAAGCCGCTGCTTGGCGGAGTTGCTGGCAAGGCTCTTGTCCTTGGTACCGGTGGTGCCAGCCGCGCCGTCTGTGTAGCTCTCGAAGACATGGGTATTCAACCTGTCTATGTCAGTCGTTCCTCTGCTCCTGGACGCTTGACTTACGACGAATTGACTCCAGAGATGATGGCAGATTATCCGGTCATCGTCAACTGTTCACCTGTCGGCATGTTCCCACACGTCGATGAGTGTCCGGCCATTCCTTACGAGGCTTTGACTCCTAATCATGTATGTTATGATTTGATCTATAATCCTGCTGAGACATTGTTCCTCGCCAAGGCCAAGGCTCAGGGAGCCAAGACAATGAGCGGTGGTGCTATGCTCGAAGGTCAGGCCATTGCCTCATACGGGATCTGGACAGAGGACTAATCATTTCCATGTCTGCCAGTCACCCATCATAATGTCAGGATCTTCCTCCTCATCGGTGGCATTTCCTTTATGCTCGTTTTCAAGGTCTGTCAGTATTTCTCCCAGTGTCTTCTCATAGGTGCTGTTGGCTTCTTCTAGTAGATCCAGTACATGTAGTGCACATGCAACGGGTGGCTGGTCAATAGGGAACTTGACATCAACATGCATTAGACAGGCGCCATAAAGGCCAAGACTGAAATTCATCTGTCGCTCCAGATTTTCGTTCCCGTTTGGGATATAATAGCCTTCACTTTGTAGTGGCTTAAGATAGTCATGAAAGGTGAGGGCTTTCACTTTGCCCTCTATACCACTGATACTGAGGGTCCACATATCTTCTCCTAATTGTCCTACGTGAGCTTCTCGCTCAAGGTAGACTTGGCACTCAATCCCTCGGAATATATAATCCCAGTACAGAGAAGCACGATAAGACGAGATACTTTGATCCAGGCGCACAGGATGTCCCAGCTGGCGCATTTCCCTGAAATACCACCATCTGTCACCATTCACCTGCGAACGTATCTGTGCAAACAGACTCATCGCCTCCATCTTCATGATGGCTGTACGTTTCGGATCACTCAGTGCCATGTTGAAATATTATAGATATGTGCATCTTCCAGATTTCTCCATCCACTCATGATAGCATTCATACGCCTGCCTGTCCTGGCAAACCCACAAGATGCGTGTCCTGAAGTGAGGCGGAAGGATAGGAGCCGGCGCCTGTCCATCCGTCAAGATGATGAGTCCGTCATAATCCTGATCTTCTGCAGTATAGTCAATGATTGGTTGGAAGTTCGTTCCTCCTCGTCCATGCACCTTGACTTCACTATGAGCACGTTTCATCGGTTCGATATTTCCCAATGCAGCGTCAAACTGGCAGACATCTACCTGCGTTGTCCCATAGCGGAAGAGACGATTTACCGCCGAGAAGAAGTCCTGCAACGCCTCCGTCGTGATACTTCCCGATACGTCAATACCCACCAGCAAGCGAGTATCAAACTGTCGCGTATTTCCCATCTGCTTGAATCCCGTTCGTCGGTTCGGCCTCATGCGAGTAAACTGTCGCTGACTGCTCAATACCGCACTGCGAAAGCCATTCCAGATGAGATGAGAATTGATCCTTGCCTTCGTGCTTGCCTTGATTTTCTCCACCATGTCGGCAGGGATAGACCCCCAGTCGGTAGTTCTTTCAATTAGTTCGTCAATTTTCTGACGCTGAAGGGAATCTTCTCGCCAAAGGTCTGCGGCATCTTTATAGGAATTATCTCCTTCCTTCGGTTGTTGATTGGGAGATGATTCTTGTTGAGAATGACCTTTTGAGGAAGCTACTTGGCTCTCATTGTCTGGAGAATCAGAAGGATTCTTCTGTCGATTGTCTTCATCCTTATCCTTCTGCTGCTCGATATGCTTAGCATACCACTCATAATACATCCCCATCGGCAGATGATAATACCCCGGCTCATGCAGCGGCAGCTTCTCCTTATGCAGCGTGCAGTAGTCATCGGCAATCGTCACGTTCGAACCGATGGCCATCGACTCACGTGAGCAACCTTCCGGCTCTCGCTCATAGGGGTGCTTCAGGAAAAGACGGATCAGTTCGATGCGCATCAGCTGCTCCAGCTCTGCATAGTTCTTATGTTTCAGCACCAGCGGATTATACTGGATCTTACCCTGTCCGCACCTAACAGCACACTCCATGTGCACATTCTCTTCCAACTCCTGTTGGCAATAGAGAGCGAAGAAAGCGGGTTCGCGCAGGAACCAGTCATCAGAGAGCATACGGAGCATTTCCATCGTCAAGATTGTTTTTATTTGCGGCAAAGTTACTGCTTATTTTTGTCATTTCCAAATAAAAAAGACGCTATTCTACCAGTTTTATCAATATTCCTTTTGCTGTATTCGCATTTTTACTTATCTTTGCCCTCCAATGTATAACGATATGCGTCTCATTTACACCCTCCTTTTTATATTATTGCCACTTGCGCTGAGTGCGCAGAAGAAAGGTAGCGTCATAGATATTGATGGTCACATGACCGTCACGCATATTGCACGTCACCAAGCTTATAGCCGTCGTGATTCGTTGACTTATGATACTGACATCCGTTCGCCTAAGTCCGTAACGCTCAATCCTGAGGGTACACGCTATTATATCAATTCTCTTGAAGGTCACCGTACCGTTGCCTATGATGCTGCCACACATCAGAAGCTGGCTGTCATACGTCATAGATTCACAAAAAAAGACTCGCTCCTTTGGGCTCCTGCTTCCGGATTCTATACCTTCAATCATGAGTATGATCATCCCAATACCTTCTCTGGCAAACCCGTTGAGGCGGCTTTTTCTCACGGGGGGCGATACTTATGGGTTCCTTACTATCGTCGCAGCTTTGACCTCAATGCACAGGATCCTTCTGCCATCTCGGTCATTGACACACAGACACATCAGATCATTCGACTATTTGAAACAGGAGCACTTCCCAAAATGGTCGAGGCATCTTCTGATGGCAAGTGGTTGGCTGTCTCGCATTGGGGAGAAAATACGGTTGGATTGATTGATGTCAGCAGTTCGTCGCCTCAGGATTGGCATTACGTCAAGAACTTCATTATTGGCCATAAGCTGAAGCTGGATTTCAGCCTTACCGAGCGTGTGGATCGTGATAATGGCAGTGGCTATGAGTTGCGCGGCACGGTCTTTACTCCCGATAACCGCTACCTGCTCGTCGGCTGTATGGGTGGCAATGGCGGTATTGCGGTTATTGATCTACAGACACAGGAGTATTTAGGTCGTGTCCTCGGTATGCTGCCAAATGTACGCCATCTTCTCATTCATGGCGACTGGCTTTATCTGAGTATCAATCAGACGGGAGCCGTGCAGCGTATCCGTCTGTCTGACTTCCTCGCTGCACTGCCCAGTATTGAAAAGCATAGAGTAAAAGTAGAAGGGTGGGAGACCTGTCGTGTCGATAGGGGAGCCCGCACCATCTCCATCTCTCCCGATGGCCGATATGTCTTTGCGGCTTGCAATCAGAACAGTAGTCTCTGCGTCGTTGATACTGAGACGTTCAAGCTGGTGGGTTCCGTTCCTGTCGATTCCTATCCCGTCGGCCTCGAGATCTCTGGGGATGGCCAGACGGTATATGTTACTTCGCAAGGTCGAAATAATAGTGGAGGCAATGCGGTCAACGTCTTCCACATTGATTATTAATTCGCCTTTTTCTTTGGTTTAGGATAGGGGAGTACCTCTACGAGTCGTGTGACCACTGCCACGGCAATGTCTCGATGATCGATGTCGAGGATATAATGTTCCTTGGCTCCATCGTAAGGGAATCCCACTTGCGCGTCCTGCATCAGTTCCATTATCGCCTCATGCTTCTTGACGTAGCATTGCTCATCGCATACCAGCAGTACGGGCTTCTCGTCGACATAGATACACCAGTCGCCAAACATCTTGCGCGTCCTGATCACACCCACGCCATGAAGCTGAGTGCAGACAAAATCGATATATTCTTGTGAACTTGCCATTTCTTATTTGTTATTTACTTCTGCCCAGAATTCATCGTTCGTGATTTCCTTATTCCAGAGGCGACGAGCAGCGGGGAGATACTTCTTCAGTCTTTTATATGCAAAGCGAACGGCGTGAACGTGTTCCGAATATTCATCACAGAAAACGAAGTATCGCGGATCAGAAACCAGCGTTTTCATGACATCGAGCATCGAACCTTTGACATAATAGGCATTATTGCTCAATATCATTTCATGCTCGAGTTCTCTTTTTTGCATATTGATAGCTGCATGATTCTCCTCTGCGTATCTCAAAAACTCAAAACCTTCGCCAATGACTTGGGAGAAACCTCCCAGAGTTTCAAGTGTGCTACTACTCTGTGTGAAAAGCTTTTCGCAGGCCAGATTGGTCACAAGATGATTCTGAATAGAAATGATGTTTAAAATGTCGTTCAGTTCATCTTCGTCCAAAGAGTCTAAGGGGGTGGTATTCATTACTTGGAATACTGAGTCATGAAGATTGTAGAACTCTATGACATGATCCAAGTCAACCAATCGCTCCTCCATGTTGGCCAGGCAATGCTCCACGAGCGCCTCCGAAGCTTCGGCCTTCTCATGGCGATCGTACCACATCGTCGTACCTAACGTCAGCACGATACCCAGCACGGTGGCCAGGAAGTTGATAAAGAATGAGCAGGTATTCGGATGACGACGCATCCACTTTATAAATTTTTTCATATTAGAACGGCAGTTTATGTCTCAAATGAACTTCATTTATGGCTTGGCCCAGAATACCTCCGGATTGGTCGTAGTGGCAGCAGGGCCGAAATTGTCATTGACGAAGCCGGCAGGGATGAGGCGAATATCTTCTTGCTGCGTGTTGCGATAAATGCTCTCCGGATTGAAGCAGCTGCGGTTCTTGCAGACAAAGTAGTAGAGGTTCTTGGCCATGTAGGTCTCCAGATAGTACTCCTTGGTCTGTTGGGTCTCGTGATTCCAGTTTGCCGTCTCGCAGAGTACCAGTGGCTGGTCGTTGATCAGTCGCTCACGAACCTCGGCAATGCTGAGCATCGTTCCGTTCTCGTCCATCACCCAAGCGTCCATGGTAGGGTCGATGTAGAGCCATTTCTGGAGTGTCTCTGAATATACGGTGTTGATGACGTGGCACTCGTAATCGTTCGGATCGGCAGGCAAGCAGGTCACTACGCGAGCCTTATAACCCATGGCTAAGTACATGTCACAGAGGCTGATGGCCAACTGGCGGCAGTTTACGCCCTGGCCGGTGGCGCGGTTGTAGTTGTAGATGTCGATAGCGTCGAACTCGCAGATGGCCATGTTGCTTCCATTATGACGGATGTTGTCATGAGCGAAGTGCAGGAGGTTCTTGATGTGTGTCAGTTCGTCGTCCTTGCCAGGGATGGTGTCGAGCTGGAAGTATTCACGTACTCGCTGCAGGTTCTTATCTTCCATTGACTGATATTCGAAGGGAGGAACTTCGGCCTTGTCTGTGAAATCATAGGCGCTGCTTCTTCTCAAGATCTCAAGCTTGGTGTTTGCTTTGACCGTCTGCGCCAACTTCTGGAATTTCTTGTCCTTGTGGAGCGACTGCAAGTCACTGTCGCTGATCAGATGATTATAGTTGTAATAACCATTGGCAACCGACTGCTCCAATGCTTCGAGCGCCTGTTTCTTCTGACCTGACAAAGCGTAGCAGCAGGCCAGATCGTACTGATAATTAGACTTTGCTTCAATCAATATGCCTTTAGCGAAGCCATCTTCTGCCTGATGGATGGTCGTGGTGTCCACGAGTGTGATCAGGTCGGTGAGTGGAGCAATGGCATCTTTATATCGGCCAGAGTAGAGCGTCTCGCGTTTGAGAGCTTCGTAAGAATCAAGCTTCTCTAAGAACTGTTGTTTGAGGGTCTGTGCATAGGTGCAACAGGTGCAGAATACTGCGATGATCAGGGTTAAGGTGGAGCGTTTCATATTTGTATTATTATTTATTTGTAAGCATTGATAGTTTCGATATAACGTGGCATGAAGTCATGCATAGTAGGGTAGGCTTCTTGGTTTTGCTCACGCTCTTCAAGGATCTTTATCATATCTCGTATCATATAGAAGCGTTTATCCTCGTCGTCAATCTTGGTCAATAGATTAATATATGTGTTATTGAGCAACGTAATACGATCCGTAGCATTGGCTAATTGCTCATTGGAGATCTTCAGTATCTGCTGCCATCGGTCGATATTCTCGCTGAAATCGAATGGGTGGGTCTTTAAGTATCTCATCACACATGCTTCGACAAAAGTCTCGTTAAGTACATACTGTGCACCGCCATAAGCTTCATCTTTATAGTGCTGTGCATTAGCTGCGTAGAAAGCATCCATCGTGGTTTGCAGCTGTGGCCAGAACTCTTCATTGAGCGGATTGCAGAAAGAGTGATTGCACTCATGGATGATGATCGGGAGCGTACTATACGTGTCGTACGAGATTACTCCATTACTATCCTGGAGGCAACAACCCATCACAGCATTTATTATCTCCGCACCACTTTGGGTCTTCTGATGCACTGCATAGTTGGCAGGACCGATAAGGATGTTGGGATAGATATGGAATGTGCCACCCTTGCGAGGTCCGAAGAAAGTATCATACCAGCGGAAATCTATTTGGTCGATGACATGCTGCATAGCATTCTCGCACTCGGTATAGACGCTTTGATGAGCCATGAAGAAATCGTGGAAATGACTGACTTGATAAAAGTCCTCAAGAAGAGCTAAGAACTTCTCCTCATTCTCCTTGCTTATATAGTCATAATAGTCATCAAAATCCGGTTGAAGATCAGTGTTATACTCAATCTTTCCATCGACGATGTGAAGTCGGAGCGCTACGTGCATCGGGAAGTGCCATGCGAATCCTCGTTTTGCCAGTTCATCTTGCACGAATGAGATAATAGGGTGATTGTGATATGCAGCAAATGTGTTGTCAACATCAGCAAGATAATCATCTACGCCCACATCCTCAGCATCCCAGTCGTATCCACTGACTTTGGCCAGATGCGACACAATGCTTAACAGTTCGGTTTCTTCAAGATACACGGCCTTGACCTGTGCAAAGGTGCAACAGGTGCAGACGGTTGCGATGATGAGGGTTAATATGGAGCGTTTCATATATTATATGTATCTGTTTACTTGGTTCTTGTATTGAATGTATTCATCGCCAAAGGTTTGGGTCAGATATTCTTCCTCGTTGAGTATCTGCTGGTGGAAGGCGTAGCCGGCGGCTGCTACGAAGCATGCGTGCCAAGCGTTAGGGAAGGCGATCAGGATGCCGAGATAGAGCAGGTCGAAGCCTACGAAGGCCGGATTGCGGCTGTACTTGAAGATCCCGTCGGTGATGAGTGATGTCTCTTTCTTCTCAGGAATTCCTGCGCGCCAGCTACCTTTCATGGTCCATACGGCTGCACAGAAGAATGCTACGCCGATGGCTGCAACGCCTGCACCGATCCACTGAAACCATGTAGGGAGTTCCATAAGATTCCAATACATACTCAGTATCTCGACCAGCGGCAATGAGAACGAAAGGATCTTGAGCCACTTCTCAATGTTTTTTACTCGCTGAGGTTTGTCACCTTTGCCAAGGATCAGCGTCGTAACACCTTCTTTGCGCTGCATTGCCTGCTTAGTGAAATATACGGCATAGAATGTTGCCATAATCAGCAGGATGGTTATATGGATAGGGGTCATAATATTATATGTTTTGTGTTATTTTGTGCTGCAAAGATAAGGACTTTCTTCTGAATACTCATCATCCTGACAATGTTTTTCGCAATTAATTCCTATTTCTTTTCTTTTCGCGGCAAGGTTGTGGTTTAACTCAGTTATCTTATTGGATGATGATGTTCTTTCACCGTGTCATAAGCGATTACTTTACCCTCGTTATCAAAAGTCACAAGGAAAAGTACAGGTTCAGGACCAGCAACGTCGCCAATCATCTTATGATATCCCCATTGTTCGCCTTCGAGATCTCCATTCTTGAATTCTGGAGTTCCCAGAAGCTTCTTAATATCAGTTTTAGTCATGCCAACTTCTACCTTATTGATCTGGACAGAAGATCGTGTTACGATGCAGCTTGTACAAAATGACAGAGTGACTAAGAGAATGAATATTATCGATATAGCGTTCTTTTTCATACATTTAATCTACCCCTCAAGTGGGAACATCACGCCACACTGATAGTCGGGAGCTTGATTATCTGTGAATGAATACCATTCGATGCAGAAACCATTTTTTGCAATTGTAAACTCTGGGTGTTGAGGACGCCATACGTTATGGAAGTAAGCATACTGTTCCTGGAAGGCTTTCATTCCTCCTACGAAATGCATCTTCAGCCAACGTCCATTCAGGACGGGATAGAGTTTCATACCCTCTGGCACTTTGCCTCCTTTGTACTCTCCACCAATGACATAGGTGAAGGTCTTGAGACCACATGAAGCGAAGTCAAAGTTCTCGCAGGTCATGCAGTCATGATCTGGAAGCTTGCAAGTACAAAGGCCGAACTCTCCCACATTATTATCTATAGCTGCCTGCTGGAACTCATTCGGAGTCTTACCTTCCCTAAATACAGGCTTTACAATCTTCTCAACATATTCATTCCAGAACTTCGGACATTCCTCAGGACCTTTCTTGAAAGGAATCTCCTGGCTCATGCCGATGATCTGCTTATCTTGTAGTGTGATTATTTCGTATTTCATCTTTCAAAAACTTATTAATGATTGTACACCTTCACGTCGAGCGGTGTCGTGCAGCCCCATTCTAAGGCAAACTTATCGAACTTCTTATTCGCGACAAATTTGAGGATGAGGCCAACCAGCTGACGGACGAGCCAAGGATAACGCTCAGGGCCGGTGATCTTCTTCATGTCGGTAGAGAGGAAGTTGCCATCCCATCCGTAGGTATGTCCCATTGTAATATAAGGCCTGGTCATCTTGTCGACTTGCTCTTTCTCGAATAAGCGATACATGAAGCTGCCACCTTTGATGAGACAACCGCCATAGGAGCAGCCAAGCTGAGCGGTGATAGACTTCAGGAGCTTCTCGCAGAGACGGAACTGATACCCTTCGTCAAAGCCTCCGTGCAAGATGAATGAAAGCTCGGCAGGTAGCTGTCGCTCTGTAGGTAAGGTGTCGAGGAACTCGAGCATAAGGCTCGGAATACTCTCCACATACATCGGCAAAGCGAAGATGATCTTCTCGCTCGATAGATAAGCCTCACGGGCAGCACTCCACTCATGGCGGCTCGACAATGCATAAAGCTTGTAGGTATGGCCCTCTGCTTCAAGACCTTTGACAAAGGCCTGGATGATCTTATCCGTGTTGCTATATTGACGAGCGCGAGGACTTCCGTTGATAATGACTACATTCATGATGTCATCTCCTTTCTTGCTTCACATGAAGGACTTGTTTCTTCCAATGAACTTAACGCATGAACCCCGAGCGAATGTCCTCCGAGGTTCATCGCACATCGCTCACTCCATTCCTGCAGAAGTTCCTGATCTCCATTGCCTTGATAGATCACCCCGACATTCAGCGCATGATAACGCAACTGGTGGCGCATCCAACCACCACGGAATTCGATATACATATTCAGCATCGGCATGATACGATCCATGACGCGCTTGCCACGATAGTCAAGGAATCCGAACTTCGTGTCAGTGACGAGCCAGAGGTTCTGTGCATTGACAAGCTGCTTGATAATCTGCTTATAATTATCATTGATAGCACATTGGCCAGGAGTCCTGAGCCAGCACTGATTACAGCCGATGCAATGGTTGATTCGCATTCCTGAGGTATGGATGATCTTTACTTGCTGATCTGTGCCAGCAAGTAAAGACTCTATCTGCTCCGAGGGGAGTGCGGTTTCGAGTGTATTTAATACAATTGTCATTGTTTATTATTATAGTTAAGGGGAGTTTGTAGAAGTATGACAATTATCTCTTCTTCAGTACGATCAACTCCGCATCTGCACCATCCTTGCCATACTCACTGACGAGGATATACTTTTCGCAACAGGCAATGCCATAGCAACGGCCATCGGCTTTCTGTACCTGATTACCCCAGTAGGTAGCATTATCATCGAGGAGCTTGACCTCATTGCCATTGATGTTATAGGCCTGATTGATGAAAGAGCCTTGAAGTACATAGAGATTATCTACATGAAGGTCTGGCAACAATGCATTTACTTCTCCGATAAATACCTTCTTCATCGGATGATCAGCGTGTGGCAGATTCGCATCGTCGCCCTTCCAGCGCTTGAGGGTAGGGAAGTACTTGAGCAACTCCTGCTTGTACTCGCACGCGGTGAGATTCTTGCCTGTGTTCTTATTATATTCTTCGACGAACATTGAGCAATACTCTGCCATCTCTTCCATGGTGAAGTTGCCGGTGAAGGCACCATCCTTATAGCAATAGATGCAGTAATCTTCGTTCTTACTACCATCGGCGTTGGTGCCGAGAATCTCTTCGGTGAGCGGCATTCCGCAGCTCTGACAAAATTTCATTTCGTTCATTGTTTTATGTTTTTTAGTTAATTCTTCATTCTGCCAGCTGCCTCTTTGCCCGCACCCGTACCTTTATATTTGCTCTGCTGTGCATTGAAAGTATAGCGGAGCGAAACGTTGAGGCGATGACGGTTGTTGATGGTGTGCTGGTTCATAGTATAGTAACCGCAATCCATCTCGAGCTTCTGTGTAGAACGCTGCAGTACATCACTGATCGTAGCACGAAGGCAGAGCGCGTCATTCTTGAGCCAGCACTTCTGTACGACGAAGCTGAGGTTGCAACTGGTATTCTGCATTCGATAGTTCATCACGTCGCCTCGGGTCATGAGGTTGGCATTACACTCCAACTGCCATGAATGCTTGAAGCGGAAGGCGTTGTTGAGGTCGAAATAGCCGATCGGCTGGTTGTAGCGAACTTCACGCGTGCCAGTAGCTTCGCGTGGGTCAGCGAGGGTGTGCTTGTCGAAGAATTTCTGCACGCCGAGCGTCCAGTTAGGTGAGTAGCATCCCCACGTTGGTGACAGCGACAGGAAGGCGGCAAAGTTGCGCATCGGATCTTCCATATTGATGTTCTTGATGAGGATAACTCCCTGGTCATTATAGATATACGACCACTGTGTGAGTGCATCATCGCGGCGCTCGTAAGCCAAGAAGAGGTTCACCCATTTATAGCGGACGTTGGCACTGACCTCCTGAATCGTCGCATTCTTCAACTTCGGATCACCCTGCTGCAAAGAATAAGGATTGAGGTACTGCAGCGACTCACTGAGCATCCAGTAGCTTGGGCGCGAGGTCTTCACTCCATAGCTCAATGCTGTCTGCCAGCTGCCCCACTGGTTCGACCAGGACAGGGAAGGGAAGAAGTCGTCCGTATAACGCTTCATGCTATTCTTCTCATTGAGCTTGTCGGTGTAGTCAAATCCTACATGCTCATAGCGCAAACCGACGCTGAAGTTACCAGCCTTTGGCAACTGGAAAGCGTACTCCACGAAGGCTGCCATGTTGTCATCCTCCACCTTTGAGTCAGAAGCAGGCAACGTAAGGCCCTGGGTGCTGTAGGTATTATTGCGAGTCACGAAAGTCATCTCCGTACCTGCCTGTAACTGGCCTTTCCACACCGGATAGCTCAATACTAACTTGCCGGCATACATCTGGTTGGCCGTATAATTCTCAGTGGCATACTGTGAAGCAAAACCGTTTCTTGTATCCTCGATCGATGTTTCCTCCGTGGTTTTGTTGGTCAGGAAATCCAGATTGAGGTCAATGCCGAGCTTCCCCACTTTGCCGTTGTAGTAAGCGTTGCCTTCCCAGCTGTAAGGGTTATGATCGCGCTCCTCCTGATAAGTGGTGTTGTGCTCCTCGCTGTAGTCGCTGCCGTCAGCCAGATACTGTTTCATATCCGTATCTTGCAAGAATCTCATGGGCACAACCAGATCCTTATTATACTGGATGCGTGTGCCGATAGAATGATTTTCAGCGATTTGCCAATTAAATCCGGCGTTGTAGCTGAGTCCTTCGCCGCGCCAGTCTTTTCTAAAGATGGAATTCTGTTCGATGGTGCGGATCTGGCCATTGTCCATAAAGTAGCTCTTCTGCTTGGGTTCTGCATCAGTGACATTATCCCACTTCCAGTAGTTGACCATGCCGAAGAAATCTACATTCTTGTGGCGATAGCGCAGGTTGAGGCTGGCACTCGGGTCGTTGTATCCATAGGCAAGATCGCTGTTGTCATTCATGTTCAGATCAAAGCCGAAGCCATTGCCCTGACGACGGACGGTCTTGATGCGAACCACAGCTGAGACGGTGGCATCATACTGAGCACCTGGGTTGGTGATAACTTCTACCTCTTTGATTTCCTCTGAGCGCAGGCGCTTCAGCTCGTCCTTGTCATTGACCTTGCGGCCGTTGATATAAAAGATAGGCGAGCCTTTGCCGAGGACCTCCAGATCATCACCCTTCTGAGTCATGCCTGGCACTTTGGCCAACATCTCCTTGGCAGTACCGGACTTTTCGAGGACAGAACCCTGGATGGAGGTGATCATCGAGTTGCCAGTGAGCTTGGTCTTTGGCAACTGACCTTTGACGGTAATCTCGGTGAGCATCTTGCTGTCTTCGTGCATCTGGATGCGGATCTCGTCGCGGAAGTCACGCGTATTTATATATAATGTCTCATAACCGATGCTCGAGATCTTGAGCAATCCTTCCTTTTCTGGAGTCGTGATATTGAATTTTCCATCCAGATCGCTCGTGGCTCCCTGCACGAATGTAGAGTCAGGAAGACTCAGCAATACGACATTTACAAACTCCATCGGATTACCTTTTTCATCGACAATCGTTCCGGTCACATCTGGCATTCCTGATGCCATAGCTGCCATGCTCATAGACGCAAATGCAGCGCTCATCATAGTAGTTTTCATAAAACTTATCATAGTTAATAGGTTGAATAATAAAAAATATCAATAGTTCGGTTTGGTCAATAAAGCTTGCCCGCTCAAGGATTTTTTCGATCCTTTTTGTGCTGCAAAGATAGGGAGTTTCTTCGAGCTGACCATGATTTGACAACGTTGTCAAGGATTTTGAGGCTTTCTCGATTCTTTTCAAGCCATTATTGCTTCATGATTTCAACGTTGTGTACCTAACGTCAATATCCTGTGTCGTTGAAATTGACGTTCTGTACGCAACGTCAATATCCTGCATCGTTGAAATTGACGTTCTGTACGCAACGTCAATATCTTGCGTCGATGAAATTGACGTTCTGTACACAACGTCAATATCTTGCGTCGTTGAAATTGACGTTCTGTACGCAACGTCAAAATCCTGCATCGTTGAAATTGACGTTCTGTACACAACGTCAATATTTTACTTCTTCAGCTCCTCCGCCACAAATCTTACCCACTCATCTATATTATTAGTGAGCGAATCAGGCAATGGGAGATTCATGCGGACATCCGGCTCAATGCCAACGCCATCGATCAGCTTCTCGCCTAAGATGATGCGGCGGCTGATGGTAGTAGGGATCTGGATTCTGTTTGGATAATGTGGCATGTCGATGACCACGCAATTAGAGACATCGATGCATCCGAGTGAATTGTCACGGCCGTAGAACTTGACATCAGGAGCCACGGCACGCAGGTCGAGCAGCAACTGCTCACCACTGCTACCTACAGCATGGTCAATGATAATAGCAGCCTTCTCAGGACGACGAGGATCGACGCTGTCTTCCTCGTGTGTCTCATATTCGTTACCGATGGCGAACCAAGGCTCATCGGCATGAGCTGCAGCACTGTCTTGCAGCGCCTTGATCCATTCGTTTTCTGGGCCGAACTGACTCCAGCGGTCACGGTTATCTTGCGAATTGCGCAACATGATACCATGAGTCTTGCCTGGCTGAGCGTATAGGATTCTCTTGATCGGATAATACTGCCAATCCGCACCGCCGCCATTGCCACGGATATCGACGATGAGGTGCGTGCAACCCGACTTGCGATACTGATCTACAGCGTCCCAAGTCCACTTGACGTATGCATCGTCGCCCATGCAGGTAGGGAAGCGGAGCAGGAAGGTCTCATCATCAACCTTCTCAGCCACAGGCGCTGGCGCGTATTTCTGCATCTCCTGAGCGTAGGTGGCCCATTTCATCGGGAAGCGGTTTGACCACATGCGGAACGAACAGCCG
>JAZUDJ010000035.1:0-14872 GCA_045639585.1 Bacteroidales bacterium
TGAACCCTGGACCTTCGGATTATGAATCCGACGCTCTAACCAGCTGAGCTATCTCGCCAACTTAGTACGTCTGCAGGGGCTCGAACCCTGGACCCGCTGATTAAGAGTCAGCTGCTCTACCAACTGAGCTACAGGCGCATATTTTATATCAAGTAAAACAATATTTCAAAGAACTTAGAGCGAAAGACGGGGCTCGAACCCGCGACCCCGACCTTGGCAAGGTCGTGCTCTACCAACTGAGCTACTTTCGCATTTTTATAAGACCATCGTGGACTGTCGCCCCGATTACTCTATCGAGTGACCATCGTGGGCGCAGATGGATTCGAACCACCGAAGTCGTAGACAGCAGATTTACAGTCTGCCCCATTTGGCCACTCTGGAATACGCCCGAGATTTGCGCTTCAAGATGGGCTTGAACCAACGACCCCCTGATTAACAGTCAGGTGCTCTAACCAACTGAGCTATTGAAGCAGTTGCTTTACGATTAAGATTGCTCTTGTTTCGTTTAGCGGGTGCAAAGATAGAGTCTTTTTTGTCTGTTTCCAAACTTTTTTGTCACTTTTTCCTAAAAACTCCGATTTTAGACCCGACATCGCACTTAATTGACAATTTTGGTTTACAAAAGAGGGCATTTGAGCCCTTTCAAACGCCCTCTTTAACGCCTTTATTGCTTATTCTGCTGCATTCTCTGCTGGTTTTGGCTCAGAAAAATCATCATTTCCTGTTTCAACAAGGAGATTATACCACTGAATAAACTTCTTGATATCTCCTGCATGTACGCGATCTGCATCATACTCTGGCATTACCTCTGCAAACCAAGCACGCTGTGCTTCTGCAGGATCCTTCGTAGATACAGGAGCAATCTTACCACCTGTCAAAGCCTTTGCCTTTGCAAAAACTGTATTCAATGGCAATTCTCCATCAACGGTATACATTGCAATATCTCCTAAAGAAAGCACCTTGTCACGCTGAAGAGCTGGACAGCGACGGCCATCAGCCAACGACTCACAAATAAGCATATTCTTGCCACGGCTTACAAGACGATAAAGACCTGGCTTACCTGAAATAGCTAAAATTCTTTCGATCATTTTCTAATATATTTAAAATGTGTAATAATTATTTCTTCAATTCTTCCAATATTACCGATGCTGCACGAACAGGGGCTCCAGGCTCGCCTAACACCTCTTTCATCTTAGCATATTGTGCAAGCATTCGGGAACGAGCCTCGCTTTGTCCCATCAGAGACAGGAGTTCCTGATGCAATATCTCAGAAGTAAACTTATAACCCAGCAACTCTGGCACTGCAGGTTTTTCAAGAGGATGATCTTTAGAGAATCCATCAAGCAGCAGATTCACCAAAGAGACGAACCGAATGTGACGAAGTACATATTGCATCACAGAATAAACAAGACGGCCACCTCCAAAACGATAGCATACGACTTGCGGACAACCGAGATATGCGGTTTCCAAAGTTGCAGTACCACTTGTTACTGCTGCCACTTCTGCAGCTCTCACCAGATCAAACGTTTCTCCAAAGACAATTCTAACAGGAGGAACCATTTGATATTTACGAATGATCTGCCCATAGAATTCCTGAGGGATTGCAGGAGCTCCTGCAATCACCAACTGATGGCACGAAATCGAGGTAGCAGCTTCGAGCATTTTAGGCAGATTATCGCTCACTTCAGCCTTTCGGCTACCTGGCAAAAGAGCAATAATACTTTGATTGGCATTAATTTCATGTCGCTGGCAGAATCCTTCTCTGTCAAAAGGTTGTGCCACGATAGGAGCCAGTTCATCAACCGTAGGATTTCCGACATAGGTCACCTCATAGCCCCTCTGACGGAACCACTCGACCTCAAATGGCAGGATACAAAGAAGCCGGTCGACATACTTGCGGATCTGCTTAATGCGATATTCCTTCCATGCCCAGATTTTAGGCGAGATATAATAGAACACCTTGACTGATGGCATCTCTGTCTTTACCCATTTGGCTATATCCAGATTAAATCCAGGATAATCGACAAGAATCACTGCATCAGGCTGATATTGAGCAATATCCTTCTTACAATTCTTCATTCCCTGAAGAATCTGAGGCAAATGCTTTACCACCTGAACAAAACCCATATAGGCAAGATCCTTGTAATGGCAGACAAGCGTTCCACCCTCCGCAGACATCGCATCTCCACCGAAATATCGGAACTGAGCCTGGGGATCCTGGTCCTTCAAATGATGCATCAAGTAAGAGGCGTGAAGATCACCACTTGCCTCCCCTGCTATGAGATAATACTTCATGGTGTCTCAAATCTCTTTAGTTCTGACAAATCAGCATGGGAAGTATAGTCTACATGCTGTGGGACAACAGATATATAGTCATGCTCAAGCCAATAGCGATCGGTATCCGTCGACTGAGGTTCCAGATTGACGTACACTCCAGTTACCTGGAAAGAGGCAATGCCATCATGCTCGTCACCATTCAAATAATGGAACTCTTCCTCCCATCGGCCATCCGCCTGACGACAAACCTTGACGCCTTTTATATCCTGACACGCTGGGATATTAACATTCAATCCGATACCCAAACGTACAGGATCAGCCAGCATCTGCTCAACGATTCTTCTGACAAATGGCAACGAAGCAGTGAAATCAGCCTCCTTACGATGATCGAGCAAAGAGAATCCGACAGAAGGGACTCCGACGACACATCCCTCAAAGACAGCGCCCATCGTACCACTATACATCACACAGATCGATTCATTGCCACCATGATTGATACCAGACAAGATCAAATCTGGTTTGCGCTCGCAGAACAGACGATGAAGGGCCAGCTTGACGCAATCGACCGGCGTACCACTGCATGAATAGATTGCCACTTCGCCATCATCACTCAAACGAGACAAGGTGATAGGCTGCGTACAAGTAAAGCTTGCTGAAAAACCAGAACGAGGCGAATCAGGAGCACATACGATAATACGGGCAAGGCCTCGGATGCACTCCAAAAGGCAATTAATACCCTTTGCCGCATATCCATCATCATTAGTCACCAGTATCACAGGGCGATCGTCTGGCAACGGTAACTGACCATAGCCGTCTGCTTCTGGATATGTAAATGCTTGGAAAGTACCTTCGTTCATTTTGCAATCAATATATCTTGTTTTGAGCACGCAAAGATAACGAAAAAACACGAACAAGCAAAAAAAATGACCTAAATTATGTTTTTTTGACAGAAAGTTATCAACAATGGCCATAGTTATCAACATTTTTCTCATTATTTATATTTATAAAGTTGGAACCTTGCAAGAAAAGCATCATCTTTGCACCCGTAAAAGAATATTTAGAAACAGATAAGATATGGGATTAGTTATTGCCATTGCCAACCAGAAAGGCGGTGTAGGCAAAACAACGACCGCCATTAACCTGGCAGCTTCACTGGCAACACTCGAAAAGAAAGTGCTGCTCATCGATGCCGACCCTCAGGCCAACACGACCAGCGGACTTGGTATCGACGTTGCTAAGGTTAACACCTCGGTCTACGATTGCCTCATCGGTAGCGCCTCAGCACCGGATGCGATCATACCGACCTGCGTGGACAGGCTGGACATCGTTCCTTCCAGGATTGATCTGGTTGGTGCAGAACTTGAACTCCTGAATATAGAAAACCGTGAGCAAATGCTCAGAAAGCAGTTACGTTCAGTACGCAATCTCTACGATTACATACTCATTGACTGCTCTCCTTCGTTAGGCCTCATCACGGTCAACTGTCTCACAGCTGCAGACTCTGTCATCATCCCAGTACAGGCCGAATATTTCGCTCTGGAAGGTATCAGCAAACTGCTTAACACCATCAAAATCATCAAGACCAAGCTCAATCCGAAACTTCAGATTGAAGGGTTCTTGCTGACTATGTACGATGCACGTCTGCGACTCGCAAACCAGATTTACGAGGAGGTCAAGAGACACTTCCAAAAATTAGTATTCGACACTGTAATACAGAGAAATATACGATTAAGCGAAGCGCCAAGTTATGGTCTTCCTGCCCTACTATATTCTCCCGACTCAAAAGGATCGATTAATTACATGATGCTGGCAAGAGAGCTTTTGGCCAAGCATCACGACACTATTAAAAATTAATAAATAACGCGGGTGATATTTGGATATCTCCGCGTTTTTTCATATCTTTGCAGCGCTGCAAAGCACGTGTGCACGTGCATGCGAGGCAATTTGCAACATAAAACATAAAAAGATGAAACCAATGAAGACCGGTCTTGGCCGAGGATTAGACGCTTTAATATCAATGGACGATGCAGAGCAGGCGCTCACACAGGATACAGCTCCCTCTTCTATCAACGAAGTGGAAGTGGACCTGATCCATGCAAACCCCACACAGCCTCGTCACGACTTTGACGAACAGGCGCTGGATGATCTGGCCGCTTCGATCAAGAGCATTGGAATCATCCAGCCGATCACTCTTCGACAAGAAGAAGACGGCACATACATGATCATTGCAGGTGAGCGCCGCTTCCGTGCAGCTCAACGTGCAGGTCTGGAGAGTATCCCTGCTTATATCCGTAAGGTCAGTGACGATGCCGTCATGGAGATGGCTTTGATAGAGAACATCCAGAGAGAAGACCTTAATGCCATCGAAGTCGCCTTGGCTTACCAGCAGCTACAGACACGCAATGGCATCACACAGGAAGAATTGGCTCAGCGTGTCGGCAAGAGCCGTGCAACTGTAGCAAACTTCATGCGTCTGCTCCGCCTTCCTGCCGAGATACAGTTAGCGCTGAAGGACAAGCACCTTAGCATGGGTCATGCACGCGCCTTGCTGGGTATTGAGGATGCAGAGCAGCAAGTGGCACTCTATCACCTCATCGTAGCACAGGATCTGTCTGTACGCAAGGTAGAGAGTCTTGTCCGCGACTATATCGAAGGACGTATTCTCGACTTCCGCCAGCAAGCAGAGAAGAATGAAAAGAAGAAAAATAGCGCAGCTGCACAAAACGAGCTTTTCGGCATGATGAGCCAAAGGCTTTCGGAAATGTTCAGCGCCAAGGTCAAGATGGTATGCAACGAAAAGGGACAAGGCAAAATCACTATCCCATTCAAGAGCGACGAAGAATTGCAGCACATCATCGGCCTGCTTGACAAGATTAACTAATCAAAATCAGTGAAAAAAACATTCCTGATCCATATATTCAACCTCTTACTTATCTGTTTGATAAGCCTGATCTCTTGCAGCAATCTGTCCGCACAGGTTGTTGTTGACTCTGCGCAGGTAGCTGTAGACTCTTTGCGCATCACCAAGAAAAAGCTGTCAAAGGTTTTCGATGAGGAATTCAAGACGAAGGTTGATACCATTCGACAAGATACGACAGTCGTTGATACGACAGTGGTCAACGAGGACATTTTTTATGACGATGTCCTTCCTCAGTACCAGTTGGCAGACTCCTTACAGACATTCAATGAGGATTCTTTGGCCGCAGTTTATGCACAAAGATTGATGGAGGAAAACCGTCTCGACGACTATTTCACTCGATTCAACCCATCACCGACCAAGGCCGTCTGGATGGCTGCACTCTTTCCGGGTGCCGGTCAGATCTATAACCGAAAGTATTGGAAGCTACCTATCGTCTATGGCGGATTCTTAGCACTCATATACGGTTATAATTTCAACCAACGATATTTCAGGACCTATCAGAATGCTTATCGAGACATGGTGACCAATAGTCCGAATGCCAGTTATCTGCAGTTCCTGCCAGGTTATACGATCCAGCAAAAGAAAGACTTTGCAGAGAGGCACCACGACTATCTTCTCAAAACCTTTACGCGCAAGAAAGACACGTATCGCAACTGGCGAGACTATTGTATCGTAGGCATGATCGGTGTCTATCTTGTGTCTATCGTCGATGCGTATGTCGATGCCGCCTTATACCATTTTGACATCTCTCCAGAACTCGATGCATACAATTCTCCATCGATGATGGTCAGCTATAAAATCGATTTTTAATATGTTCCGCACACCACGCCTCCTATTGACCTTCATGCTGCTGATCTCCTTGGTCAGCCAGTCTCTTGTGGCCCAGAAGCGCGAGTTGACCGAAGAGCAGAAGATGCAGAATCCTGCTTACCGTGCGATGATGACGGTAAGAGACTCTGCACTTTTCATACCAGAAACACTCAACGAAATTGATACGCTTGCCTATAACTGGGCAGAGCGTCAGTTCATACATCTTGATCCTAATTGCGTCCGAGAAGACAATCCGGAACCGACTCCAGATGACGTATATATCATGAGATTGAAGGCCCTACCTACGATCATCGACATGCCTTTCAACCAGCCAGTCAAGAAAAGTCTTGACTTCTACCTGAACCGCAGACGTTCTCTGATTGAGCACATGGTAGGCCTCGGCTTCAACCATTATTTCCCGATCTTCGAGAATGCACTGCAAAGACATGACCTCCCTAGCGAACTTAAATACCTGGCCTGTATTGAATCCGCACTCCGTGTCAATGCATACAGTCCGGCTCATGCTGCAGGTCTTTGGCAGTTCATACCAAGCTCTGGCATTCTGCAGGGACTGGAAGTAAACAGTTATATCGATGAGCGATATGATGTCTACAAATCGACCGATGCAGCTTGTAAGTTCTTAAAGCAGCTCTATAACAAGTTCCAGGATTGGTCTTTAGCCATTGCTGCATACAACTGTGGTCCTGGCAATATTGACAAGGCAATAGCAAGATCTGGAGGCAAGCGTACCTTCTGGGAGCTGTACAACTATCTTCCTAAGGAGACCCGCTCGTATGTTCCACTCTTCATCGCTGCAACCTATTGCATGACATATCACTGCGAACACAATCTCTGTGGAGCAGAAGGTTCGATTCCTGTTGAGTGCGATACGATTATGGTCAACCAGTTTGTCCATTTCGAGCAGATCAGCCATTGCCTCAACATGCCTATCGAGCAGGTTGAGAGCCTTAATCCTCAGTATATTTGCGATATTGTTCCTGCGTCAGAAGAAAAAGCATATAGCATCACGCTGCCAGCCAACAAGGCTGTTGCATTCCTTCAGTTCCAGGATAGCATCTATGCATATAAGGCAGACTCTCTTTTGCCACACAATGGCGAGTTGAAAGAAGTTCTCGAAAAAGGTCGACGCAACAGTTATGTCAATGCTGGAGGCAACCGTCGAGCAGGTGCAGGAACCAAGAGAGGTGGCACCTCAACAGCTTCTGGCACATCGCACATTGTCCGTAAGGGAGAGACATTAAGCGGCATTGCTAAGAAATATCATACAACCGTCACTGCTTTAAAGAAGACGAACGGGCTTCGTCATGACAAGCTGCGAGCAGGACAAAAGCTCAGGCTACCTTAACCTTGTAGCCAAACTACCCTAAAAACGAATTTTAAAACCTGACTTCCATGACCGAGAAATACACTTATAGCGGATTCGTTTCAGAGAGTCAGCCTCTGGGCGTAATCACAGCAAATCTTACCGAGGAAGAGGCTTTGATCCAGAAAGAATTCGAAGATCTTCTCGTTGACTATCAGCATACGCGCAACGGAGACAAGGAAGAACTGATTATCCGCGCCTTCGAATTTGCCAAGAAAGCTCATGAAGATGACCGACGTCAGAATGGCGTCCCCTATATCTGTCACCCTCTGGCCGTAGCTCGCATCGTAGCTGGCGAGATGGGATTAGGCTCCACCAGCATCAGTGCGGCCCTATTGCATGACGTTATCAAGAGCAACAGAGTCACTTATGAAGATGTAGAGAAAGAATTTGGCACTCGCATTGCAGGCCTGGTCAAAGGATTGACACAGATCTCCGGAGGCAATGTACGTTTTGTCACCGAAGAGACCAGCGATGGCACTCACCCGGCCTTGACGAATCCAGAAGAACAAGCCGAGAATTTCCGCAACCTGCTGTTAACTTTCAGTGAGGACGTTCGCGTCATCCTTGTCAAGGTGGCCGACCGCCTGCACAACATGCGCACACTCTCTGCTCTTCCTGAGATCAAGCAGAGACGTATCGCCAACGAGACGCTTTATCTCTACGCTCCTATTGCCGACCGTATGGGTCTCCACAAGATCAAGAACGAGCTGGAGGAACTGGGTCTGCAATACGAGAATCCTGAAGAATATCAGGAGATTAAGAACAAGATGCAGGAGGCTGAGGAAAGCTACTCTGCCGTGTTCAAGACTTTCAGTGCACCTGTCACCGCCTTGCTCGACGGACTAGGACTGCAATACACCTTCCAGTATCGTATGAAGAGCGCCTACAGTATCTGGCGCAAGATGCAAAAGAAGCATGTGACCTTCGAGGAGGTGTACGATCTTTTCGCCGCGCGTATCGTCTTCACGCCATCGTCTCCAGAAAACGAGAAGACCGACTGCTGGCGTATCTATGCGGCATTGACCAGCATCTACAAGATACATCCTGACCGCATCCGCGACTGGATCAGCCATCCAAAACAATCAGGATATGAGGCCTTGCAGGTAACCGTCTTAGGTCCTGATAGCAACTGGATTGAGGTTCAGATCCGCTCAGAACGCATGAACAAGTTAGCGGAGGAAGGCCTCGCCTCGCACTGGAAATATAAGAGCGGACAGACCTCCGACTCGAGCATCAACAAGTGGGTACAGAGCATCAAGGATATCCTCGACAACCCGGCGCCTAACGCCACCGACTTCCTCGATCAGATCAACCTCAACATTCTTTCGAGCTCGATCTATGTCTTCACCAAGAAAGGTGATCTGCATGAGCTCCCCAAGGAATCGACAGCTCTCGACCTTGCCTTCGCTCTGCATACCGACATCGGCATGCATGCCGAGGCCGCACGTATCGAGCATGAGTTGCAGCCACTTAACACCGTACTCGAAACGGGTCAGCAGGTAGAGATCATCACCAACGAGGAGGTACACTGTTCGGCCGAATGGATCGACTGGGTACACACGGCCAAAGCCCGAGCCAAGATCCGTCGCTACCTCAACGAGACGCAGAACCCCGAACAGGCAGCCGAGAAGAAAAAGAAGAACATTCTCACCAACCTGCTGGGAATGGTCAACAAAAAGAAGAAAAAGGAGCAGAAGGCTACCGAGCAGAAAGAAGTCTATGTTCCGAAATCAAGCACCATCGAGCTCTCCGGCATCGACGGCCGCGGATTGCTCAACACCATCACACGAGTCATCAGCGAGAGCTGCACAGCCAACATTATCAACATCCACCTCGAGTGCAAGGAAGGTCTCTTCAAGGGATACATCACGCTCGACACAGGAGACAATAAGATCATAGACAAGATGTGCTCTGCACTCAAGCAGATTCATGAGATCGAGAAAGCACATCGCAAATAAAAATAGCAGAATATGCTCATTGCACAACAGAAGAAACAGGAGAATATCGCTGAATACCTATTATATATGTGGCAGGTCGAGGACTTGCTCAGAGCCTGTCAGTTCGATGACAAGCAGATCGAGCAGTTGCTCGTCGGACGATTCAAGGCGGTAGAAGGTATCACAGAAAGCCAGCTCGTGCAGATCGGCAACTGGTATCTGCAGCTGCGCGACATGATGCTTACCGAAGGCAAGCGCGAGAGCGGACATCTGCAGATCTCGCAGAATGTCATCATCGACCTGACCGACCTGCATCTACACCTTTTAAAACAAGGACAGGATGCGATCTACACATCCTGTTTCTACTCCACGCTTCCTTACATCGTAGAACTACGAGGCAAGGAAGGCGAAGACAAAGTGGGAGAACTTGAGACCTGCTTCACAGCACTTTATGGTCTGCTCCTGCTCCGTATGCAGCATAAGGAGATCAGCGAACAGACACAGGCTGCCATGAATCAGATCAGCAAATTCCTGGCACTCTTATCCGAAAAATATAAAGATTGGAAAAGCGGAAAGCTCAAATTCGAGGACGAATAATCCTTGAGCTTACTTCGCTGTTTCGTCTTCTTTCTTGGCCGAGGTTTCTTCAGTCTTTTTGTCTGCAGGAGCCTCGCCTTCTTTCATACCATCCTTGAAACTCTTGACGCCAGCACCCAAGCCGCGCATCAGTTCAGGAATTTTCTTTCCTCCGAAGAGAAGCAAGGCGGCAATCACAAGGAGTACGATCTCAGGGGTACCGATCATACCTAACAGGAAAATCTTAAGCAACATGGTTAAATGTATAATGTATAATTTATAATGTATAATTACTTCTGCATCAGCTTCTGTATCACGATGCTGGCAATGGTCAAGCCGAAAGTGGCGGTGACGGTGCTGATCGAACCGTTGGCGCGAGGCTTCTTGGCGTTGACATCCTGACCTTCTGCAATGAAACCGAGGTTGGGCAAGGCTGGCTCCTCACTGTAGATGCACTGGAATTTCTTGGCAGGGAACTCTCCTATCTTCTTGAAATGATTGCGCAAAGCGCGTGCGAGTGCATCGCCTTTCACCTGCCAGAATTCTGCCTTGCGCACCTTCAGCGGATCGACGCGTAGTGCGGCACCCATCGAAGAAATAAAGGTCAGATCCTGTGTCTTGCTCAACCGGGTAGCGTGCAGGATGAGGTTGGCCTTGTCTGCCAAGGAATCAATGGCATCGATCACAAAATCATATTGTTCCAGATGAAATGACTCTGCTGTCGTGGCATCATACACGCCATTGATGGCTTCGATGCAGGCATCTGGATTGATCTCAAGCAGACGCTTCTTCATTGCCTCGACCTTGATCTGACCGACAGTCTCGGTGGTCGCCATCAGCTGACGGTTGCAGTTCGATGTACAGACCTTGTCCATATCGACCATCGTGATGTGCGTGATACCTGTGCGGACAAGGCTCTCGACGCACCACGAACCGACACCTCCCACGCCGAAGATCAGCACACGCGCCTCGGACATGCGGCGGAGCGTGTCTTCTCCCAGCAAGAGCTGCGAACGAAGGTAGATATCATTTTCGAGAGGCGTAGCCATATTAATTTATAATGAGATTCTTTGCTTACGCTTAGAATGACAAGAAAAAAGCCTTCGTTTGGAGCATCAATCTGGCAATTGCGTCCAAACTCGCTGCAAAAATAATTAATATTTTAATATGTTGGGCAAAAATTGCAAAGAAATGCGTAAATTTGCACCCTAATTTCGTAAATGGCAATCATTCCGACAGATTTATAGAAGCAATGTCAGCATCATCGACCTCCAGATCTTCCTATCAGACACTGACCACGGCAGCAGGCCTGCGCGTGGTCTATCGCCATACAGATACCCCCGTCAGCTATTGCGGATTTATGTTCGACTGCGGCACTCGCAACGAGTCAGGACCTGCGCAATACGGCATGGCGCACTTCATCGAGCATATCCTTTTCAAGGGTACGCAGAAGCGCGATTCCTGGCACATCAACAACCGCATGGAGAGCGTCGGAGGAGAGCTGAACGCTTTTACGACCAAGGAAGAGACAACCTTTTACTCTGTCTTCCTCGACCGCGACTATGAGCGTGCCATCGAACTGCTCTGCGACCTGGTCGGACACCCTACTGCTCCCGAGAAGGAACTCATCAAGGAACAGGAGGTAGTCATCGACGAGATCATGTCCTATCGCGACACTCCTGCCGAGCTGATCTATGATGAGTTTGAGAACCAGCTCTTTGCCGGCAGTTCATTGGGACATAACATCTTAGGTTCGGAAACCACCGTCAAAGGATTCCACTCCGAGGCCTGTCTTGCCTTCATCCGTCAGCACTACACGACCTCGCGAACACTCTTCTTCTATCAGGGACCCATCGACCTGGAGAAAGTGGTCAAAGCCCTAGAGAAATATTACGAGCAAAGAGATGATCCGACAGAGGCAGATCCTGTTCTTTCTGCAATGACTATCGCACAAGAAGAACCTGCAGAAGAAGCCGAAGAGGAACCTTGCCACAACCAGTCACACGTCATCCTCGGAGCCCCTTCCTACCACATCGGTCATCCCCATTCTGCCGCGCTTGCTCTGCTCAACAACATCCTCGGAGGCCCGGGCATGAACAGCCGGCTTAATCTGGCACTCCGCGAGAAGCGAGGCCTGGTGTATACGGTCGAAAGTACCATCAACAACTACACGGATGCCGGTTATTTCAGCATCTATTTCGGTTGCGATCACCACGATGTCAACAAATGTCTGAAGCTCTGCCACTCCGAACTTGAGCATTTCCGCAACGTCACTCTGACCCCGACTCAGCTTGCTGCAGCTCAGCGACAACTGCGCGGACAACTCGGCGTCAGCCAGGCCAACCTGGAAAATAATGCCATAGCATTAGCCAAGAATATGCTGCGACTGGGACGCGTCGAAAGCCTGGAAGAAACCTGCGCTCGCATCGACGCCGTGACACCTGCGCTCATGCAGCAGGTGGCCAACGAGGTCTTCGACAAGACAAGTCTTCGCACCACTATCATCCAGTAATTCGGGCAAAAACATATTATACAACATATTTCAAGTAAAAAATGAGGCAATATTGACAAATATTTGCCTCATTTCTTTGTTTTATGACCGATTTCTATTATCTTTGCACAATCTAATGACTATTCAACACTAACTAATAAATCTATAGAAAAATGGCATTAATGGATCAACTCGTTGCTAAGGCAAAGGCCAACAAGCAGCGTATCGTCCTCGCAGAGGGCACCGAACCACGTACTATTCAGGCCGCTGACCGCATCCTTGGCGACGGCGTAGCTGACATCGTCCTCATCGGCGCAAAGTCAGAGATCGACGCTCTCGTTGCAGAGTACGGTCTCAAGAATATTGACAAGGCTACCATCGTTGAGCCTTTGAACAACCCTAAGGCTCAGCAGTACGCTGACCTCCTCTTCAAGCTTCGTGAGAAGAAGGGTATGACCCCTGAGAAGGCTGCAGAGCTCGTCAAGGATCCTCTCTACCTCGGTACACTCATCATCAAGAGCGGTGAGGCTGACGGTCAGGTTGCTGGTGCTCGCAACACTACCGGCGACGTGCTTCGTCCAGCTCTCCAGATCATCAAGACCGCTCCTGGCATCTCTTGCGTTTCAGGTGCATTCATCATGATCATGGAGAATGAGGCAGCTAAGGCTTATGGCAAGGACGGCATCATGGTATTTGCTGACTGTGCAGTTACTCCTAACCCAGACGCTAAGCAGCTCGGTCAGATTGCTGTCTGCGCAGCTGATACTGCTCACGACATTGCCGGCATCGAGACTCCAGTCGTTGGTATGCTCTCATTCTCTACTAAGGGTTCTGCTAAGCATGAGATGTGCGACAAGGTTATCGAGGCAACTGCTATCGCTAAGGAGCTCCGTCCAGAGCTTCAGATCGACGGTGAGCTTCAGGCCGATGCAGCTATCGTACCTTCAGTAGGTGCTAGCAAGGCTAAGGGTAGCACCGTAGCTGGTCACTGCAACACCCTCGTATTCCCAAGCCTTGAGGTTGGCAACATTTGCTACAAGCTCGTTCAGCGTCTCACTGGCGGCACCGCAGTAGGTCCTATCCTCCAGGGTATCGCTGCTCCAGTCAACGACCTCAGCCGTGGCTGTAACATCGATGAGGTATATCAGACAATCGTAGTAACTTGTAACCAGGCAATCGGCGCTAAGGAGCGTGCAGCAAAGTAATATGAAAATCTTAGTTCTTAACTGCGGCTCATCGAGCCTCAAGTATAAAGTTTTCGATGGCAAGGAAGTCATCGCACAGGGTGGTGTCGAGAAGATCGGTCTCGCTGATTCATTCCTCAAGCTCACCGCTCCTGATGGTGAGAAGGTTGTAGTAGAGCATAACATGCCAGAGCATACTGCCGCTGTAGAGTTCGTATTCTCTGAGCACCTGCTCAATCCTAAGTATGGCGTTTTGAAGTCAGCTGATGAGATTCAGGCAGTTGGCCACCGTGTACTCCACGGCGCTATGAAGGTCACCAAGTCAAGCCTCGTTACCGACGAGCTCATCGAGATCGTCAAGGAGTGCTCCGTACTCGGCCCTCTCCACAATCCTGCTAACCTCAAGGGTATCATGGCAGTGAAGGCGCTCATGCCAAACGTTCCACAGGTAGCGGTGTTCGATACTGCTTTCCACCAGACCATGCCACCTAAGGCTTACATGTACGCTATCCCTAAGGAGATGTTCGACAAGTGGGGTGTTCGTCGCTACGGCTTCCACGGTACTTCTCACCGCTTCGTCTCTAAGCGTGCCATCGAGTACCTCGGCCTCGATCCTAACAACTCTAAGCTCATCGTAGCACACGTAGGTAACGGTGCTTCTATGTCTGCTGTTGTCAATGGCAAGTGCGTCGACACCACCATGGGCCTTACCCCACTCGAGGGTCTCGTCATGGGTACTCGCTCAGGCGACATCGATGCTGCTGCAGTCACCTTCATGATGGAGAAGGAGGGTATGACTCCTGCTCAGATGGACACCATGCTCAACAAGAAGTCTGGTATGCTCGGCATGTGCGGTTGCTCAGATATGCGCGACGCTCAGGCTCAGATGGAGGCTGGCAACGAGGACGCTAAGATCGCTCTCGAGGTTTACGCTTACCGCCTCAAGAAGTACATCGGTGCTTACGCTGCTGCTATGGGTGGTGTCGACATCATCGTTTGGACTGCCGGTGTTGGTGAAAACCAGAAGAACATCCGCATGAACTCTTGCTCTGGTCTCGAGTTCCTTGGTGTGAAGATGGATGCTGAGCGCAACGAGACTCGCGGCGAGGAGGCTATCATCTCCGCTGCCGATTCCAAGGTCACGGTCTGGGTCATCCCCACCAACGAGGAACTGATGATCGCGCAGGACACCGCAGAGCTCTGCAAATAATTCCATCTGAAAAAGCGCCGCACCCGCGGCGCTTTTTTTTCGTGAAAGGAGAACACATGGACATCACGGAACGCTTTCTG